>CAZJRI010000123.1:295-3912 GCA_964548025.1 uncultured Pseudomonadales bacterium
AGAAACTATAAAACTTCAGATAAGGACTTACCGTGGACTTACGGTATAACGCGACGGTCCTCATGTCTAAATCTATTAGCCTAACGTACTGTTTTTATTGGTCGGGATGGCGAGATTTGAACTCACGACCCCTGCCTCCCGAAGACAGTGCTCTACCAGGCTGAGCTACACCCCGAACCGAAACTTGCTTGTGGTTAAAAACTTCTTTCTATAGAAAATCTCGCTAACGATAACATGGCTGTTTTGTATTCCGAATCAGGCAGGTGGTTAAGGCATTCGATGGCTTTTTCCGTCTCGATATTTGCCTGCTCCATGGTGTAGTCGAGTCCGCCGGTGGTTTTGACGATGCTGCTGATTTCTTCGAGGTTTTCAACGCCGCCGTTCAGAATGGCGTTTCGAACAAAATCCACCTGGCTGCTGTTGCCGTTTCGCATGGCGGCAATGAGCGGCAATGTTGTTTTGCCTTCAGCAAGGTCGTCGCCAATATTCTTGCCCAGGTCCTCCGTGGCGCCCTGGTAGTCGAGCACATCGTCCACCAATTGAAATGCAAGCCCGAGGTGACAGCCGTAGCGTTTGAGACCATCTTGTTGTTCCGGCGTACCGTTTGCCAGCACTGCACCTGAGTGAGAGGCTGCCTGGAACAGCATGGCGGTCTTACGGGATATGACCTCCATATAGTTCTCTTCAGTAATATCCGGGTTACGGATATTGCTCAGTTGCTGCACTTCACCCTCGGCGATGGTATTGGTGGCATGAGAGAGGATGTCCATGACGGGCATGTCACGGATCTCAACCATCATCTCGAACGCCCTGGAGTGAAGAAAATCACCCACCAGCACACTGGCCGGGTTGCCCCAGGCAGCGTTAACCGTCTTTCTTCCCCGCCTGAGGTCGGAAGCGTCCACAACATCGTCGTGAAGCAGCATTGCCGTATGCAGAAATTCGATGACTGTGGCGAGATTGATATGCTGATCGCCATCATAGCCACAGGCTTTTGACGACAGGAGTACCAAAAGGGGGCGCAGTCGCTTGCCACCAGCTTCCACAATGTAGTTTGAGATCTCTTCTACCAGAGCCACGTGGGAGCTGAGACTGTTGATAATGAGCTGATTGACCGCTGAAAAGTCAGAGTCAACCACCGTATAGAATGGGTATTTCATGTGCGGCTCTGTGTCGGCACCTTTGGTGCACCAAGGGCTTGAATGCTAGGCATGGTCAGGCGGGCTGTCAATGGTCAAAACCCCTAAAATAGGCATGACGGCTGTGGTTTTAAGGTGCTGGTGCTGTCATTGGCTTGTTATTCAAAATAGGTGCAATCACTGGTTGATTGCCTATGTCGCTTCCCGTAGAATTGCGCACCCTGAATATGGGCTGGCCCAGCGGCGAGTGTGCGTCGCAATTCGGCAAATTCGCCCGGATCCTTGAAAGTTAACTAGAGTAAAGAACAATGTACGCTGTAATTAAGAGTGGTGGAAAACAGCATCGGGTTGAGCCGGGTGAAGTGCTCAAGCTTGAGAAACTGGACGTTGAAGCAGGCGGGACGGTAGATTTTGATGAGGTCATGCTGATCGGTGACGGTGAAGATGTGAAGATCGGTGCCCCCTATGTTGATGGTGGCAAGGTCACGGCAGAAGTCGTGGAACACGGCAGGGATGACAAGATCACGGTCATCAAATTTCGCCGAAGAAAGCACTATCGTCGACAGGCTGGACACAGGCAGTCTTTCACCACAGTCAAAATTACTGAGATTTCAGGAGGATAGACGAATGGCTCATAAAAAAGCAGGTGGCAGTACGCGCAACGGGCGCGATTCTGAGTCAAAACGGCTTGGTGTTAAGGTATATGGTGGTGAATCAGTTGTTGCCGGTAATATCATCGTACGCCAGCGAGGCACGAAATTTCACCCCGGCAGGAACGTAGGCTGTGGCAAGGACCATACGTTATTTGCGACAGCAGATGGCAATGTTCAGTTTAATGTCAGGGGGCCAAGACAGCGCAAATATGTTGATGTGGTGGCTGAGGCTTAACAGTTATTGGTATTTAGAGAGCCCTGTCATCGACGGGGCTTTTTTTTAGGGTCTCTTTTATTGAAAGGGTCGAATTCAATGTCACTAAGTCAGGCTTAGCGAAAGTTCACCAAGATAATTATTGAAAACAATTCATCCCTATGAAATTTGTAGACGAAGCGAGTATTACAGTAGAAGCAGGAAAAGGCGGCGATGGCTGTCTGAGCTTTCGTCGCGAAAAATATATACCCAAAGGGGGGCCCGACGGTGGTGATGGCGGTGACGGTGGTAGTGTCTACCTGGTCGGCGATGCTGCGCTGAACACCCTCGTTGACTATCGGTTTCAACCCCGGTATCGAGCCGGGAAGGGCGAACAGGGTAAGGGTAAAGACTGCACGGGTGCAAAAGGTGAGCACATCTACCTCAAAGTCCCGCTTGGTACCAGCGTCTTCAATGACGAAACCAATGAGTTTCTGATGGACGTGAATACGGAGGGTGAGGAGGTTCTGGTCGCCCAGGGCGGTTTTCACGGCCTGGGCAATACCCGGTTTAAATCAAGCACCAACAGGGCGCCACGGCAGACAACACCCGGAACCCCTGGGGAAATCAAATCACTGCGTCTTCAGTTAAAACTTATCGCTGACGTTGGCTTGCTGGGCTTGCCCAATGCAGGCAAATCAACGCTCATACGCGCTGTGTCGGCCGCAAGACCCAAAGTGGCGGATTATCCCTTCACCACCCTGATTCCCAACCTCGGCGTGGTGAAAGTCGGGGATAACAGCTTTGTCATTGCAGACATTCCCGGTTTGATTGAAGGTGCTGCCGATGGTGCGGGGCTGGGAGTGCAATTCTTAAAGCATCTTTCCCGGACTCGACTGCTTCTCCACCTGGTTGATATTGCACCCATGGATGGCAGTGATCCTGCTGAAAACTTCCGAGTTATTGAAAACGAAGTCGCTAAATACAGCGATGGTATCGCCAGCAAAGATCGCTGGCTGGTGTTCACCAAAATGGATGTGATGCCGGATGATGAGGCCGGGAAGATCATCGACAAGGTGCTGGCGTCTATTGATCATGACGGTTCGAGTTTCAGGATATCGGCAGTTTCCGGAGAAGGGACAAAAAAACTGACTGAGGCAATTCAGATCTATCTGCTTGAACTGGCAGAAAAAGAAAGCGAGGCGTCTGATCTGCGCGATGATGATCAGAAGATCAGGCAGGAAGTTCAAGAATACTCGCTGGCACAGAGGGAGAGCAGGCGAACCAGACGGCAGAAATCAAAAGAAGCTGATGAAGACGATGACTCGGATATTGAGGTACATTACGAACCCTGATTGCAGACGATGCCGGGAAGCATAAGTGCCACCCTAAGACAAGCAGCTAATAATTGAACCAACGATTCAGGAATGTGGCGATATGCAAGCGAAGGTCGCGACCCATAAGGCTGGAACCAGTAAATGACCGATGACAACAGTCAACAGCATTACGATGCTGGCAAAATCTGGGTGATCAAGATTGGCAGCTCCCTGCTAACGGACGATGGTGAGGGTTTGTCTGTCGATCTGGTGTCAGACTGGGTGGACCAGATCGTTGGTTTGAGCAGAAGCGGCA
>CAZJRI010000123.1:3922-16075 GCA_964548025.1 uncultured Pseudomonadales bacterium
GTATCTCAAAGAGACCGAGTTCTCTGCAGTTGTTGCAGGCTGCTGCTGCGGTCGGTCAGATGGGCCTGATTCAGGCATACGAATCAGAGTTTCAAAAATATGACCTGCATACGGCACAGGTCTTGTTGACTCACGATGATCTGAAATCAAGAGAGCGCTATATAAACGCGCGAGGCACCTTAAATAATCTGTTGGAGCTGGGTGTGATTCCAGTGGTAAACGAAAATGACACGGTAGTAACAGATGAGATTCGATTTGGCGATAACGACAGTCTCGCTGCCCTTGTTGCAAACCTGATCAGTGCCAATACCCTGCTTCTGATGACTGATCAGCAGGGATTGTTTGATGCTGATCCCAGAAAATCCTCAAATGCCGAAATGGTGAAAGTCACTAATGCCAACAATACAGATCTTGACGATATGGCAGGAGAAGGTGGCGCCATTGGCCGTGGAGGTATGGTAACTAAAATCAGCGCCGCCAGAATTGCTTCACGCAGCGGTGCAAGCACGGTGATCGCATCAGGACGCGAACCGCAGGTCATATCAAGGCTGGCAAGAGGTGAGGTCTGCGGCACACTTTTGCTGGCAGACAAAGCCGTACTGGTTTCAAGAAAACAGTGGCTAGCCGCATTACCAACCGAGGGTCAGCTCATACTGGATGATGGTGCGAGCCGGGTCCTGCGGGAGGACGGGCGAAGTCTTTTGCCCGTCGGCGTCAAAGGCGTCGTCGGGACTTTTACACGGGGAGCGATGGTTTCCCTGAAAAATGGTTCTGGTATCGAGATCGCCAGAGGCCTGATCAACTATAACCATACCGAAACGACAGCTATCCGCGGTCTGTCCAGTTCTGAAATCGAGGCGACACTGGGTTACTCCGGTGAAGAAGAACTCATTCACCGGGACAATCTGGTCCTGGTATAAGCGGGTATTTCTATGGATTGTCTGTCGGCTACAGCGAATGCAGTGACAGATAAAAGGGTTGTCTAGCTTTTCAGGGCTTTTATCTGTGCATTGAGACGCGATTTATGCCGGGCTGCCTTGTTCTTCTGGATAATACCGTGAGTCACAGCGCTGTCCAGCACCGGCACGGTTTCTTTATAGGCGGCGGTAGCCACTTCGTAATCTCCAGATTCCACGGCTGCCAACGTCTTTTTAATTGCAGTACGCATCGCAGAGCGCTGGCTTGCATTGTTTTTTCGTCGACCTTCAGATTGTCGTGCTCGCTTGCGAGCTTGTGCAGAATTAGCCACGTTTATTCAATACCTCTAAATGGGCTGGAAAATAAGGTGCGCTACTATGCCGATAGACATCCTGTTTGTCAATCTTCTGCGGGCTTTCAACAACCAGAACCCGTGGGGACGATAAATCAGGTCCAGAAACTCGCTATAACGCGGTAATATGGGTCGATGAGTGACGTTCAACCCTCCGCTGAAGGGACCAATGGTAAACTGCTGAAGTCCAGTGGAGTGGTCTCGGCAATGACGCTGTTGTCCCGGATTCTTGGTCTGGTTCGAGACATGGTGATCGCCAATTTCTTTGGCGCCAGCGCCGGGGCAGACACGTTCTTCCTTGCTTTTCGCATTCCCAATTTTTTCCGCAGGCTGTTCGGCGAAGGTGCTTTTTCACAGGCTTTTGTACCGGTGCTCGCTGAATACAAGACGCTGGGCTCAAAAGACGCCGTGAGGGAGCTGATCAGCCGGGTTAGCGGTACCCTGGGTTTGAACCTGCTAGCACTCACGTTTATAGGTGTTGCAGGGGCACCGCTCGTGATCGGGCTCTTCGCTGCAGGCTATGTATATACAGGTGAGACCGAGAAATTGCACCTGGCGACCGAGATGCTTCGTCTGACCTTTCCCTATGTCTTTCTGATCTGCATGACCGCGTTCGCAGGTTCGATACTGAACAGCTATGGCCGGTTTGCCGTGCCATCTTTCACCCCCGTGCTGCTAAATGTATCCCTGATACTGTGTGCGATCTATCTGACCCCCTATCTCAAGACACCTGTTATTGCACTTGCCTGGGCAGTGTTGATCGCAGGCGTTGCGCAGTTGACGTTTCAACTGCCGTTTCTGGCGCGCGAGAAGCTGCTGGTTCTGCCGAAGGTTGATTTCAAGCATGCGGGTGTCCGAAAAGTAGCATTGTTAATGGTCCCAGCGCTATTTGGCGTCTCAGTAGGGCAGATAAACCTCCTCGTGGATACGATACTCGCCTCATTCCTTGAAACGGGCAGCCTGTCGTGGCTGTATTATTCAGATCGTTTATTAGAGTTACCTCTGGCGTTATTTGGTATTACCATTGCCACGGTGATCTTACCGAGTCTGTCGAGTCAGTATGTATCCGATTCGCAGGACTATAAAAAGACATTGGAGTGGGCTGTGAGGCTTGTGCTCCTGCTGGGTATCCCGGCGTCGATTGCGCTGGTTGTGCTGTCAGAAAGTCTGATTACAACCTTGTTTTACCAGGGCGAGATGACGGTAAGAGATGTTGAGATGGCATCCTTCAGTCTCAGTGCCTACGGCATTGGATTGCTGGGGCATATGCTGGTTAAGGTACTTGCTCCTGCCTTTTTTGCCAGACAGGATACCAGCACACCGGTCAGGTATGGCGTGATTGCGCTGGTGGCGAATATGATATTGAATTTGATCCTTGTCTGGCACTTGAAGCACGCGGGTCTCGCACTTGCAACGTCATTGTCAGCTTTCCTGAATGCCGGGTTATTGATCTACGGGCTGGCTAAGCTGGGTGTATTCTCGCTGGGTTTTTCTCGGGACAGTAGCTGGTTCAAGTTTTTCGGCCAGGTATTGATCGCAAATATTGCGATGTGTGGTTTTCTCGGGCTGGCCACACCCGAGCAAAGCGCCTGGTTGCAGATGGAATTCTGGTGGCGCTTCGGGGTGATGATTATGATCTGCATAGGGGGCGCGGTAACGTATGGTGCTGTCCTTCTGCTGGCAGGCATCAAATTGAGAGAGATGATCAGGTAACGGGTTTTATGGAAGTCATTAGAGGTTTACTCAATTTAAAACCGGAACACAGGGGTTGTGTTGCGACTATCGGTAATTTTGACGGTGTCCACAGGGGACACCAGGCGATACTCAAGCGGGTCAGGGATAAAGCCGAAGAACTCGGTGTTAAATCCATGTTGATCTGTTTTGAACCACTCCCCAAGGAATATCTGGGTAGGGCGCCAGCCAGACTGACCCGGTTCAGGGAAAGGGTGGAGCTTGTCGAGAAAGTAGGTCTCGACCTTCTGCTTTGCCTTAAATTCGATGAAGAAATCCGCTCTATGCCTGCGGATCAGTTTATTAATATCCTCGCGAAGGATATCGGTGTATGTGCGCTTTATGTTGGCGACGACTTCCAGTTCGGCAGTGATAGAAGTGGCAGTTTTGCCGACCTTGCTAAAGCCGGGGAGCAGCATGGTTTCGAATTAACAGATATGAATACCCTCAGCTTTGAGGACATCAGGGTCAGCAGTACCAGAATTCGCGAATGCCTTGCGGCTGGACAATTCAAAGACGCGGAACAGATGCTGGGTCATGCCTATTCCATAACCGGCAAAGTGATCTACGGCAGGCAATTGGCAAGGACGTTGGGTGCACCTACTGCTAATATTCAACTGCATCGCTATCGGGCAGCGATTGACGGCGTCTATGCCGTCGAAGTTGAAGGTCTGAACGGTAGCTATATGGGCGTTGCGAATGTCGGCGTCAGGCCAACCGTGGATGAAGAGCGACTCAACCCGATCCTTGAGGTTCATCTGTTTGACTTCGATGATGATATTTATGGCAGGAACGTCAGGGTCGTTTTCAGACACAAGATCCGGGACGAGCAGAAGTTTTCAGGGCTGGACGAACTAAAAAACGCAATAGCATCTGATGTGAAGAGTGCGAAACAGTTTTTCTCAAACGAGGAGAAGTAGTGATCTTTTTCATTGCATCTGTTTTGGTGGTTGTACTTGACCAATTCCTTAAATGGTATATGTCGGATTTATTGCCCCTTTGTGTGCCTGGTTATTGCGACTCAATAGTAGTGTTACCTGTATTTCAATTTACTTTGCTGCACAATGCCGGTGCTGCATTCAGTTTTCTAAGTGATGCTGGCGGATGGCAGCGCTGGTTTCTGGTGGCTGTATCGACTTCTGTCAGTGCCGTTATTGCCGTATGGCTGTACCGGGTCAGGAACTCTGACAAAATTCTGTCAATTGGGCTGTGTCTGATTTTGGGTGGTGCCGTAGGCAACCTGATTGACCGCGCACTAACGGGTTATGTTGTCGACTTTATCGTCGTTCACTGGGAGGAGTACTATTTTCCCGCTTTTAACATTGCAGACAGCGCCATATTTGTCGGGGCATGTTTCCTCATCCTGGATACGATCTTCAGATCGGATCACTCAGGTGAAAAGGACGTGGTTAATGAGTAAAAAAGCCGCCAACGCCGGACCGCCGATAGGGCCGGGCACCCGGGTATCACTGACATTCAGTATTCTGCTTGATTCCGGTAATGTGGTTGACTCAACCGGTGACAAGGCAGCCGAGTTCACTGTCGGTGACGGCAAGCTGCTGCCAGGTTTTGAAAGGGCGATGTTTGGTCTGAAGGCGGGCGAAAAGAAGAAACTCGTTATCATCGCTGAAAACGGATTTGGCATCCCGAATCCAGAGAATATTCAACGAATGAAGCGATCTCAGTTCAAACCCAATATGGAATTGGTAGAAGGCCTCATGATGTCGTTTGCTGATGCCCAGAATGCAGAATTGCCCGGAGTCATCGTTGCTGTAGACGATGATTGGGTGGATGTTGATTTCAATCATCCGCTTGCTGGTGAAGACCTGATCTTCGAAGTTGATATAATAAAGGTCACACAGGTTTCTGCTGATATTCTGAGGGTAAGTAGTTGATGCGAATCGTCCTTGCCAATCCAAGGGGCTTCTGCGCGGGTGTTGACCGGGCGATTGCAATCGTTAACAGTGCGCTTGAGCGCTTTGGTCCGCCAATCTACGTGAGACACGAAGTGGTGCACAATCGCAGTGTGGTATCAGAACTTAGGGAAAAAGGTGCCATCTTCGTAGATGAGATTGCGGAAGTACCCGAGGGAGCTTTGGTTATATTCAGTGCTCACGGTGTATCCCAGGCTGTTAGAAAAGAAGCCGAGCAAAAGAACCTGAAAGTATTCGATGCAACCTGCCCGCTGGTTACCAAGGTCCACCATGAAGTCAATCGTTTCTCAAGAGAAGATAGGGAAACCATACTCATCGGTCATACGGGCCATCCTGAAGTCGTTGGTACCATGGGTCAGTTTCAGGATGCCTCAAAGATATACCTGGTTGAAAATACCGAAGACGTCAAAAGCCTGAAAGTGGTAGATCCAACAAAAGTCTCATTCGTTACGCAGACGACGTTATCCGTGGACGACACGGCAGACGTAATTGATGCGCTGCGAGAAAGATTGCCGGAAATAGAAGGCCCCAAGAAGAATGATATTTGCTACGCCACGCAAAATCGCCAGGATGCGGTGAAAGATCTGGCGGCAGAATGTGATTTGATTCTCGTTGTCGGTTCAGCCAACAGTTCCAACTCAAACAGACTGCGTGAACTCGGTGAAAGACTCGGCGTCACCTCTTACCTTATCGACGATGAAAGTGAAATTGACCCCCAATGGTTCAAAAAAATCCGATCAGTGGGCGTAACTTCGGGAGCGAGTGCGCCAGAAAGCCTTGTCCAACGTGTTATTGCACGACTAAACTGTATTGAGACGTCAGAAATCTCAGATATTGTGACCCGAGAGGAGCATATTGAGTTTTCGTTACCAAAGGAATTGAGATAATTCAGTAAAAAAAGAGGTGATCTGATGAAATCCCACAGAGGTTATTCGCTTATTGAATTGATGGTTGTGGTTGCGATCGTTGGCATTATTGCTGCCATTGCCTATCCAAGCTACCAGGGGTATACGTGCGATACCTATAAGGGGCAGGCAGTGGCTGATATGCGCGTTTGTGCCCTGGCATTAGACAGGTATTACAGCGATGGCTTCACCTATGTAGGTGGTGTAATCGACGGCACCGCATCCTCTCTCTGCGTCAATCGATCACCCACAGAGGGTAATCTCAAGTTTAATCTCTCGTTAACTGCGGCCACCGCCAATGACTACACGATCACTGCTGTACCAGTCGCTGGCGACCCGGTTTGCGGCACGACCATGACCCTGGTTGCAGACGGGACCTTGACAGACTAGGTAAGAAATAGCCGAATCGAGAAAGAACGTTCAAAAAAATACCGCTCGTCCCTAGAATGAGCGGTCTTATCTCGCCGACAACCTGTATTTATCGGCATATGGTAGAATTTTAAATAGACACATAGGTGGATATCCGATGAATATTGGAGAACCGCAGATAACTGCGCGTAAGACTCGTGGTGTGACCTTGATGGAACTGATGGTGGGATTGATCATCATCGGCATTGGCATGACCATTGCCGTACCCAGTTTTCAGGGTATGAGTGCCCGAAACCGTATCGCGACACAGGCAAACGAGATGTTGCTTGCGATCAATCTGGCCAGAAGTGAAGCGAGTCGTACCGGTTCTGGTATGACCATTCAGGCAGTGTCAGCATCCGCGGGGGATGAATTTGGCGGGGGATGGTGCGTGGTCCCCGGCAACCCGGGTGATTGCAGTGCTAACGTCGTCCGGGCATTTCCTGCATTGACAGGTGGTTCCACTTTGAATCTTGTAGATGACGGCGGTGCGACTGCAATCCGCTTTACGGCACTTGGGGGTGTTTTGAATGATGCGAGTCTCAGCATTGATCTCTGCATGCAGGGTCAGGAAGGGAGACGAATCGTTATATCACCAATAGGCCGATCCAAGTCCCACAAGATTGATGATCCTGTGGCAGCACGACAGCCGGATTGCTAGGAGATAAATTGTGAAAAGACAGAATCAGGGTTTCACGCTGCTTGAGGTGCTAATCGCGATACTCATCGTAGCGGTTGGTATTTTAGGTGTGGCAGGGCTCCAGGTCGTCAGTTTGCAGCAGAACCGAAACGCGCTGCTCAGGGATCAGGCGCTCCAGGCAGGTAACGATATTCTGGACCGGATACGCGCTAATCCAAATACGGTCTATGCCCCGGTTGATATTGATGCGGTACCCACATCCACCTCTAATTGCGTCACCAATACCTGCACAACGGCCCAGATGGCTGAGTTTGATATCGCCCAGTGGAAATGCCGGATAAATCCACTCGATAGTGATTCCGCCGTCTACAGTGTGTGTACAGGCTTCGGCATTACTCAGGCATCCCTGCCTGGTGGTAAAGGTTCGATTGCAAGTAACGCTGGTGTCACGGAAGTAACCGTCCAGTGGATTGACGATAGACAGGGCAATACCAGTTCCATCACCCTTAGAACCCAATGAGCAAACGAGGTTGCTGATGCACAAACGCTTCTCGATAAAAGGATTTTCTCTCGTAGAATTGATGATCGCCATGGCCCTTGGAACAGTGGTTACAACGGGTGTGGTTCAGTTATTCGTTGCGAATTCAGAAACACACAGCCTCCTGGTGGGTCAGTCACGCATGCAGGAGTCTGCAAGATTCGCGTTGGATTTTATTGGCAGGCAGGTTCGTCAGGCTGGTTACAGGGGCTGTTTCTCAAGTAACGACGACCTGCATACAACGATTGATCCGGCCTCCAATATTCCCTACGAATTCGATCTTCGCTTCGGCATAGAGGGATATGAAGCAACTGGCGCGAGTACCTGGAACCCGGTACTTACCGCACTACCCAATACTGGATCTGCAGCAAGTGTTTTCTCTACTTCGTATGGCTATGGCACGGGTAGCGGTATCGATCTTGATACGGTTGTCTCAGGGACGGATCTTGTCACCTTCAGGCACTTGTCTCAGGTGGATGCTCGTATTGGTGGTTATAACGATGGCGCGGTTCAGCTCGGTGATATGCCAACTTCTACCGAGCCGGTAGTCGTTGGAATTTTGGCTGGCTGGTCAGAATTTGATCTTGACCACGTCGTGATGGTTCACGATTGCGAGAAGGCAACCATCTTCAGAGTCACGACCGCAAATGGCTGGGCAAGAAATGGTGACAATAGTCCCGGACCGGCGCCTGCCAACGCAGATTTTACCATTGGTCATGATTTGGATGACGTTGATGCAACTCGAAATAGCGTTTTGCGACTTGCACTGATAAATACATTTGGTGTTGATGGCGCAGTTTCTGCCATAGAGTCTCACACTTTTTTTATCGCACCAGGTGAGGGAGTCAATAACGCGGGCAATAACCCGCTCAGTTTGTGGAGAAAGTCAACGCTGGAGCCCCCCATAGAATTAGTAGAAGGGGTGGAAAATCTGCAGATATTGTACGGAGTTGATACCGATAATGACCAGGTTCCGAATCAGTACTTACAGGCCAATCTTGTTGCCAACTGGCTATTGGTGGTCACTGTGAGAGTCACAGTCGTCGTTAATAGTGTAGACGATGTTGGTTCAACTTCAACTCCAACACTTACCTGCGACGTTCAGGATTGTATCGATGGCGAAGATTACGACGGTTTAATCCGAAGAGCTTTCTCGCAAACGATTCAACTGAGGAATCATGGCTGATATGAATATGAGATCACAAAATAGTTTTCGTAGTAGCCAAAATGGTGTGGCACTTTTTATGAGCCTTGCGATGTTGCTCATCATCACTGTGCTGGGCCTCTCAAGTGTACAGACAACGACATTACAGGAACGCATGGCAAGAAATGCGCGTGATACCAATCTCGCATTTCAGTCAGCCGAGTCAGCCATAAAAGACGGCGAGGAGTATATCGAAACATTCGCCTCTCTGGCTTCTTTTGATGGGGCAAATGCAAACGATAACGGACTATATTACGAGGCCGCCTATAACGCGGCCAGCAACTGGTCCCAGGTTGACTGGGATGCAGCGGAAGTGGGCGGTGGATACATACTTGCACCAACGGTAATTGACGGTGTGGCTACCCAGTCAAAATATATTATAGAGCATGTCAAAGGCATCGTTTCCGAAACCGACAGACTGAACCTTGAGAATATCGGCCAGTCAACCGGAGCAGGTGCGGCACAGATATTCAGAATCACGGTCTACGGTACCGGTGGTTCGGATACAGCTCACGTGATGATTCAGAGCACTTACGGCAAGCGGATATGATCAGGATATTTCTTATGAAACTTAAACAGATTCTCAGCGCGACGATTTTTTTCTTTAGTGCCTCGCTGATCACAAGCGAGGCGAATGCGGTAGATGCAGTTGATGATCCCAACCTGCTAACAGTGAGTGAAGATGATGGGGCAACCTCGGTCGCAGTAGGACAGGCTGTTAAAAAGAATGATACTAAAACCCTTACTGTTACCGTAACGGTTGAATCGGTCAATGACGCCCCTATCTATCTGACCGACGGTATGGGATTGCCGTACTACCAAAACAGTGACTTTGTATTTGTTGAGGATGGCGGACCTGCTGTTATTGACCTTGCCAACGCATTCATTGACCAGGATCTGCTCGATTCAACACCTGGTGATGATCTCTTAACTTATTCAGTAACAATTGTTGATCAACCCAATGAATTCGTTTTAACCCAGGTGCTGGATCTAACAGCCATAGGTGTCTGCGCTAATCCGTTGCCCGATCCACTTGTCACCTGTATATCAAGTGACAGTACGAGTGGCACTGACCGCACGGTTGTTATCCAGACAATAGATTCCTCTTTGAGTCTGCCGATAGTTGGAGATGCCCACGGTGTTGCTGATGTGACGGTACGCGCGACTGACCTTGGCGTACCGAGTGGGGTACCTCTTTTTGCCGAGGGATCATTCAGAATCACCGTCAATGGACTGAGTGATGACCAACCGGCAGCAGTGGATGATCACTATAATGACTTCCCCGTTCTGGTGATGGATGAAGATGCCGAAGCGATTACTTTTGATGTGTTGCAGAATGATTACCATGGAGACAGCCCGGCAAGAGTCATAAGCACTGGTCTGTCATTGTTGGATTCAGGCGGTGTCAGTAATGCCTGGAGAACAACCACAAGACTGGCCGACCCGGGTGATACAGGCGACTTCACGATCCAGTTCAATGGCGAAGTGAGTTGTGGAGACCTGGCCTGTGTTTCTGGTGAAACAGCAGGATCGCAGATATCCGGATCAGGTGTAGGTGGATTCGAGATCATTTACCAGCCAGGCGAACACTTCCACGGTGAAGACTCGTTTACCTACTGTATCGAGGACAACTCACCAGCCGGTGAAGATCCGTTTACACCTCCTTCAGATCCCAGGTGTGCAACGGTAACGGTTAATGTTCAGGCAGTAAATGACCCACCAGTGGCTGAGAACCTGATTATATTTACCATGGATCAGGCAGATGATCTCGTCATCACAGCGGAAGACGGGCTGAGGAATTTTGTCAGCGATGTTGATAATACTCACCTGGATGGACAGGGTTGTGATCCCCTCCTGCCGTCCTGTAATCCTGGAGTGGGTGATCCACAACCTGATCGATTATATTTCTACTTCGCGGGTGCAACCACAGCACACGGGCAGTTGTTTGCGCCATTTACCGATGACGGTGCATTCAACTATCGACCCGATGCCAGTTTTGCCGGTAGTGATGAATTTGTATTTGAAGTCTGTGATACGCCGACACCGGGTGATGCAGATCACTGTGATCAGGGTGTGGCTTCCATGCAGATCGCGCCGTTGACGGGTGCTCCTGCAGGCTCCCAGGAAGATGCGGTTGAATTCGATTTTCAATTAGCCGACGGACCGCTTGAATTACCTATCGGACCTGAACCCAATGTACTTATCGTGAACGACGATTCGGGTTCAATGAGCTGGGATATCATGGCTGACGGTGATGGTGGGCGCTATCGTCTCCCCTCCGGCAGGTTGCTCAGATGGGTTAATCTGGCGAGTTCAGACTCATCCTACTACCTTGGTGCGAGTGAGCAGAGAGCACCGGGGCAGGGATTGTGGAAACTCCGAAATTCAGATTTCAATACGGTCTACTACAACCCGGAAATCCAATACAAGCCCTGGGAAGGTCTTGATGCCAATGATGTTGAATTCCCGGACAGCACACCGACAGCGGCAAGACATAATCCTTTGTCAACATCACCAACGACCAATCTGACTACTGCCATCAGTTACGAGGGTAGAGCGGCATTTGTGAATCGACACGGTCGATACTCCACCTATAGGGTAACGTCGACCAACTACTGGATTCCCAGGTACTATAAGTGGACTGACAAAGATGGCGATGGCGTCGTTGACAATGTTCCGTCCCCGGCAGTCGATCCTACTAATTCTGAAGGTGAACTGGTTGAAATCAGGACTGGTTCAACCTACCCGAGAGGTGAGAATCGAACCGACTGTACAACAAGCGTGTCTTCCTGTACCTATGACGAAGAGCTTCAGAACTTTGCTAACTGGTTCACCTATTACAGAGACAGGGAATACACGGCCAAGGCAGCTCTCGGTGTGGTGGTAGCCAACGCTGAGAACTTGAGAATTGGTTATGCCAAACTGAACAGCGAATCGAATATTCTGCCGATTGAGACCATGAATACATCGGAGCGTACGGGTGCCAAGGCAGCGTTACTCGATGCGATTTATGCAACGAACTCAAGTGGTGGTACACCACTGCGTCGTTCGCTTCGTGATGCTGGCCGTTACTTTGAATGTGTCGCTGACGATATTTTCGACAGTAGCGGTACTTCTCTGCCAGGCACGTCTACCTGCCCGGTATTGGCAGCACCCGATGGAAACTGTCAGCAGAACTTCACGCTGTTGATCACTGACGGAACCTGGAATGGTAGCAGTACAAGTACCGGCGACTCAGACGGCGATAATTCCAGTAACTTTGATGGCGGCGCATTTGCCAACTCAAGCTATACGACACTGGCTGACGTGGCGATGCTTTATTACGAACGCGACCTGCACAGTTCGCTGAACAATGAAGTACCGACAACGGCAAGAGACAGATCTCTTGCATCAGCGACTGCATTCGAAAATGGTGAAGACGAGATTATGCATCAGCATATGACAACCTATACGGTTGGATTTGGTGTGAGTGGACTGGTGACAGAAGATCCAAGTGACTATTCAGTCGGATTCACATGGGGTA
>CAZJRI010000124.1:0-590 GCA_964548025.1 uncultured Pseudomonadales bacterium
GAAGTTTATTGGCTGGGTGGCAGAGTGGCTATGCAGTGGACTGCAACTCCATCTACGTCGGTTCGATTCCGGTCCCAGCCTCCAATCCTCGAATACCCGACTGAACCTGCAACTCCATCCACGTCGACCTAGGCGGCCCCACCTAGGCGGCCCCGATCTATTCCGGTCCCAGCCTCCAATCTGCAATTCTATTTCTGGGAACTTGAAGTCGGTACTTCGTTAAACGGGATTCCCTTATCAACGCGAACATCCTGGGGCAAACCCAATACTCTCTCGGCGATAATATTGGCCATTATTTCGTCGCTGCCACCTGCAATGCGACCACCCGGGGAACCCATGTAGGCCAGTTGAAACATGCCTGCCTGTTCTGAGAACTTCTTATCCCAGATTGCGCCGCTGGTCTCCATCAGATCCAGCGCAAATGAAGCCATATCCTGACCTTTGGATGCTCCAACCAGCTTTCCTATTGAGTTCTCAGGGCCTGGAATCTCACCTTTTGAGAGTGCTGTCATCGAGCGATATCCGGTAAATCTGAGACCAGCTTCCTGAACATACCAATCCGCCAGTTTTCGCCGTACAGAACCGTCTTT
>CAZJRI010000124.1:600-12612 GCA_964548025.1 uncultured Pseudomonadales bacterium
GTTTTCGCGGCACGCCCGAAGCCATCGAACACTACTTCACCCATGTCGCCCAAGCCGAGGTCTGGTTCGTCGTCGATCATCACCTTGCTCGCAAGCTCGTAGACACTTTCGAAACCAGCAGCACCGCCACCACCACCGATAGATGCACGCTCATTCATCAGCGTTGTCAGCGCTACCTGCCAGCCCTGCCCCACGGCTCCAAGGCGTTGTGCATCGGGCACGCGAACGTCAGTAAAATAGACTTCATTGAAATTGGCTGCGCCGGATATCTGTTTAATGGGTTTGATCTCGATGCCGGGTGACTTCATATCGATGAAGAAGTAGCTGAGTCCCTGGTGCTTGGGAACATTCGGATCGGTTCTCAATACAATAACGCCGAAGTCAGAATAGTGAGCGCCCGAAGTCCAGATTTTCTGTCCATTGATAACCCAGTCATCCCCATCTCTTACCGCTCTGGTTCTGAGCGCTGCGAGATCAGAACCACCGGCTGGTTCACTAAAGAGCTGGCACCAGATTTCCTCGCCACTGGCGAGTTTGGGCATATATCTTTTATTTTGTTCTTCAGTTGCCCAGGTCATCATTGTAGGTGCACACATGCCGTGGCCAATGACGAATACCCCCTGAGGTGTATCGTATTTAGATTCCTCCTGGTTGAAAATGACGTTTTCAATTGCACTGGCATTTCTGCCACCAAATTCCTCTGGCCAGCGGATACATGCCCAACCGGCATCATATTTGCGTTTCTGCCACAATTTCGCCTGTGCAATATCGTCGAGCCCTTCCAATTCAGCTTTTGAAGGCACATTGTCTGCCAGCCACGCCTTTACCTCTGCTCTGAATTGAGCCTCTTGTTCTGTATCATCAAAATCCATTGCAATTCACCGTCAGTGTTCGTCTCATGCCATGGAGTGTATCAGTTTCTGTCAGGATCTATCCTGATCTGATCCCGCCTACTTCTCTTGATCCGCCATTTTTTGCACATTTCACAGTTGCCGGGAGCAATTTTCATTAAATTCGTCAAATTTTCGCCATAAACTTGCAAATTCTGGATGCTGGGCTAGTCTTTAATTAAGTCAATGCAGTTGATCTTCAGAAAAAAAGCTTGTTTGATCGACTCCAGCGTACGATTCTAGCTAGAAGTTCATTTGCATTGTTGCCCGCCCACCCCCGCTCAAACTCATCTGCCTAAGATGAGTTTGAGCGTTTTTGTTGTGCCTCCCCTTTTTAATATCAGTCCTGAATGATTGAGAGTCTGATGCCAGATAGTTAAACTACGCGCCTTTCACAGACCAATGCCCGGGTGGTGAAATTGGTAGACACGCAAGACTTAAAATCTTGTCGCTTTAGGGCGGTGCCGGTTCGATCCCGGCCCCGGGCACCAAATAAACAATCACTAAGTATCTTTCTTCCAGAAATCGCCATCACCGCCCCGCGGTGCCGAACTAGGCGTCCCCGATCGACCCCGGCCCCGGGCGCCAAATCGAAATAACCAGATCCCTCTCACCCTAAATGGGCCTTTTCTATATCATATAAATTGTCGTCAGAATTGAAGTCTGGGTGATAGTCGATATAGCAGTCACTAAGGACCTGCTCACTCTTCGAATATCGCACCGTTCTTTAATTCAGGCGTCTGAGTGGGTGAGACAACTAAAATGGGATCAGCATCATCTGAATCAATGTGGTACAGGCAAGGTCCAATTAGATTCTTTTTCCACAGGAAAACAAACTGACCTGCGAACGATTCTCGTAGATCAGCCCTGCATACTAGCTGGCCAACCGAATTGAAAAACCAGCCTTCTGTTGTAGTGGCCACCTTACCTTTATACATTTGGTAACCGGCCAACCACCAGGCATCAGTGACAAATTGCAACAGGTCAGACAGCAACAAGTCACGACCACCGAACTGAGCATAGCAGTGCGTGACTGACTCATTGATCTGGAGATCTGCCAACCACTGACTTGCTGCTATTCGAGCGGAGAACTTTCGATTGATATCTGACATGCACTTATTATCTCATCTTCCATGATTCATACCACCGGTGTTTAGAGGTCCTGACCTGCCCTAACCGGAGCCACTTTCATCCTGGTTAATTCCGAGAAGACGAACCATATTTGTTTCTGTATTTAACTGTGTGATCGACTGAGAATTTCTCTGGTGTCTTGTAGTTTCAATGAAGAATGCAACCCATCTTTTATTTGTTGATCGAAGATCTTGTTCTCACAACCTCATGCATATGAATTATGAATCCCGTCTAAAAGTAGCAAGCGCAGCAACCAACCCAACAGCATAGAGTGCAGAACCAAGGATGAATGCCAGATCCGGTACGTCAGCCAGTTCGTATGCAGTCCAGCCAATAACCGGACCGAATGCAGCGCCAAGATCACCGGCTGTCGCATAGCGGGCAAAAACTCTCGATCCTCTTCTGCCTGCCTCTGCCGATACCACGGTGGCGAGGGTGGTGCCGCAGATGAAGAAAACAATGATTCCTGCAGCCAGAACAGCAAGATTGCTGCCTGTGGCGAGTAGTAGCATCACTGCTCCGCCAACGAAAAAGCAAAGTGGCGCTCCAATATGAAGTCCGACCCGATCAATAAGGGCGCCATAGAGGGGTGCGCCGATACTATCAAGTATCCAGCGACACCCGAGTAACAAGCCGTTTAAGGTCGCAATACCTACCATGAAGCCGAAGAGATCGACACTGTTACCGTAGCGACTGAGCAGTATGAAGCCAAGTGTCGACATAAGCAGTCCCGGGCCGACACTGCCGATACAGAAGCCGCAAACGAGTAAGGCGTTCTGACCGGTTGCGAGTTCGCTGCTTTTCCATTCGTGACCCTGGGATTCAATCGATTGAATACCGGAGCGCAAGGCAAAGGGAATTGCGATTGTTGATCCCAGGCAGAAGAGAATCAGTGTGGTGGTGAGTCCAAACAGATCAAACAGAATGCCACCGAGGACAATACCCACCACACTGCCGATTCTCGAGATGCCGTTGTAGTAACCCATCATCTGACCGAGGTCCTGGGGCTCACTCTTTGTGGCAACGCCCATCACACCAATATGCCGAATAAAAGACCAACAAAGCCCCCAGAGACAACGGGCAACAAGCAGTATGAAAAAAGAGGTGGCCAGGGCGTAGACCGCTGTCAGGGCAGCACCCAGCGCGAGACTCATCGCCAGCATCAAATGAGCAGGAAATTTGCCCAACATTCGCTCCGCCAGGTGATTGGTGAACAGGCGAATCCACCGGTTAGCTGAGAGCAGAATCCCCACCTGTAAAGGTAGTAGCCCAATTTCCTGGAAATAAAGAGGTAGCAGTGCGTATAACGCCTGGTCACCCAATAACGAAAGTGCCGTTGCAGTTGCGGTATAGACTGTTGTTCGGGAGGGGCGCCTGAGCAAGTTTGATTCAAACCGTGTAATTAAATACAAAGGTTATCATCAAGTGCTGAAATTAAGCACACCCTGCCCTATATCATCTGTACGATTACGATAGCCGGAACTCTCCTGACAAGCATCGGAGTGATCCAATATAGACCTAAACAAATCTGGCGATTTGAGTGAGTACTGAGTACCCTCAGTCAAACTGAATTATCACCCGGATAACCGGCGCTACTCATTAATACCCGCTGATTTGGAGACCATGATGCATCGTATCGTCACTCGAAAATTTCTATCCAGTGTATTTATTACGTTCTTTTTAGTAACCGGAGCCGGGCTCACCGGTTGTTCTGAGGAGAATCAATCCACCAGTACTGATGCGGCGGTTATTAATGAGGCAGCTCAGGCCCCGGCAGCCGATACACCGGATACGACACCCCGGTTTGCAAATAATCGACTGAAGATGCCTGCAGATGTCATCATCGGCAATCCGGTGGAAAATGCGAAGCGGCAAGCCTATTTCGGCGATCTGCATGTTCATACCGCCTACTCCTTTGATGCATTTGCATTCGGCACCCTTGCCACTCCTTATGATGCTTACCGTTATGCCAAGGGCGAAGCCATCAAGCATCCGGCAGGTTTTGACGTTCAGTTAAGAGATCCACTCGATTTTTACGCGGTTACCGATCATGCGATGTTTCTGGGGGTAGCGCAGGCAGGGGCTGATACATCGACGGAATTCTCAAAAATTCCTGAGGCAGAAACGCTGCATAATCTAAACGTACCTGAAAACCTCAACCAAAATAGTCTGCCACGTCGCTTCAGCGTCTTTTCAACCATCCTTGGGAAAATACTGTCAGGCATAGTCGGTGGATCAATAGATGGTGAGATGGTCAATGACATCACGAGAAATGCCTGGGCTGATTCGGTCAAGGCGGCGGAGCAGTTTAATGAACCTGGAAAGTTCACTACTTTTGTCGCGTATGAGTACACAACGTCGAGCGATGACCGTGGCAACCTGCACAGAAATGTTTTCTTCAAGGGCGCGGATAAGTTACCCGCAATGCCCTTCTCTCGTTTCCACAGCCAGAACCCGGAGGGTCTCTGGGACTGGATGGATGATCTGCGTAACCAGGGCATTGAGTCCCTGGCAATTCCTCATAATTCAAACGGTTCAAACGGCCAGATGTTCAAACTCGTTGATTGGGCAGGCAATCCCATGGATGACAATTATGCGCAGCAACGCCTGCGCAATGAGCCGTTGATTGAATTGACCCAGGTGAAAGGCACGTCAGAAACACATCCAGCGCTGTCTGAATCTGATGAGTGGGCAGACTTCGAGATAATGCCTTACCGAATTGCAACCACATTGCATAGTGAACCCGTTGGTTCGTACGCGCGCGAGGCTCTGTTAAACGGCCTGGCATTTGAGGACAAAGGCGTCGATAACCCCTACAAATTTGGGTTCGTCGGGGCATCTGATACGCATACTGCTGCCATCTCAGATAATGAGGCGGACTATTTTTCGAAAGCGGGATTACTTGATTCGAATGGGATTCTTAGAGGGGCTGTGCCACTTCAGGATGAGACAGCAGCCCTCATGCAGGATGCTGATCTTGTTCAGATACAGAACGTTGATGACAAGGCCTATGCTTTCGGCTCCTTTGAAACCTGGGGTGCATCTGGTCTCGCTGGTGTCTGGGCTGAAGAAAATACGCGGGACGCCATCTATGAAGCATTTCGCCGAAAAGAGACATTTGCTACTTCGGGTCCGAGGATCAGGGTTCGTCTATTTGCCGGTACTGGATTTGATGAGAGCATGATGGCTGATCGCGATATGCTATCGAAGGCATATGCTGGCGGGGTCGCCATGGGTTCAGACCTTCTGGCGCAAGCTGGTACCACCCCTGGCTTTATTGTCTGGGCGACTCAGGACGCCAAGTCCGCCGCGTTGCAAAGGCTTCAGATCGTGAAGGGATGGACAGTCAACGGAGAACATTTTGAGAAGGTATTTGATGTGGCCTGTTCAGACGGTGGTTCACCCGATTCGACGACCTATCGTTGTCCTGATAACGGTGCAACAGTCGATCTAACAGATTGCTCGATTACCCAGGGTGTTGGCAGCGCTGAACTGAAAACAGTCTGGCAGGATCCTGAATATGATCCGACTAAGCGGGCTTTCTATTATGCGCGGGTGCTCGAAAATCCGACCTGCCGATGGTCAACCTGGGATTCGCTCAGAGCTGGCGTTGCGCCAAGATCAGATTTGAAGGCAACATTGCAGGAGCGAGCCTGGACCTCGCCCATCTGGCTGATTCCGCAGACCTGAACGATTGAGTGACCCGCAAAATAGCGGGTGACTTAAAAGATATTATGTCGAGAGATGTTTGCATCAGCTAACTGGGCTGGTTGTTATTCGTCATCCCCGTCGCTTGCTTCATTGATCATACCAGAGGACAAATCTGGCCAGGCCAGTCTCAGGTAGAGATACATAGACCAGATCGTCAAGCCTGCCGCGGCGTAGAGCAGGATGTAGCCGAGATTGACGATATAGTTACCCATCACAGGTCCGTTGGCGAGCAGAAGGATGATGGCAACCATCTGGAATCCGGTTTTAACCTTACCAACAACCGAAACCGCCATACTGCGTTTTTCGCTGTACTTGGCCATCCACTCTCGGAGGGCTGATACGACGATCTCACGGCAAACAATAACAAGTGCAGGCACTGCGAGTATCGCGCTGGCATAGACTTCAACCAGGAGTACAAGTGCAACAGCAACAATCAACTTGTCAGCAACAGGATCGAGAAAGGCACCAAAAGGTGTCATTTCATCCAGCTTGCGCGCCAGATAACCGTCGAGCCAGTCGGTAATACTGGCCAGGGTAAAGATGCCAGCGGCTGCTATATAGCGCCAGTCCACAGGCAGATAAAAAACAATCACCAGTACAGGGATCAAAGCTATTCGAAGGCTTGTGATTAGGTTGGGAAGACTAATTGGGAGTTTCATATTCTAAAGGAGGTTTCGACAGGTCCTCTCAGCTCGTATGGAGCGTAGCATAAATATGATCTGCAAGCTTTCTACTTATCCCTTCGACTTTCCCAAGTTCTTCGACACTCGCACTTTCTACCCGCTGGGAACCACCGAAGTGCCGGAGTAGCGCTCGCCGCCTTTTTGGTCCGACGCCTTCGATATTCTCGAGTACTGATTCCTTCCGTTTCTTGCCGCGACGCTGACGGTGCGCTGTAATTGCAAACCGATGGCTTTCATCACGAATGTGCTGGATGAGGTGCAAGCCGGGATTATCGGGCGACAGCACAATCTCTTTTGTTATCTCATCTTCCCTTGAGATAAACAGGCTCTCCAGTCCGGCTTTTCGTCCCGGACCTTTCGCAACACCCACCAGGATGACATCTGAAATCTGCAACTCTTCCATGATGCCTTCCGCTTCGCTTAGCTGGCCCTTACCGCCGTCGATAAACAGTATGTCGGGTAAAACCCCCTCACCTTTCTTGATTCGAGTATACCTTCTGGACAGTGCCTGAGACATCGCCGCATAGTCATCGCCCGGCGTGATGCCATCAATATTGAAGCGTCGATAATCTGATTTAAGTGGACCATTCTGGTCAAAGACGACACAGGAGGCGACAGTTGCCTCACCGGAACTATGACTGATATCAAAACACTCGAGCCTGCCGGGTGCCTCATCGAGTGACAAGGCTTTCTGAAGTGCAGTAAATCTCTGGTGCAGGTTGTTCTTGTTGGCCAGGTGTGTACCCAGACCTTGTTCTGCATTGGTTTGTGCAAGGTCGATCCAGCGCTTTCTATGCCCTCTTACACGGTCAGAGATATGAACCTTGCGACCGGTTCTTTCGGTCAGCGCACTGGCGATAAGTTGTTTGTCCTCAAGTGGCGCGTTGACAATCACTTCTCTTGGAATCTCCCGGCCAGCGAACCCCGAAAGATAGAATTGCGGGATAAAAGACGACAGGAGTTCTGAGGTGTTTTGTTCCATCTTGATTTTCGGGAAATAGGTTTTGTTGCCAAGCAGACGACCACCGCGAACGATCATCACAAGCACACAGACTGCGCCCGGATTCATGACTGCTGCAATAATGTCAATATCACCCTGATTACCCATGACGTATTGCTGCTCTTGCATTCGCTGCAGGTGGGCAATCTGATCACGATACTGGGCTGCTTTTTCAAACTTGAGATCCGCCGATGCCTTCTCCATTTTGTCGGCATAGGTTTCAATCAGTGCACGGCTCTTTCCTTCAAGGAACATTGCGGCATGACTGACATCATCTGCATAGTCCTCCTTTGAGACCAGATCGCAGCATGGACCAGAGCATCGGTTGATCTGGTATTGCAGACAGGGGCGTGATCGATTCTTGAAGAAGGTGTTTTCGCACTGCCTTACCCTGAATACCTTCTGCAGAATATTGAGACTGTCTCTCACAGAATAGGCGCTCGGAAAGGGACCAAAGTACCTTCCTTTTTTTCTGTGTGCACCCCTGTGAAATGCCAGTCGCGGAAATTCATCATCTCCGGACAGGTATATATAGGGGTATGACTTATCATCCTTGAAATCAATATTGTAAGGGGGATGCAGTTCTTTAATCAGCGACTGCTCCAGCAGTAGCGCTTCCGTTTCGCTGCTGGTGACAGTCACTTCGATATGATGGATTCTGGCAACCAGGGCCATCGTCTTGCCGTCAAGCGCAGTTGATCGAAAGTAACTCGATACCCGGTTTTTGAGATTCTTGGCTTTGCCAACGTATAGAATCTCGTCACCTTCATCAAACATTCGATAGACTCCTGGCCTGGTGGTCAGGTTCTTAAGAAATGTTTTGTTATCAAATACCGTCATTGATTCCTGTTTCTTCCAGGTCGCCTAATAACCTGCGAGATCGGCTGCAAATTTCACCACTGAATAAAACATGCTGCCAGTGAGTCTTCCTGTCTGGGTATTATACCGACTGCAGTGATAGCTGCAGACTAACCATCGCCCCTGGCCTAGTTCATAGCGCGCACCGTGAGTAAAAGGATGTTGCTTCTGGCTTAGGTCGAGTGATTTGATGATGGATCTATGAGAGACCTGCCCCAGTGCCAGTATTGTTCTGGGACCGGCTTCAGCCAGGTGATCGGTAATCTCCGGTATTAGAAATTTACGGCAATTGGACAGCTCGCTTGCTGATGGTTTATTGCTGACAGGCAAACACTTCACCGCGTTGGTGATTCTCACCGCGCCTTCGATCTGCAGTTCGGTCAGTGTTTTAAACAGCAGATTACCCGAAGAATCGCCTTTGAAAGGTTGACCCGTTTTGTTGGCGCCATGCAGTCCGGGTGCAAGACCAACGATAAGCAATCGACTCTTCTTGTTGCCAGATGGGGCAACAGGATGGTTCCAGTAGTCAGGGTATTTTTGTTTGAGTTTTTTGAATTGATGACGAAGACGCGGACAATGTCGACACTTAGTCAATTTGTCAGCAGCGCAGGGTTTTGTTGAGTACATCGGTTAGGGATCGGATGTTGGTCACTGCTTTGTTGTAGATGACAATTCCAGCAGGCGTCTGCCACTCAAAGAAATTGCTATCATTGCTTTTGCTATCTATGCACAGCTTCTGAATCAATGATGCCGTGCTTGATTGCAAGCTTGGTCAACTCCACATCATTGCTGATGCTCAGCTTGTCAAAAATACGGTAGCGGTAGCTGTTGACTGTTTTGGGGCTCAATGACAGGTTCTCTGAAATCTCAGGTACTTTACGGCCATTAATAACCATCAGTGTAATCTGCATTTCTCGCGCTGAGAGTACGTCAAATGGCCCCGACTCTTCCGGAGAATAAGGTCTGAGCGCCAGCACCTGTGCAATCTCGGAGCTGATATAGCGCTGCCCGGCCATGACTTTCTTTATGGCCCTGACCATTTCATCAACATCAGCCCGCTTGGTGAGGTACCCAACAGCGCCAACATTCATGAGTTTTGAGGGATAGGGTTCGTCTTCATGGACCGTTACAGCAATTATTTTTAGCTCAGGGTCTACGCGAAGGCATCTCCTGGTGGCTTCAAGCCCACCAATGCCTGGCATCTGTACGTCCATCAATACAACGTCCGGTTTAAGGTCGCGAACCATGTCTATGGCTTGCTCCCCACTTTCAGCCTGCGCGACAATTTCGATCCCTTCAATGTCTGCAAGTAATCTCGATGTGCCAGTACGCACTAATTGATGATCATCTACCACCAGTACTCTTATCACTTACCTCTCCTGAATCAGTTGCTTTAGCTTAACTTAAACCCCTTCAAATACAAATGGTAGTCTGCAAAAGGCTTAATTATGTCTAGGAAATTTCTCTTCAGCGTCAGATAATACTTACGTATTCAGTTAGAAGCAAAACGATAAAAACGATTAGAAATCAATAAGCTACCGCAGATCAGTTAGGTCATGGGTTAGCGTCTGAGCGAGATTAAGCTGACATCAGGTAAAAGTCTTACACGAGAGAATCAGGCACCGGTGAATGCCTGTAGTCCAGTTTGTGCACGACCTAATATCAGCGCATGAACATCGTGTGTACCTTCGTAGGTATTCACAGTTTCAAGATTCATTGTATGGCGTATAACGTGATATTCATCTGAGATTCCGTTACCCCCGTGCATGTCCCTGGCCATTCGAGCAATATCGAGCGCCTTTCCGCAGTTGTTTCGTTTCATCAGTGAAATAATCTCGACCGGACAGTTGTCATCGTCCATCAGGCGACCGATCCGAAGTGCGCCCTGTAGTCCCAGGGTTATTTCCGTTTGCATGTCGGCCAGTTTTTTCTGAATGAGTTGATTTGCGGCCAATGGGCGTCCGAACTGGATTCTTTCAAGTGTGTAATTGCGCGCCTGGTGCCAGCAGAACTCTGCCGCACCCATTGCACCCCAGGAGATTCCGTACCTGGCTTTGTTCAGACAGCCGAACGGCCCGGCAAGGCCTTTGGCATTTGGCAGCAGGTTCTCTTCCGGCACTTCACAATCACTCAATACAATTTCACCGGTTACCGAGGCACGCAGACTGAATTTGCCTTCAATTTTAGGTGTTTCAAAACCTTTCATGCCTCGCTCGACGATAAATCCACGAATCTTGTCGTCAAGTTTTGCCCAGACAACGGCGATGTCGGCAATAGGTGAGTTCGTGATCCACATTTTGGCACCGTTCAGAAGGTAACCGTTTGCCGTCTTTTCAGCCCTTGTGATCATACTGCCCGGATCAGAGCCATGGTCTGGTTCTGTCAGGCCAAAACATCCAACCCACTCTCCCGTTGCAAGTTTCGGCAGATATTTCTCTCTTTGGGCTTCATTACCGTATGCATTGATCGGGTGCATCACCAGCGAAGATTGGACACTCATTGCAGACCGATAGCCACTGTCAACTCGCTCAACCTCTCTGGCAACCAGCCCGTATGAGACGTAGTTGACATTTGCACATCCATATTTCTCAGGCATGGTTGAACCAAGCAGGCCGAGTTCACCCATCTCATTCATTATCTCTCGATGAAAATGCTCCTCCCGATACGCCAGTTTCACCCGACTCATCAATTTATCCTGTGCATATTCCCTGGCAGAGTCACGAATGAGTCTTTCGTCTTCAGTCAGTTGATCATCGAGGAAAAAAGGGTCATCCCATTTAAAAGCAGCCATCTTCATTACCTGAGTCGTGATTGGCGATTTAGGGGGCTACATGCTTTACAATGCAAGCCCGCAAGCGCCGGGTTAGTATCGCGCGCCATTATATAGGTTGCGCTCACTTATCGACAGCAAACCCCGCAAGACAACAGGTAGTGGATTTTTAATATGGCCTTAGACGAAGAGACGCTGACACAGCTCCTAGATACCATCGATAAGTTCGTTGAGAATCGCTTGCGACCAATGGAATCACAAGTTGGTGCAGAGGATGCGATTCCGGATGATTTGATTGAAGAAATGAAGTCCATGGGATTGTTCGGGCTGACAATTCCGGTGGAATACGGCGGATTGGGACTGAATATGAGTGAAGAAGTTGCCGTTGCGCAGGTCTTCGGTCATACCTCTCCTGCATTCAGGTCAGTATTCGGCACGAATGTAGGCATAGGTTCACAATCCCTGGTAATCGACGGCACGGAGGACCAAAAACTCAAGTACCTACCCAGGATGGCAACTGGGGAAGTGATCGGATCATTCTGTCTGACGGAACCTGATGCGGGGTCGGATGCAGCGGCAGTCAAAACCACTGCAAAAAAGAAGGGAGATGATTACGTAATATCGGGCACGAAAAGGTTTATCACCAATGCCCCCAAGGCCGATCTTTTCTCGGTATTTGCCCGGACTAACCCCGAGGAAAAGGGAGCAAGAGGTGTTTCAGCTTTCCTGGTTGAAGGCGGTACCCCGGGGATTTCTCTGGGGAGACCTTATAGAAAGATGGGGCAACAAGGGACTTATGTCTGTGACGTCATCTTCGATGAGGTGGTGGTTCCGAGCGAAAATCTGGTGGGCGGAAAGGAAAATGTCGGTTTTGCCACTGCGATGAAAGTGCTGGACAAGGGTCGATTACATATCAGTGCAATCAGCATCGGTGTCGCTGAACGGTTGATAAAAGATAGTCTGAAGTAT
>CAZJRI010000124.1:12622-16070 GCA_964548025.1 uncultured Pseudomonadales bacterium
GAGAGGAAGCAATTCGGCCAGGCGATTGCTGAATTCCAGTTGATACAAGCCATGCTGGCAGACAGTCAGACTGATACCTTTGCAGCCAAATGTATGGTTGAAGAAACCGCCAGAAGAAGAGATGCCGGTGAGAATGTCGCAGTCCTGGCAGCAAGTTGCAAACTATTTGCAACCGAAATGGTGGGACGTGTTGCCGACAGAGCAGTACAGATCCACGGTGGCGCAGGCTATGTTGAGGATTACGGCATAGAAAGGTTCTACCGTGATGTGCGATTGTTCAGAATCTACGAAGGTACTTCGCAGATTCAGCAAACGGTGATTGCCAAGGATATGATCAGGAATCTTGCCTAGCATCTAATTAATGATAAAACACATTGAAAACATAAGTTATCATATTGTTTTTCTTAGAATTTTATTGAGAGACTACAAGCAAGGCAATGGCATGTGGCCATTATCGCAACAAAGATTCTGTTCTGCTGAATATTGTAAGAGACAGACCTTCTGGATGTATTAATTGCCGTTGATACCAGGGTTTCCATTCAGCTCAAGCTGTGTTCCACTGTTGTGGAAAAAGAACAATACAATTAACGACGGTGTTTAAAACCGAATCTCGTCTCGGAGCTCATTAACCAGTATGAAAGGATACTCAACACGGGAAGTGGCAGACCTGATTGAATTACCTGAAGCGGTCATTCGTGATATAGCCCGGGGAGTCCTCGACGCTGATCGCAATCCAAACCAGCACTACCGCTTTAGCTTTCAGGATATTGTCATCCTTAGAACGGCCAAAGAACTGCTGGCCTCTGGTGTGCGAAGAAGCAAAATCAACCGGAGCCTGTTTGATCTTCAGCGAAAGTTGCCGTCCAACAGACCATTAACGGCACTTAGAATCAGTGGTGATGGTGGCGCTGTTGTCATCCGCGATGACGATCAGGTATACGATCCTGAATCTGGTCAGATCCACTTTGATTTTACCGTGTCGGAATTAGCAGGCACTGTAGCACCACTGGCACGTCAGGCGGCAGAAAATGCCAGGGAAAGCGATCAATTGTCGTCTGACGACTGGTTTGACCTGGGTGTTGATCTCGAAGCGGTCAGCCCGGAGGATGCACCTGCTGCTTACGTTCGTGCCCTGGAACTGGATCCTGATCATTCAGATGCCCACGTCAATCTCGGTCGTCTCATGCAGGAAGCGGGTGAATATGAACCGGCTGAACAACACTACCAGCAGGCGCTTGAAGTTGAACCTGATAATGTGCTCGCAGCATTTAATCTGGGTACATTGCTTGAAGACATGGGACGTATCAATGATGCGATAGAAGCCTACAAGAAGGCTGCTTCCTTTGCTGATGCCCACTATAATCTCTCAAGATTGTATGAACTCCTTGGTCAGCATAACGAAGCCCTAAAACACCTGAAGACGTACAAGGGTATGTTGGATCAGAGCTGATGCCGCTTGCAGTGCTCGTATGGCATACATATGATCGTCACCAGAAGAGCTATCGTCACCAGAAGAGATCAGGATTCAGAACATGGAAACAACGGATAAACGCGCAGAACCCCGAATAGCGAATAGTATTCGATTTTTCGTCCATGTTAACGAATGTGCTGACAATCCTGACATCGTTGGCGTTTCGGTTGAATGTAATGCCGTTGACGTTTCAACCAAGGGGCTTCAGTTCAGGACTGAAATTGCCCTTCCTCCCCAGTCTCTCCTGAATATCACCATCGGTATCCCGGATCCATTTGCCATGTACCTGTTACTCGGAGAAGTTCGCTGGAATAAAGAAAGTAGCGGTGAGCACTACATGGGTGTTTTGCTTCAGGATCAGGAGGGAACCGATTACCAAAAGTGGGAATCGGACTTTAAAGAGCGATTTACCGAGAAGTAGATCAGTTCATTCGACGGGCAATTTGAAAGAACTCTCCTCAAGATTGAGCAGCAGATTAAGCAGAAGGTTGAAAGTCTCCTCAAGATATCTGATCTCAACGTTACCAGGTCTGTCTCGTCTGTTATGAATGCGTCGTATCGTTTGTCTGTCAACAGAATGAATATTCAGCACAGGGATACCTTTAGCGATAAAGATTTCTGAATCCCCTGTAAGCATGCGCCAGCTCGAAAAACCGAATTCATGGCCCAGTGAATTGGAGATTGCCTGAGCTTTGCAACTGAGGACGGGATCAGATTTCCTGTCGATTAGCAGTGACCGGAGCCCGATGGTATCAATATTGATCATCGCAGCGATCAAGTGAAGATCGTTTGCATCAAGATAGGCTGAGGACCCAAACATGCCATCTTCCTCTTCACCAAATGCGACGAAATCGAGCGTATAAGAAGGTGGATGTTCTAGGAAGTATTGCAACAGTTGATGGGTTAGGAGGACACCACTCCAGTTATCGGCGATGCCCGCACCGCCACCCACCTTATCGTAATGTGTGCCGATGACGATTCGCTTTTCGGTCGAACCACGAATGAGACAGGCGTAATTGTTGAATCGGGATCTTCGTATATCGGACTCTCTGAAATCCGGACAATTTTCACGCCAGAGGTCCCGGGCCAAACGAGCTCTATCTGAATTTTGCCGAGGTGCGAGGTTCAGTTGACTAAAATTAGTTGTCTGGCCACTCGATAAGATCTGGAATTTCTGGGGTGGGCACGTTGCCGTAGGTACCATCTGACAACCACCGAGCCAGAGTACGGACAAAAACAGGAAGGTCCTTGAGATCAAGGTTAGTGTATCAGTGGATTAAAAGTTTCCATATCTACCCGAAGCGGTCTCTGGCCCAACATCATCAATCTACCCCTGCACCGGGTTTGACCGTCTACAGAAAACTCGAATCGATACTCTCGCCAGACCCGCCACTTTTGCCGGGCATCCCTGCTCATGGATATTCTTGCCTGGTGAACAGTCTGGTCGAGCAATTGTACATCCCTCATTTTGCATTCCCGTCTTGCGACGGTTACTGCAATCTCCTTGCACCGCATGGCAGCGAGCCAATACAGACCCAGGATACCGAATAAGATGACGATGAAAAATTCAGTCATTTTCGACTACTTTATTAGATGCAGCATAAATACTGGCAGGTTCGATCCTGCAATTCAATGAGGCAGCCGGTGGCGAAATCCTGTAAAACCAAAGTAGAAATGCTTAACAAAATGACGTGAATCGCGTATATTGCGCGGCTTCGGAGGGGTGGCTGAGCGGTCGAAAGCGGCGGTCTTGAAAACCGTTGTACCCTTTGGGTACCGTGGGTTCGAATCCTACCTCCTCCGCCATGTTGGATAAGGGGCGTCTTTTAAGAAGAGTCGGAAGGTACCTTCCGACGAAAAATTTAAGCGGCGCTCTTTTAATATAAAGTTCGAATGAAAGGAGCTTTGCCCTATGAGATACATTATCTACGCGCGCAAGTCTACGGATGATGAGGGTGATATACTGAATATTGTGTA
>CAZJRI010000125.1:0-15953 GCA_964548025.1 uncultured Pseudomonadales bacterium
ATCTGAAAACGGGAGACAATGCCAACTTCTCGCATGGCATTTTCGCCCAAAGTTCCGGAGGCGGTGGCGGCAGTGGCGGCATCAGTGTGTCCGGTAGCGTCGGAATCGGCGCAGATGTCTCTGTCTCGATAGGCGGTAAGGGTGCCGGTGGGGGCCATGCTGGGTCTGTCAGTGTCTTCAACTGCAACGCTGATATTGGTGACAGCACGTCTCCCAGTTGCGGCTCAAGTACCGGTGGCAAGGTAGAGACAACGGGTGATCATTCCAGTGCCGTATTCGTGCAGAGCCATGGTGGTGGTGGTGGTGCTGGTGGATTTTCTATCGACGGAGGAATCAGCAATGGCGTTACTGCTTCATTGTCGGTTGGTGGCCAGGGCGGTCTTGGTGGCGATAGTTCTGAAGCCAGTTTAAATAGTGTCTCCAATCTGGATTCGATTACCGATCTTGTGCAAACCACTGATTATGACATTCAGACCACCGGTAGTTTTTCTTCGGGATTATTCGTGCAGAGCCTTGGTGGTGGTGGCGGTGCGGGTGGTTTCAGCGTTGCTGGTGGTGCTGGTACAGGCGTCACGATCGAAGCAGCGCTTGGTGGCAAAGGCTCTTCAGGCGGCTCTGCCAGTGAAGTAGAAGTGGTCTCAAATTCAACGATTACTACTAGTGGCAATCATTCCCACGCAATCTTTGCACAGAGTATCGGCGGCGGTGGTAATGCCGCTTCAACTTCTGTAACACTAGGCGTACTTAAAGATGGATCAGGTGGGTCAATACAAAATGGCAAAGCTGCCATCAGCACCAGTGGCAATCATGCTAGCGGTATTCTCGTTCAAAGTGTTGGCGGTGGAGGTGGTACGGGTGGTGCCAGTATCAGCGGCGGAATATCCGGGGGTGTCTCGGTTGGGTTGAGTTTCGGTGGCAACGGCGGTAAAGGAGGTTGCAGTAGCAATACAAAAACTGGTGATGGCAAGTGCGTTAGGGATACTCCTCTTTCTACTTTGTCGGTTGACAGTGGTGACACTTCCGCCAGGTTAGAAAACAATCTTAGTGTGATGACCAGTGGCAGTCACTCACCAGCTATTGTCGTTCAGAGCATTGGGGGTGGTGGTGGCACCGGGGGGCTTAGTATTTCCGGTTCGGTTAGTGGAGAAAAAGCCGTCGATGTATCAGGCGCAATTAAGATGGGTGGAGAGAATTTCTCCGCAGATAAGGGCGGTGCTGGTAACGTTGCTGGCAACGTCAAAGTGACTTCAACAGGTCAGATTTCGACTGGTGGAGTCTCAACCAATTATTCGGCTGGCATACTTGCCCAAAGTATCGGCGGCGGTGGTGGCCATGGTGGATTGAGTGGAGCATTTGCACTCGGTTTAACCGGCGCTCTATCTGTTGCAATGGGCGGAGAAGGGGGGGCAGGATCAGCCGCCGGAGATGTGGTTGTAGATGCAAAAGATGGTGGAATATCGACCTTGGGAGGTCATTCACCTGCTTTATTTGCTCAAAGTGTAGGTGGCGGGGGTGGCGCTGGTGGCATGGCGATTGCGGCCAGCGGTTCTGTAAAAACAAATCTGAGTCTGACTCTTGGTGGTAGCGGTGGGACTGGTTCGGATGCAGGTAATATCATCGTTGACACCAGTTCCTCTGCTGATGACAGCGCTAACAATCCAACCAAGTTTTCCACTGCGGGAGAAATGTCTGGTGCCATTGTTGCCCAGAGTATTGGAGGTGGCGGTGGAAACGGCGCTATAAGCGTGAGTGCAGGTGTCGGTGAGTTCGCCATCGCCCTGGCTGATGTACCGGTATTGAAGTTAGGCAGCAGGGCAGGTGGTGGTGGTCACGGCTCCACGGTTACTGTCAGGAATGATGTGCAGCTTTCAACTGCTGGTGACTCTGCGCCAGCGTTACTTGCACAGAGTCTCGGTGGCGGTGGTGGAGTTGGTGGCACAAAGATCAATGGTGATCTTTCTTTTGACTCATCAACTGGCGCAGGTATCACCCTGGGTGCAACAGGAGTTGCTGGTGGCGGCGGCGGTGATGCGGGTAAAGTAACGGTGACAGGTAAGGTGTCAGACAAAGATGGCAACTCGTTGGCTGATGCATCGGCTGAGTCAGCAGAATCTCTCCCCATTCCAAAGGTCGAAACGAAAGGCGTGCATTCACCGGGATTTCTTGTCCAGAGTGTTGGTGGGGGTGGCGGTGTAGGCGGCTGGAGTGTCGGCGGTGGAGTAAAGATACTTGCCGCTCCAGAAGTAGCGCCAGCAATGGCGTTAGCCTTTGGTGCCCAGGGAGGACAAGGGGGCACTGGCGAAGCAGTGAGTATAGAAGGTGTGACATCCGTGAATACTCAAGGCAACAATTCCCAGGGCGTGGTGGCTCAAAGTATTGGTGGTGGGGGCGGCTATGGCGGCCTGGCTGTTAGTGTCAGTGCCTCGACCGCAGACAGTAAGATAGGAATCGGAGCGGTTTCAGCCAGCTTCGGTGGTAAGGGTGGTAGCGGTGGATCTTCTGACAACGTGACGATTGAGACAAGCAGTGGCGGTGAAATTCTCACCGCAGGTGACTCATCTGCAGGGATCTTCGGACAGAGTATTGGAGGAGGAGGTGGTCACGGGGGCGGGTCTATAGCGGTCAGTGGCAGCGTTTTTAGTTCCAGCGCGAGCATTGCTCACGGTGGCAGTGGCGGAACAGGTGGCACCGCTGGTGGCTCTGTGACGGTGACCAGCAACAGCACCATAAAGACCGGCACAACATCGGATCAGTCAGGGAATACCAGTGCATCTGGACATGATTCTCCCGCCATCATGGCGCAAAGTGTAGGCGGTGGCGGCGGTAATGCCGGATTCAGTATTTCAACGGATGCTAATGTTGGTGGCAGTGATGATACGTCACTCGGCGTATCTATTGCCCTTGGTGGTACGGGTGGCACTGGTGGAGTCAGCGGGGACATTGCGGTCACCAGCAATGGGCAGAGCCTGGCTACCAGTGGTGAGCGTGCCAGTGGCATTCATGCCCAAAGTGTTGGGGGTGGAGGTGGTAGTGGTGGTTTCAGTATTGAAGCAAATATCAGCACTTCGCAGGCAGCCGGTTTCAGTATGGGTGGAAGCGGTGGAGCGGCTGGAAATGCGGGCAAAGTGACTGTCAATAACAGCAGTGGTATCAGTACTGCCGGGAAACAATCCCACGGCATTCAAGCACAAAGTGTTGGCGGTGGCGGCGGTTCAGGTGGCTTCAGCATTTCAGGAGATCTGACCATTTCCCATGCCAAAGCGGTTAGTGTCGGTGTGAGTCTAGGGGGGAATGGTGCAGCAGCGGGAAATGCTGACGCGGTCACCGTGACCAGCGGATCCGACATCTCAACCAAGGGTGAGCGATCAGCCGGTATTTTTGCTCAGAGTGTCGGTGGTGGTGGCGGCGTTGGTGGATATAGCGTTGCCGGTGCCCTTGATATTGCACTTGACGATCAATCAGCGAATATCAGCCTGGCTTTAGGTGGTCAGGGTGGGGCAGGCGGCGCGGCGGGAGACGTGGCTATTGTCAATCAGCGTCCGTCAGGTAGCAGTGATATCTATAGTATTGAAACCGCTGGTGGGGACTCGCCCGGGATTCATGCGCAAAGCATCGCTGGCGGCGGTGGCAGTGGTGGTATTGCCGTGGCAGGGGCGTTCTCTACTAACGGTGTTCCTTTATTTTTCTTCCTCGGTGGTGATGAGGGTATTGGTAATAGTACCGGTCAGGTAACAGTGAGTGATGGCATTCGATTAGTCAAAGGACAGAATGGGGCTGCAGATTCAGCCGTTGCCCTTCCACATGGTGGGGATGGCGTCACCTCTATCAAAACATCAGCAGGCAATTCCCCAGGTATTATTGCCCAAAGTATAACCGGGGGAGGCGGTACCGGCTCACTTTATGTGGCGAACTCATTTGATTCCCACTATAAGACTGCTTTCCAGCTTGGAGCAAAAAATACTTCAGAGGTACCGGCTGCCGAAGCGGTTAATGTGGCAACGAGTAGTGATATCACAACAACGGCAGCAGATTCTCATGGAGTTATCGCCCAGAGTATTAGCGGTGGTGGTGGTCTATTCAGTTTTCAAGCTAACGATTGGAACGCTGGCGCGATCATTCCGTTACAAGTAGGTGCCAGCGAAGTTTCATCATCTGAACAAACGGGAAACGTGACTGTTTGGGCAAGAGGAACACAGATCAAGGTTAGCGGTGAGAGGGCATCAGGCATCGTAGCTCAGAGTATTGGAGGCGGTGGTGGTATCGCTGGTGCAGGACCCTATCCTATTTCATTTGAACTCGGTGGAAGCGGTGAAGGATCTGTTGATGGTGATGGTGGGGTGGTTAAAGTAGATAGTTCAGCAACCATATCTGTGAATGGTCAGAATGGCCATGGAATCATCGCTCAAAGTATTGGTGGTGGTGGTGGTGTCGCTTTTGGCAGTAGTGGTTCCAGTGGTTCGATTGGTGGCAAAACGCAAGTGTCGGGTAACGGCGATGATGTGACTATCTCGAACGCAGGTTCAATTGTCATTACGCAGATGGGTTCGATGGGAATTATCGCGCAGAGTATCGGTGGCGGTGGTGGGTTTGCAAGTTTTGTTGCTCCCTATGCGAATAACAATGCGCTAGTGCCTGACTTCAATATTGACCATGTCTGGCAAGGTGGTTCCGACACAGCCATATCAGGCAATAGTGGAGATGTTAAGGTTAACAATAAGGGTGATATCACTCTCAGTAGTGCGGGAGGAAATACCGGAATATTCGCGCAGTCTGTTGGTGGCAGTGGCGGTATTAGCCTGCAAACACCTAAAGATAACAATGGAAACATAGCGTCGGCATCCTGGACCCCCATTGGTGGTTTCGGAGCCGGTACCAGTGGCAATATTGATATTGTGAATTCGGGTGATATCACCGTTCATCCCACTGTGAATGGTACTGGGAATGGAATTGTGGCGCTCAATATCACCGGTAATCAATCTAAATCTGACAGTGGAAATATCACTATCAGCACATCTGGAAATATCGATGTTTCAAGTAACGGGCAAAATGGTATTTGGGCTTCGATATTTGGACAAAGCGCAGCAACGATTGAAGTGACCGTAGAAGAAGGTGCCAAAGTCACAGGGGGGGCTGGGCATGCAGCGATCATGATGGGAGGTGGCACAGGAACGTTGAATAATTCAGGCACCCTGCAAGGATGGAACCTAGAAGGGTGGAACTCTGATACTCAATCGCAGAATGAAGTTCTTGGCGCAGACGGCAGCGCGATACTGGGAAGTTCAAGCCATCAGACCACCGTCAATAATAGCGGAACGATAACCGGGAAAATTCAGCTAAGCAGCAGTGGTAGTGTGATTAACAATCTGGCGGGTGGCATCCTGAATACGGGTTCAGATATCACCGGACATATGAACAATAACGCTGGTGGCATCGTCTCTCCATTTGGTGATGGAAAAATCGTTAGCACATCAAAATGGGTTGACTATGGTGACTATTCGCAGTTAGAGACAACGAAAACAGTTACTGGCATTGGTACCACCAATCTTACGGGCAGCTTTGTTCAGGATAAGCAATCGACCCTTAAGATAGATGTGGGTAGCAAGTCGTCAGACCATCTCCATGCATCCGGTGATATGAGTTTGTCGGGCTCGCTCATTGTCAATGTTCTCAATCCAAGCAAATTGCAACCCTCTCAGGAAAATGATTTTGACATTTTTTCTGCTGACGGTACGTTAACAAACAATCTGACAATTCCGCGTTCTGATTCCGTTGTGATGAATTACCGGCTTGAAACCAGAAGTGATGAAGTCATTGTGCAGCATTCCCTCCCATCAACGTCCGCTGTATTAGCGCCGAACCAAACCAGTTTGGTCCGGAGTTTCAACAATGCGGTTAAGGCAGCTAATGCAACTCGCAGCACCGTTAAATTGACCCTATCTCTTGATTTTGCTCCTGGCGGGATCAAGGAAAACCATATAGGAAGTCATATTCATAACCTTCTCAACCTCGGGAAAATGACGACCGCTGCTAATGATGTGCTTGGTTACTTAATGAATCGTACTAGCCTCGATGAGTTGGATACTGTTTATGATCAGATGGATTCAGATGCATTTACTTCGAGTACAACTGTAACGATGGGCAATATTAATCAGCAAACTGAAAATACTCTGGGTCGTCTCGTCGATCTAAGCGACAACGATTCTATTCAGTCTGTCAGTGGCTTCTGGTTTGCCCCCGTGATTGGAAATTCACGTAATGAAATCGACAGATCAAGTGTTTTTGATTCAGACTCCTATGGATTAATCGGAGGCTACGATGTTAAGCACAGCAGTCATCTACTAACCGGATTATCCGTTGCCTGGTCCCGCACGAAGGTCGATGAAGTGGGTGACCGGACTGACGGCCGACATAAGAATCTCTATCTTTCGTGGTACGGCAGCTACCTGATAAACCAAAACTATGTGAATTTTGTGACGTCGTACGGCAAGCATTCACTGAGAAACGAGCGTTACTTTGATCATGGTGCAGGTGAAGAAACAGCCAGCAGTTCCTATGATGGGGAATCGTTTACTGCAGCCATTGAGTTTGGTAGAAGTTTTTCAAAGGGAGAATTGATTGTACAGCCTTATGTTGGATTGACATATAGCCGTATTGATGAAGAAGATGTTCAGGAAACTGGCAGTAGCCAATTTTCATTGCGAGTGGACGGTCGTAGAGTCAGATCAACCCTGGCTAACCTTGGATTGAGAATATCAAGGCCCTTTGACCTGTCGTCAGGGACATTGACTCCATCGTTTACTGCATCTTGGAAGAATGAACTTGAGGATGGTAAATCAGCAGTGCCGACTTATTTTGCCATAGCTGCTGACACACCTTTTACCAAAGAGTTCAGATATTCTGTGGATAGTCGCAGATTGTTTGGTATCAAACTCAGTTATCTGTCCGACGAAGGCAAATCGATGAGCATTGGTATTGTTGACGAAAGTGGTGGTGATCTTTCTGCCCAGACCGTCTACGGACATATCAGGATTCCTTTGTAGAGTGTTGCGATGGCCGTGAATAAGGAATATTTGGGGTCAGTGTAAAAATTACATTTGACGCTTGGCTTTTGGACCTCGATTCTGTTGAAACTGCGATTGATTAATTATCTCTTCGAATTGCTTGCGAATTTTATCGCTACCCAAAACAAACCCAGTTTCCTGACACTGTTTGATGTCGTAAGTAAACGTCTCATTTAACTCGTCTTTAGACAATCGTCGGTCGGAAATTTCTCGTGTACTGGCAATCCCGCATTCTTTAATATAGTTTTTACACTGACCCCAAATATTCCACTGACCCCAAATATTCCTGTCAGAGCCGTTGAATGGCATCAAATACGCGCGTTGCCATTTGTTCGACAATAGCCTCGTCACCTGATCCTGCAGGCAGGTACATGAGATTTATAAGTGCGGTTGCCCACAGATGGTTCCTGAGCATCCGGTCGGGGCCTAGTTTGGTGCCGAACCGCTCACTCTCGGATAAATAGAACATCCAGGCATCATCTTGAGATGAGGTAATATTCGCCAGGTCAAGCGTTCGTGGTCCGATGCGGGCATTTCCCCAGTCCACCAGCACGGCTTTGTCGGAGAGTTGAATGATGTTGCCAGGATGAACGTCGCCCTGTAGCAGCGTCATCGGATTTTCCGATAGCATCGAGTAGAGCAAACCCGCATTGCTCTGCACGTCCTTCAATATTCGTTTGGCTTCTGGAAAATCCAGGGCGCACTTCAGTGCAGTCTCGATCAAGCCTGAAAGATACGCTTCGTCAGCCACCGGCAGATAAGTCAGATGCTTGTAGTTCTCTTCGAAGTCCGTATGTATACGCGCCAACATCGACAATACCGTCTTTGGCATAATGTCTCCGAAATCCAGCTCGTGCCCGTCATAGAATGGCATCAGGAGGTAATCCTTGCCGCCCGCTTCGATTGACCCAAGCACCTGGGGAATGGCTTCGAGACCCTGTGACCCGAGCTCTCGCAGTATTCTGATTTCGGACTCCCGCGCGGCCTTCACCACCAATGAGATGGAACGTCTCTCGCCCTCGATCTCGTAATCGAGGGCGAGCTTTAGAGTAGCCTTCTCGAAGCCGCCCAGTTCAGTTGTGTCAGGCACACCGCACAATAGCGCTCGCTCACCAGCCAAAGTAGCCGCTGCGAACTCACCAAGCTGAAGTAGCGTCTCTTCCGATGGTGGAGCGACCATGTCTTTGACTCCCTAACGGTTTCAAATCTGCGCCCCCTAATCGGTGCAGCTATTCCCGGCATATAAGGGAGTTTAGACTGGACGAGGATCGTCCTCACGTATTGTTATCTTATTATCATTGAGAATGAAACTCATTTTTCTCTGGCCACTGAAAGCGTTAACGTGGATCGCTAAAATTTCATCAAATACCAGATTGAAATTAGTTGGTAAATGGTAGTGTCCCGAACCGAAGAAGATTAAGGCTCGGTGCTTATTGATGAGCATCCTATTCATCCAACCAAACTGTTTGGTAACACCCTACATCGAAGCTATCATTGGATCTGATTTGATAGATGGTCAAAGAAGGATTTGGCAATGAGTATCACGGTAGAAAAGCAGGGTGGGGTCACACGGTTGCAGCTAAACAGACCGGAGAGGCGCAACGCATTTAACAGCGAGATGATTGGGCAATTACACCAAAGTATTACTGAGGCTGTGGCCGAAGTTTGTTGCCGTTGTCTGGTTATAAGTGGCGTCGGTGAGCACTTTTGTGCCGGTCGGGATCTAACTGATGTCAAGAGTGATTCACCAGTGAACGAGATGATTGCCGGTGATGATCGCTGGGCTGATATCTTTCGTTTGCTTGATGAGAGCGATCTGCCGTCGGTTTCGGTGGTGCGTGGTTATGCGTATGCGGGCGGCTTTACCCTTGCCATGGGTTGTGATTTTGTTCTCGCTGATCAAAGCGCAAAATTTCAAGTCTCAGAGATGAGGCACAATTTCCCGGCTGCCATTAATACACCTGTGTTGAGCAAACTACTCGGTCCGCGTCTGGCTCTTGAACTGGCTGTTCTGGGAGAAACAGTCTCGGCTGAACGACTTTATGCCATGGGATTGATCAACCGCCTCGTTGAAGATGAAGAAAGCCTGGTTAATGAAACCGAATCATTTATCGCGACCATCGTCAGCCGGGACAAAGTGGCAATCGGTCAGACCAAGCGACTTCACCGGGCAACGCGGCAGGGTACGTTGAGCGATGCATTGAATTTGGGATCTTTAATCAATACACAGGCCAGTCTGGCCGGTAAGTTTACGAAAGCGGGGCAGTCGCTGAAAAATAAAGGCAAAACTGATTCTTCGAAGAATTAGGCAACGAGCTCTAAGATCATCATGTTCTATTTGCGGAAAGCCGATAGCAAATCATTCTGTTCACCTTTCTCCGGTGCGGAAGAACGCAGGGGTAATCGTTCGCCGTCAAAATGCATGGGCAGTGTAGGCACGGTGTAATTGCCGCTTGTGCTTTGCTGTATTAATCCACTCGCCTTCAATTGGGGATGTGCCAGCGCTTCGGTGATGGTTTGAACAGGCACGTTTGCTATGCCGACTGCATTGAGTTTGCGGATCCAGTTTTCGCTGGTATCTTCTTTAAGGTGTCGGTTCATATAACTTTCCAGATATTCGACATTCTCAAGTCGGGCACCATTGCTGGCCAGTCGGGGATCATTGGCAGCGTTAGGTTCGCCAAGTACCTCACAAAGCCTCGTAAATTGCGCGTCTGTACCAACAGTGATGATTAAGATACCGTCCGACGTATGAAATCCACTATTGGGTGCCACAACATCACCCCTCAGCCCGGTGCGTTTTGGTGCGCTGCCACCACCTGTGACATCGGCAATGCTATGGGTCATCCAGGTTACTGCGGTCTCCATCAGGGATACGCCAACGACACCGCCGACACCTGTTTTGTGTCGACGCTCCAATGCACCAAATATTGCCAGAGCGGCCCACATTGCTGTGCCCATATCAACAAAGGGTGCAGGCGCACGGCATGGTCCACTCTCCTCGCTGCCATTGGCGTCTGTTAATCCTGAAAATGCCTGCATAAGTGGATCGTAGCCGGGAAGGTCTGCAAGTTCGCCTTTCTCTCCATAGGCGCTGAGGTTGCAGTAGATTAGTCTTTGTTCTCGGGCGCACATCGTCGCTCCGTCCAGACCAAATTTCTTTACCACGCCGGGTCTCAGATTTTGCAACACAATATCTGCCTTCTCCGTGATGAAGGAAACCAGGCTATTGAGATCGGTCGAATCAGTAAAATCCACTGTCACCGATTGCTTGTTTTGATTAAAGAACTGAAAGACTGCCGGTAAGCCATCCAGGTAGGGAGGGCCCCAGTGACGGGCGGCTTCACCTTCCGGTGGTTCTACTTTAACGAGTTGTGCGCCCATATCCGCCAGTATTCGGGCAGCATAAGGACCAGCCAGACTTGAGCCCAGCTCAACCACGGTCAGGCCGTCCAAAGGTAAATTTTCTTGCATGTAATTGATCCAACAACGAGAGTTAATATTTCATTCTGACAGCATAAATTGAATTCAAGCTGTCGATTCACCGGGTCAGGTCCCCTGGAAAAGCGAGTTGCTGCTGCCTATACTCCCAGACTTTCGGACTCCTGGTTCACCAGTCATAATCGGAGACAATACATGAAATTTCTGGATTTTGATGCAGACTATACAGAAAAGGTTTTGTGATGCCCGATGAGATCCTTGTCGAGAAGGACGACTCAATTCTTCGCGTTACCCTGAACAGACCCGAAAAACACAACGCATTAAGCCGCTCCGTGCTCGACTCCCTGAAGACGATCTTCAATGAAAACGCCACCGATGATTCATTGAAAGCGGCAGTATTGACAGGTGCCGGAGAGAAGAGTTTTGCTGCTGGTGGAGACCTGAAGGATCTGAGTTCGGTACGTACGCTTTCTGAGACCAGAGAAATGGCAGAACAGGCCAGAGCTGCACTGCAGTCAGTGCGTGACTTTCCGGTACCGGTTATAGCTGCCTTAAACGGTAATGCCGTGGGTGGTGGTGCTGAACTGGCGGTGGCCTGTGATTTTCGCATCGCGTCTTCATCTGCCAAAATCGGCTTTATTCAGGGTCGTTTGAATATCTCGACCGCATGGGGTGGCGGTATCGATCTCATGCGCCTGGTCGGCCCTGACAGGGCACTTCGCCTGTTGTGCGGCAGTGAGATGCTCTCCCCGGATCAGGCATGCTCAATGGGACTTTGTGATGCAGTGGCGCAAGATGTGAATTCTACCGAAGTGTCGAGGGGAAAAAGACTGGCACTGGAAGAAGCAGTGGATGATTTTTTAAAACCTATCTTGCGTCAGGTGCCACAAGTCCTTCGCACCTTCAAAGCAGTGGTTACCGCAGGACGTCGGGGCGTAGCCGTGAACGAACTCTATAAACTGGAAACAGATCGTTTTGCCGAGAACTGGGTTCATGCAGACCACTGGGAAGCAGCGGACTTGATTCTGAAAAAATAGGGTATGAAGGCATTAACCTGTCAGAAAGCGCACAATAGGATGTAAGAACAAGCTGACCTAAAACAAGCGAGGTGGAAAATTGAAGAAAGTGTCAACGCCTTCAGGTATTGAAGTACCTGTCACTGTTACCCCGGACATGGCGAACGGGGGTGAACAGGGGTTGCCTGGTGAAGCACCGTTTACACGAGGTATTTTTCAGGATGGATTTCGTGGTCGCATGTGGACCATTCGGCAATATTCCGGCTTTGGTTCCGCAGAAGAATCCAATCAACGTTATAAGTTTCTGTTGGATCAGGGGCAGACGGGATTATCGGTTGCGCTCGATCTACCGACCCAGTGTGGTTATGATCCGGATGATCCGATGGCGATGGCAGAAGCGGGCAAGGTTGGTGTTTCTCTCTCCAACCTGGCAGAGATGGAGATTCTATTCGATGATATTGATCTCGCTTCAATCTCAACCTCCTTCACCATCAATGGTGCAGCCGCAATGATATTTGCCATGTATGTTGCAGCAGCGGACAAATCCGGTGTGCCACGATCAGCGTTAACGGGAACTATCCAAAACGACATTCTGAAGGAATATGTGGCACGAGGAACATGGATATTTCCTGTGCAGCCGTCCATGAGGCTAATCGCGGATTCTATTTTGTTCGCCAATGAGGAAACACCTCGCTTCAACCCCATCAGTATTGCCGGAGCCCACGTTCGTGACGCCGGGTGCACTGCCGTTGAGGAAATAGGTTATACCCTGGCCAATGGGCTTGCCTATGTTGATGAACTGATTCGACGTGGTGGTGAGGTGGATAGTTTTGCAAAGCGACTCAGCTTCTTTTTCTATGTCCATATGGATCTCTTTGAAGAGGCTGCTAAATTCAGGGCTGCCAGGCGGATCTGGGCAAGGCTGATGCAGGATCGCTATGGAGCCAAGGATCCAAAAAGTTTGCTGTTTAGATTCGGTGTTGTCTGTGGTGGCTCCTCTCTTACCGCGGCTCAGCCACTCAATAATATCGTTCGTGTTGGTATTGAAAATCTTGCCGCCGTATTGGGTGGTGCGCAGTCCATCTTCACCTGTGCCTATGATGAGGCTTACCAGATCCCGACTGAGCAGAGCGCCGAGATTGCATTGCGCACTCAACAGATTATTGCGCATGAGAGTGGCGCCGCAAATACCGTTGATCCGCTTGGTGGCAGCTATTATGTGGAATACCTCACAGACAGAATGGAGGAGGAAATACTCGGCGTAATGAAAGAGATCGACGACTATGGTGGCGTCGTAAAAGCGATTGAAGAAGGCTATATTCAGATGCGACTCGCACAACGTGCTCGTGAAAGAAAAGAGAAAGTGGACGCTGGTGAACGAGTCGTCGTTGGTGTGAACCGTTACCGACATGAGAATGAGAAAGCAGAATTCGGTGAGGTGTTTCGCCTTGAACCTGAAAATCGTCGGCGCATACTCGATAAATTTGAGGCAGTCAGAGATCGCCGGGATAACAATAAAGTGGCGAAGGCATTAAAGAGATTAGGTGAAGCCGCGCTGAAAGACGATGAAAACCTGATGCCCTATCTGGTTGAGTGTTGCCACGAATATGTGACAGTTGGTGAAATGGTTTCGGAGCTGAAGTCTCATTGGGGTGAATTTCAGGAACCCGCGTTGATCGGTTGAGCCGGGAAGTCAAATTTGAGGAATCCGTGATGGATCTAAGAGGAAAACGCATCCTGATCGCTAAACCTGGTCTGGATGGGCACGACATTGGTGCCAAGATTATAACCCTGGCACTGCGAGACAGCGGTGCCGATGTGATCTACACGGGGCTGCGCAAGAGCCCTGACTATATCGCCCGGGTGGCGGTGGATGAAGATATCGATGCTATCGGGTTGAGTGTTCTTTCCGGCTCGCACCAGGAGATGCTTGAAGCCATCCTGCACGAATTGAAAGAACTAAAGGCTGAAGATATCAAGGTCTTCGTTGGCGGCACCATACCACCGGACGACCACAAGGCCCTGTTGGAAGCGGGTGCTATGGGTGTATTTACTAGTGAGATGAACCTCGATGAAACCATCGAGACTTTGGCGGGATCGTTATCGTGATGATCTTGATGAAGGATAGCACAGAGAATTGTTTCTCCCGGTTGGCGCACCCTGGTGCTATTGTTCACAAGAAGAATACTGGTGCTTTGATTTTACATTTCAGTGCCTCATCTCATTCCGGTGAAGATGTTTCGTCGCTGTCGAATTCAGGTGTTGTCTGATGGCGACCTGGGGGGCAACCGAAAGGCGTGAATTGGCGCGACGATTGACTAGAGCAGGGCAGGCAAGTGTTGAAGAGAATCTGGCTAATGCGAAAGAGTCGACAACCAACGCCGTTGCGCGTATCGGGATAACCGGCCCGCCGGGTGCGGGCAAGAGTACCTTGATTGCAAGGCTTGCTGAAGTTCGACTGAAACACCGGTCACGAATCGGTGTATTAGCGATTGATCCCACCAGCCCTTTGTCGGGTGGGTCCATCCTCGGAGACCGAATTCGAATGGATGCGATTGCCGGAAATCCCAATCTCTATATCCGCTCTATGCCGAGTCGTCATGCCCATGACGGGTTGGCTGATAACATGACCGAGATGCTCTCTGTGATGGAGCAATCCGGATTCGATGATGTTGTTCTCGAAACCGTCGGCATAGGCCAGGCTGACTACACGATTCGAACCCTGGTCGACACGGTTGTTCTGGTGGTGGTGCCTGAATCCGGTGATGCTATTCAGGCGATGAAAGCCGGGATTATGGAGATGGCAGACATTTATGTGGTTAATAAAGCCGACCGTCCTGGTGCGAAGGCTACCGCGGCGGATATTCAATCTATTCTTGATCTTAAATCAATCGCGTCTGTTGGCTGGCGACCAGAAGTTATCCTGACCTCAAATGAAGAGGGAGATCTTTCAGCTCTTGATGAAGCTATAGAACGTCATCTGGATTGGACCAGGAAAACGATCAATACAACAACCCAGCGTCGGGCTAGAATGCGTCATCATGTTGAAAGTCTGATTACCCGGCGGTTAGATGAATTGCTTGACGACAGCGGACCTGAATTCTTAGATCAATCAATAGATCTAATCTACGATGATCTGGTGCGAAAGCTGCGTTTCTCTGAATCCTAGTGAAGGACTGTTGCTATAAGTTAGATCGATCTCAAAGTGACCTCTTAAGGCACCTTTAGTCTGAGAGCAACACCCCTGGCTACTTCTTTGTTAATCCAGATCCAACTGACAGCGCCAAGCACAGATACGGTTGTGGCACCGGCAATGAATATTCCGATATAGCCCCACAGATAATCCCCAAGCAGTGCCAGTGGTATGTAAACCACGATCATCTGCAGAATTGAGATGACGAGGGGAGGTATGGGTTTACCCAATGCATTGAAGCTGGAGGTTGAATTGGCCATTACTCCCATAAACCCCATACCCAGTGGAATGATAAGCAGGTAGTTCACAGCAGCCCGAACCACTTCAGGGTCATCGTTAATCAGAGAGACCAGCATTTCAGCCGATAGAAAAAGTATGATGTAGGCAAAGAGGCCCCAGGCCAGTGCAAAACGGTTAGCTAATAGTAGTGCAAGTTTCACCCGGTCGAAGTAACCCGCTCCCCAGTTCTGACCGACGAAGGGTGCAAGGCTCATCGAGAGTGCGAAAATGATCATCTGAATCATGGATTCTATGCGGGAAGCGACGCCAAAGCCTGCCACGACGACGGCGCCATGCCCTGCAAGCAATCTTGTGATGACACTCATTGAAACAGGTGCGATGAGATTACTCGCCACCGCAGGTACACCTACGTGCGCGATATCGAGGCATGAGGAGAAAAAGCCTTTCATTTCGAAGGCCAGCAGATTGTCCCTTATGACCATGATGTAGCTATAGGACAGAAAACTGACGGTTCTTGCAATAACAAAACTCACTGCGGCGCCATCTAGCCCCATCTCTGGAATGCCCATGAGACCGAAGACGAAGAAGGGGGCAATCACAATATGAAGCCCGGACCCGATGGTCATTAAATAGCCGGGTGTCACGGCGTCACCCATCGCTCGCATTAAGGTCATACCGACCAGGGTAATGGTAAAAAAAGGCATACCAAGCAACCAGATCTCCATGTAGTCCACGGTGAGATAGAGGACTTCACCTTCAGCACCCAGTAGACTGAAAAATCGCTCCAGATTGAAAAAGACAATAAAGCCGAGAATGATGGTCAGGCTCAGCACGAGAACAACACAATGGGTATTGAGCAGCCTCGCTTTGTCTATGTCGCCAACGCCCATAATCCTCGCGACCACTGAAGACGCGCCAACGCTTAGTCCCATGGAGATTGCCTGCATGATCATTACAAGAGGAAAGGTAAAACTGATGGCGGCAAGTTCTTTGGTACCGACC
>CAZJRI010000126.1:0-11471 GCA_964548025.1 uncultured Pseudomonadales bacterium
CGGATCATGAGACAACCACTTCGAATGTATATGGTAAATCCATCATTGACCGCGGTTTACCAGGTCGACTATTTCGAGGAGTAAAACGTCTGCTGGGTAATCCGTCGCTTAAGCGACTGATGGTCTTTGATCATCCATTTCGAATCGTTGCTTTAATCACGCCGGTCCTGGTTCATATTCGTCAGGTGTTGCTGGCATCATTACCAGAGAAGACCTTTGGGACTCACTTCGGACATCCGGTCAAGTTCGAGGGACAGAATGAATTCAGGAATGATCTGGGTCTGTCCAGACTTGAAGAAGCCTGTGGCTATGCGGGATTCTCCGACGTCACATTCTATCCCGAGCCAGTGGCCGCCACTCTAAGTTACCTGCACGATGAGTCGCCGGGGGAAGCCGGTAAGGTTCTCACTCTCGACTTTGGTGGTGGTACCCTGGACTTGAGTATTGTCGCGTACTCAGGCGTTGATTTTGAAGTTCTCTCAACCGCTGGTATGTCACTCGGAGGTGATCACATAGATCAGTTGATTTTCAGGGAATTGTTATTTCCCCTACTCGGCAAAGGTGAAATCTGGACCAGGATGAAAGATGGTCAACTGATTGAGAACGAATTCCCGTTTGACGAATTTGAAGACAAACTACTCAACTGGGCAGTCACTTACACGCTCAATCAGAATCATTATCGATCGAAGGTTGCGGATTGTATCAGCCAGGGAGGAGAGCTGGGTGAAAAGTTCTCCCGGCTGGATGACCTCATTACTCACAACTATAGCTATCTGGTTTTTCAGGCAATCAAAGATGCCAAGGTTGCTCTGTCGGATACAGAACAGACTGTTCTGGACATTCCTGAACTGGATGTATCCATCGTATTTACCCGTGATCGATTTGAAGCAATGATGAAAGATATGATTAAAGAAATCGACGATATTGTTGATGAAGTGATTGCGAAAGCAGGCATTACTTCTGATGAAATTGATGTGGTAATAAGAACCGGCGGCTCATCGCAGATTGCGGCAGTCAGGCAGTTGATGGAAGAAAAATTTCCCGGCAAGGTAACGGAACATGATCCGTTCACCAGCGTCGCGGCGGGCCTGGCTATCGCAAGCTTTCACCGATACGAGTTTTCCCTCAAGGATTGACCGGACTAAATGATCCTGAATCTGCATCCAGTCTGGTAAATCCTATCAGGTAGAGCAGCGTTATCGTCCCTGGAAATTTGGCTCTCTTTTCTCAACGAATGCTTTGAATGCTTCTTTGCTGTCAGCACTGGCACCCGTGCGACTATGTCTTTCTGTCTCCAGCTCGATATAGTCTCGCAGGGTCATATTCTCTGCATTAACGAAATTTTTCTTCATTTCACCGATTGCGAGCGGGGCAGATTTAGACAGCCGTCCGACAATTTCATCGAGTTCTTCTGCATAGGTTTCATCTGAGAAGGTTCGGGCAACCAGACCAATTCGTTCCGCCTCATCGGCGCGAAATTTACCCGGCAGCAGAAAAAGCTCCCTCGCCTTGGTTGCGCCGAGGATTCTTGGCAGGAGCCACGGACCTGCCATATCACCCGAGATGGCGACACCAAGAAACGCTGTATTAAAGGTAGCTCTTGCGGTTGCATAACGAAGATCACAGGCACAAGCCCAGCCAAAACCTGCCCCGGCACAAGGACCGTTGATACCTGCAACGGTAACTTTCGGCATCTCGTGTAACAGAGCAGTTATATTGAAGTATTCCTTGCGGTTTGGCTCCTGAGGTTCTCCGCTGGAATAGGCTTTCAGGTCTGCACCCGGGCAGAAGCTGCGACCTGCACCTGTAAAAAGAACGACCCTGACACTATCATCCATCGCCACCTCATTGAGGCACTCATATAATTCCCGCATCATTGTATTGGTAATCCCGTTCAGATTATCCGGTCGATTCATCGTTACAGTTGCGCGGTTACCGTTTACTTCATAAAGAACTGTGTCATATTTACTCATGATTCTTGCCTCATTGAAGAACTGTCTTGAGCATCGTAGGTTGACATGAACCCAGCCCGGGTGCCAGCCGGATAAACTCGCCGGATATCAGCAATCGACACCAGTGATTATCATCAGATTGCCTCATTTATTACCGTGAACCGGATGAAGATGGTGGATACCTTCAACTTTAAACCAATTCCAGTAGAATCCCGTCTAATCTAGGAAACGTGGCAATGGGCTTTTAGTGTCGGAATCTGGTGTAGCGCAAGATGACAAGGCGGTGGAACTGGCCCTGGTTGCGCGTGCAAAAAATAATGATTATGCGGCATACGAAGAGCTGTACCGAATGCACATTGGCAGAATATTTGCCCTCTGCGTCAGGTTGTGCAGGGATCGGGATATGGCTGAAGACTTAAGCCAGGAGGCTTTCATCCTGGCTTGGCGCAAGTTGAGCAGTTTTCGCGGAGATAGTGCCTTTGGAAGCTGGTTATATCGAATCGCTACCAACACAGTTCTTAGCTACCTCCGTAAGCAGAAGCCGTTTCAAAATAGCCTGGATATTGATGAAACTGAAGAAGAAGCGCTGCCTGAAGATATTGATGGACAGATGGGACTGGAAGCAGCTATCGCGAAGTTACCCGATGGTGCAAGGGCTGTATTTGTCCTCTATAGCATTGAAGGCTATACGCACGACGAGATTGCCGCTGAGTTGGGGATCGCACAGGGAAGCAGCAAGGCCCAGCTTCACAGGGCTAGGCAATTATTGCAGGGATACCTGAAATAAACCTTTGGCAGAAACCCGGCGTCTTAGGGTACAGATAAGATTGGAATTGTTATGAAAGACAAAGAGAATCAAGATCAGAAAGTGAATCAGACTGATGAACCAGTTGATCTCATGCTGGCCAGAGAGATTCGCAATCTTGATCGTGAGATGCAGCCGACGAGGGATTTGTGGTCGGGTATTGAAAGAAACATTATTGAGCATCCCCAGAGAAAAAAGAGTGAATGGTCGGGTAACTGGATGCCCTACGGGGTTGCTGCCAGCCTGGTTATCGCGCTTGGCTCATTGTTGATAAATCTGATGGGAAATAATCAGAGCCCATACAGTCTCGCACCATCAGAAGCAGCCCTCACGAATATCCAGAGTGAGTATGTAAAGGTCAGAAACCCGCTGGTCGATCAATTTACGGAAAATAATAAACAACTGGCCCCTGAAACCCTCAACGATCTTTATCTCAATATTGAGATCATGGAAAAGGCACGCAGGGATATCGAAGCACAGATTCGGCAAAATCCTGACGATCATCGTCTGGTTGAAATGCTTATGCGAGTGCACGCACAGGAAATCGAGCTATTAAAACAGGACTATTCGAAACCCAGCAGATCAATGTAGTCAATGATCTGTCTGGGCAAGACTAGAGGTATGAAACGATGAAAATTAAACATGCATTGCAGAGAAAGCTAATCGTACTGATCAGTGCGATCTTATTTAGTGCTCATGTGATTGCCAAAGAATCGGTTGACGAGACTAAAGATGCCGCTGCTGATGGATATGTCAAGATCAATGTAGTTCGTGGAGATATCCGGGTTGAAGGTTGGGCCCGGGATAAGGTAAGCGTTGTGGGTACGCTGGACAGAAAGGTCAAAGAGTTTATTTTCGAAGTTGATGGAGATGATACCCACATAGCCGTAAAGATACCGAGAATTGGTGGCGGCTGGTTTGGTGACGCAGGCTCGAATCTTCGAATTAAGGTGCCAGAGAACAGTAATGTAGAAATAGGCGTGGTATCTACCGAAGTGAGGGTTGAGAATATTCTCGGTGGACTTGAACTCGATGGTGTTAGCGGTGATCTTGAAGCAGAGAAAATCAGGGATGGCGTTCGCATCTCTTCGGTCAGCGGTGAAATAGACCTTAGGGATGGTCAGGGTAGAGTAAAGGTAAGAAGTGTCAGCGGTGATATCGAGGCAGATGATGTAAAGGGAAATGGTGAGTTCAATACGGTTAGCGGGAGTATAGTGCTCAACGGATTTTCAGATGAGGTCGATCTCGAAAGTGTTTCCGGAGATATTGAACTTATTGACGGCAATTTGAGTGCTGCGATTGGTAGCTCAGTCTCTGGTGATATAGATATAGAAGCTGATCTTGAGAGTGGTGCCGATCTGGATTTCGATTCGGTCAGTGGATCGGTGAGATTACAGTTGGGTGGAGAATTGAATGCGGAATTCGATCTTGAATCCGGCTCAGGCAGTATCAGAAACCGTTTGACCGGTGACAAACCCAGACGTTCCAGGAATACTCGCGATGAAAGGCTCAGATTCGACATGGGTCAGGGCGAAGGCAGGATTGTTGTGAATACCAGTTCCGGAGATATTGTTCTGGCAAAAGATTAAATCCGCACCCATGCTACATGAAAGCTTCCCGGGGAGATTAAAGCGGTTCAATGCGGTAGGTGCAACGTCTGGCCCCGTTAAGTATATGATCTTCCCTGGTTATTTTTGCTGAATCTGCGAACAGTTGCTGAAACACTTCCAATTCTGATCTGCAAAATCCATGACACGCCTTGGCTGCGATACAAATGGGGCAGTGATGTTCTTTGAACAGATAGGCTTTCCCCGATTGCTCTACTTCTGCCATATATCCTTCTTTGGTTCTCAGCTCACTGAGTCGATCTAGTTTCTCAGGCAGACCTGCCGCATCTTCGAGTGCCTTTTTGTAGTTGCCCAGTGTGTCCTCAGTTCGCTTGTCGATTATCCTGTCGATTGCATGATCGCCCAGAACATCTTTAATCGACACGATCAGCTCACTGGTGATGACGGCATGGGAATCAGGAAATCGCCCGTGCCCTTTGTCTGTCAGCTTCCAGCATCGAACGGGTCTGCCACGCCCGCTGGATTCTTCAGGAATTGATATAACCAGATTCAGCTCTTCCAGGTTTTTCAGATGTTGCCTCACAGCCATTGTTGTCACACCAATCAGGCTAGCGAGATCCTTTGCGGAAAGTGGACCCGCACGTTTGATCTGATAGAGGATCTTGTCCTGGCTCGTGGCTAGACTTTCCGGTAACTCACTTATGGATGACATAATTGTCTGGTCCTTCTCCCGACCTTGCTGGTGAATCTGTTTTAAGTAAAGTAAATACTTTACAAATATAGAATATCGGAGTAGATTTAAATAGTAAAGTAAATGCTTTCCTATATATGGAGGATATTATGAAGCTGTTGATTGAACATGCGAATATAACTGTGGCGTCAATTGATGAGGCAAAGGCATTCCTTGGTCTGGCATTTCCCGATTTCCGAGAAAGAGGAAGAGGGTATCTACAGGGTGGAGAAGAAGCCGGTGAGTGGATGCATTTTGGTAATGATGAGACTTATCTTGCACTACAACAGAACCGTCAGCACAGTGATCGGCGCGATTCGACCTATGAAAACGATGGCATTAACCACCTTGGATTCGTGACTGACAATCTTGATGAGCTGCTAGAGCGAATGGAGGAGGCTGGATACAAACCAAGTGATGCATCGGTTCTCGATGGGCATCCTTTCAGACGCAGGGCCTATCTATTCGATAAGAACGGTTTTGAATGGGAATTCGTCGAATATCTTTCAGATAGACCTGAAGAGAGAAATGAATACTGATTTAAAAGTGAGTCTCTGGTGAGAGGAGGCGAGACAGCCGGTGAATTTACACCGGCTGAAGCCTGGGTATTGTTACTGTGGATTCCCCTCGCTATCAATTAGATGAACTTTGCCAAATCCTAGCTCGTTGAGACCTGGTTCAATCTCTTCACGATCACCAACGACGACCCAGACCAAAGTGTCGGGCTGAAGGATTTTTTTGCTGACTGAAGTGACCTCAGGTACTGTGAGCGACTTTATTTTGTCGGCAAAGGTATCGAAGTAGTTTTCCTCGAGTTCGTATTGAACAATCTGAGAGATTGTGCCGAGAACAGAACCCGCGGTTTCCCATCTGCCCGGCAGAGTCAGGGTATTGCCTTTCTTCGACTTTTCCAGTTCTTCGGCTGTAGCCGGTTTGTCATCGATATAGGCGTTGAGTTCATTCATGACTTCCTGTATGGATTCACTTGTCTTGTCTGACTGAACGCTCGTAATAACATAGAAAAATCTCTGTCCCCTCGCATCGATTAATCCGCTGCCTGCTCCGTAGGACCAGTGTTTGTCTTCGCGCAGATTCATATTGATCCTCGATGTGGTCGCACCACCGATAATGTCGTTCATGGCAATTGTTGCGATCTCGTCGGCGTTGGACTTGGGAGTCGCTATATGACCAGCGAGTAGAACAGATTGGGGAGATTGTGGCCTGTCGATCAGATAAATTTCCAGTTGGTCCCGATGTTGAACGTGGCTGATGTTTTTCTCGGGAATGTCACCAGGGCGCCATTTGGAAAACATCGCCTCCAGCCTGGGAAGCACCTCTGCAAGCGTGATATCACCCACGACAATCATTGTTGCATTGTTTGGCTTAAACCACGTGTTGTGAAATTCACGGAGATGTTTAGTGGTAATGCCGTCCACGGATTCGAGGGTGCCTGTACCGGAATAGGGATTGCTGTAGGCATGATCGTTTCCATAGATCAGTTTTGGAAATATCCTCAAAGCCATTGATTGTGGGCTGAGTTGCTCCCTTTTTATCGCATTGATTTGTTGCAGTTTCAGCCTGGCTAATTCATCCTCCGGAAATGCGGGATTCATAATGACATCTGCAAAAACTTCCATCGAATCTTCCAGGGTGGTGGTCAGTGCCGAGAGTGATACGATTGAAGTATCAAGGTTTGATCCACTGCCGATACTCGCGCCCAACATAGTGAGTTCATCGCTGATTTCAAGGGATGATCGTTTCCGGGTTCCCTCATCAAGCATATTCATCGCCAACTTGGCCACACCGGCATCAGTAAACTGGTCACTGGCATAACCGGCATCCACTGATAATTGCATCTGAACAACCGGCACAGCATCTCTTCTTGCAACGATCACCTTCATGCCGTTATCAAGTTCTGCGCGCTCAAATTTGTCGAAGCGTGAATCAGGTGACTGACCCGGATCAGGGAGTTTTGTCCGGTTGACCATTTTCTCGGTGGCCCTGCTTTTTGGAAATGGTCTGATTTCCAATTGATAGAGGCCGTCGCTCAGCCATTTATTGGCGACTTCTTTCAGATCGCGCCTGGTTGCATCCTTAATCCACTGCAGCTCTTTTTTGAAGTAATTGGCGTCACCTGTATAGGTGTAGTTAGAAGCAAGGATATCCGATTTACCCCCGAAACCACCGATTCTCTCGATCCCTCGAACAAAGCCGCTGACAGCCTGAATTTTGACTCGTTTCAATTCCTTTGACGTCGGACCGTTTTCAAGAAATGCTTCCAACTCCTCGGTAATGATTTCATCAACCAGTGCTTCATCAACACCGGGATTTATCATCGCGGTAATCTCCCAGGTGCCCGCTATTTCACCGGCTGATGTATAGGCAGAGACCGATGATACCAACTGTTGATCATAGACAAGGCGTTTGTACAGTCGGGAGTTTTTACCGCTGGTGAGTACCGCAGCCACCAGATCCAGGTAGTTAGTATCAATGGTGCTGTTGCCCTCAATATTCCACGACTTCATCATCATTGTTTGAGCAACGCGATCATAACTGAGCTCTTTCTGAGTACCGGTAAGTTTCGCTACCCAGGTATCGTGTTTGGTGAGGGGTGGGCCCGGTTCAATTTCACCGAAGTAGTGTTTAACTTTCTCGAACACTTCTTTTGGATCCACATCTCCTGCAATCGCTATTACCGTATTGTTTGGGCCGTAGTACTTTTTGAACCATTCGTGCGCATCCTCGAGCGTCGCTGCTTCAAGATCTTCCATCGAGCCGATAATTGTCCATGAATATGGATGACTGTAGGGATAAATACTCCGGTATTGGATTTCGGCGCCTTTGCCATAAGGACCATTTTCACGTTGACGCTTCTCGTTTTGCACAACTCCCCGTTGTTCATCCAGTTTCTCCTGGGTGATTGCACCCAGCAGATTACCCATGCGATCGGACTCCAGCCAGAGGATGCTGTCCAGCGCATTTACCGGGACATTCTGGAAGTAGTTAGTGCGGTCCTTGTTTGTGGTACCGTTTAATGAGGTGGCCCCCAGTTTCTCTGTAGCCTTAAAGTAATCGTCATTAAAGTTCTCACTGCCATTGAACATAAGATGCTCGAAGAGATGAGCGAAACCTGTTCTTCCCCTGATCTCGTTTTTTGAGCCGACGTGATACCAGAGATTGACAGCGACAATGGGCGCTTTGTGATCTTCATGGACAATCAGCGTCAGACCGTTATCCAGTTTAAAAACCTCATGGGGGATATCCACATTCAGATCAAAAGGATCTGTAGCTGCTGATAATTGTTGAGGTATCCCGAGGATAGTGAAAATACAAACTAGAATGTACAAGGGTTTGCTGATTTGCATACTGATTCTCTTACCTGGCTGTTTGACGTAAAGAAGAGGTGAATGGTAATTAAAAGATGAGTCCAACTAAAGTGATTATTCGTTCAGTAGATGATTAATTGGGTTAGTTAACCACGGCTATTTGACCGGGGTTGGGGATATTGGCATTGTATAGCGGCGTTCATGGGGTGCATTTGTTGCCTCCAGGCATTTGAAGCTGAGTGAGAGAATTTGTGGAAGATTTTAATCGTATTTATTTTGATGGCTCGAATTGCAGATTGTCAGCCATCGATTTTGGAAATCCTGAGAAACCTGATCTGGTTATTTTGCATGGGATGCGTGACCACGCACTTAGTATGGTGGGGATGGTCCAGGCACTGTCGGATGACTATCATGTCGTTGTTCCTGATTTGAGAGGGCATGGCTATAGTGAGAATCCTGGGAATTACGGCATCATTCCATTCGTTGCAGATCTCGCAGCCCTGATTAGTCATTTTGACCTTAATCGCCCTGTGCTCATAGGGCACAGCCTCGGCGGTCATATCGCGACCAAGTATTCAGCAATATATGGCGACCAGATAGAATGCCTTGCTCTGCTCGATGGCATGGGTCCACCGGATAATACCGTTCCTCGACGGGAAGACCTGCTGGCAAGACTCAAAGGGGAAGTCGAATCGGCCCTGGTCGTCAATGAACCAAGACCGATGCAGGATTCAAGTGAGGCACTCGAACGTCTGACCAGAAACAATCCGGCATTGTCTGTGGATCTGGCCAGGATAATTGTAGAACATGGCATTGAACCTGGTGAAAATGGGGGGGTAGTCTGGAGATGGGATCCTCGTGTCCAGACGGTTTTTAGCACCATTTCAAAACAGGAATCCGAGACGCTTTGGACCTGTATAGAGTGTCCGGTTCTGATGGTCACCGGGGAAGATTCGTGGCAGTACTGGACGAGAGGTGACCGTTTTAAAACTGACGTGGATCACCACGACACCGAGATGGAAAGACGCGTTAACCTTTTCAAAAATGCCCGACACAAGGTTCTCAAAGGAGCGGGGCATATGTTGCATTACGATCAGCCAGACGAGCTGAATACCATCCTCAGAGAATTTCTTGGCCTCTGAAACACGGCTCTTTTTTTAGCCGCCGCCCCCGCCACCACTGGTTGGTGAGAGAGTTGGTACATTTTCGGCATTCTCATTGTGTGGAATCAATGCCGGATCAACAGACGTGTCAAATCCCCAGAGGTGAAACCAGTCTTCTAGCATCAGATAGAGACTTGGAACCAGGAACAGCGTGATTGCAGTGGCAAATACCACGCCGAATGCGAGCGATATTGCCATGGGGATAAACATAAACGTTTCTCTGTCGGTACTTGTCATAAGCGGTATTAACCCGACGAAAGTTGTCACAGAGGTCAGCACGATGGGCCTGAATCTGGCGACCCCGGCCATGGTGACAGCCTCGAATGTGGGAATCCCGATACGCCGTTGTCGATTGATATAGTCGACCATAACGAGCGAAGCGTTCACGACAACGCCGGACAGGGCGATAATTCCGAGTAATGAAAAGAACATAAGATCCCAGCCCATAATGTAGTGGCCAATAATGGCGCCGACTGCGCCAAATGGTATGACGCTCATGATAACCAGAGGCTGCATATAGGATTTCAGGGGAATGGCAAGCAGAGCGAAGATAATCATAAGCGCGATTGGTACCGTATTGATCATGCTGCCCATGGCTTCCCCCCTGACCTCCTGTTCTCCGCCAAGAGAGTAGGAGACACCCGGGAACTTCGAATTGTGACAACGATTTAACCTGTTGGAAAAGCTCGATCCTTTCTCGCAGATTGCCCGCTGGATTGAAGACATTATCTCTTCTGGTGTAACGATAGATCGATTGATATCACCTGTAATATTTACCGAACGTTCCTGATTCTGACGCTGAATCGAGGAATAACCATGACCATATTGAACTTCTGCAACAGAAGCGAAAGGAACTTCAGTGCCATCGTTGGTCCTGATTCTCATGTTTTCGAGATTCCCTAGTGACTTTCTCTCCGCCTCGGGATAGCGAACCATTACCCTCACATCATTTGAATCTCTTTGAATTCTTTGAGCTTCTTCGCCGTAAAAAGCCTGTCGAACCTGTCGGGCGAGATCGTTCAGTGTTAACCCAAGCGGTTTTGCCTGTTCAAGGATGTCAATTTTAACTTCCTGCTTTCCCGCACGGAATGAATCCGTTAGATCCAGGACGCCTGGAAAACGGGCAAGTTCTTCTCGCAGGTGTACAGCGGCAACTCTTAGTTCCTCCACGTCTCGACCCTTAATTTCGATCAGTAGTGGTTCGCCGGCGCTAAATGAACTCGCGTCGAACTGTAATTCTATGGCGTCCGGTATCGGTCCTACCATATTTCTCAATCGCTCGGCTAATGCGGTGGATGTAAGGCCCCCTCGTTCATCGGTTGGAATCATTTCTATGACAACTTCTGCAAGATGACTGCCACCCGCTCCCATTTGCGGTGGGCCATTGCCCCTTGCGGCACTTGAGCCAATTGAAACCAGGACATGTTTGAAAACATGTTTGCCAGCAGGCATATTCAGTTCTTCATCCAACTGAGTGCTGAGAAGATTGACTGCTGATTCGATCTGTAGAACACCCCTTTGTGTCACGTCGACGTTGATTCCTTCAGGCATATTGAGGGTGGCATAAATCCTGTCGCCATCGACTGAGGGAAAGAACTGAAATATCACTCTGCCACTAAAGATGAGGGCGACTGCCATTAGCAGAACTGCCGTACCCACTGCCCATGTCACCCAACGCCATTCGAGAGTTTTTACGAGCAGAGGCTGATAACGTTCTGAAGCAATACTCGCAAGACCATTGGCGAATATGCCCTGGAATGCGATCCACTTGCGAACGAAAATGGTATTGCTCATGAAGTAATCTTCGGTTTTTCTGTGAGCAAGGTGCGAGGGGAGAATCAACTGAGACTCCAGTATGCTGAAGATCAGACAGACTACAACGACCCAGCCGATAACTGAGAAGAATCCGCCCATCTTTCCCTCGACC
>CAZJRI010000126.1:11532-15855 GCA_964548025.1 uncultured Pseudomonadales bacterium
GCAGAATTGGCAGAAATGCCGCGACAGTTGTAAAGACACCGAAAATTACCGGGACATAGACTTCGAGAGTGCCTTTGATCGCCGCTTCGCGATGATTCTGATCCGTGGTTTCATGGCTATATACCCGCTCACCGATAACAATGGCATCATCCACCACTATGCCGAGTACCAGAATGAATGCGAGCACGGTCATTGTGGATATATTGATACCTGCCCACGGGAACATCCAAAGGGCACCGGCGACAGCAATCGGAATTCCCGCTGCCACCCAGATAGCGACTTTAAACCGCAGAAACAGGGTTAAAATCAGCAGAACCAATCCCAGACCCGCGTATGCATTTTTGGTCATTGCATCTATCCGACGACCGAGAGAAACGGATTGATCAGTCCATATAGTTAACTTCAGGCCTTCGGGCATGGTGGGTCTGATGCGCTCAATGTAGTTCTTAACAGCCGTGGCAGAAGCGATTGTATCTTCTTCGCCAATCCGATAGACGGCGACCATAACAGCCGGGTCGCCATTGAATTTGGCGCTCATATAACCTTCCTGAAAACCATCGCGAACAGTGGCAAGTTCACCCAGTGTCAGATTGGTGCCATCGGCTTTGGTAAGTACGACGATATCTTCAAATTCAATACCTCGATAGGCTTGTCCCTTGCTTCGCAGCAGGATTTCACCACCTTCCGTCTTAATCGATCCTCCTGGAAGATCCAGGCTGGACCTTCTTATCGCGTTCGCGATTGATGTCAGATTGAGATTGTACTGTCGCAGCGTGTTTTCACTGACCTCGATTGAAATCTCGTATGGACGGGCATAATTCACGGCGACCTGGGATATGCCGGGTAACGAGGATATCTCGTCGCGCATCTTGTCCGCAGTCGCTTTCAGCGTCTTTTCATCTGCTTTTCCTGACAGTGCAACAGTTATTGTTCTGCCGCTGAAAGACATTAAAGAGATAATTGGTTTCTCTGTTTCCGCAGGAAATGTCGATATGCTGTCGACTTTACCTTTTACCTCATTGAGTATCCTCGTGTGGTCAGCGCCTGTGACGATTTCGAGCAGCATCGTACACATACCTTCGGCGGCAATTGTCCGGATTCGATCCAGCCCGTTGACACCTTCAATGGATTCTTCGATTCGAATACAAACTGCCTGCTCAACTTCCTCAGGTGCTGCGCCGAGGTATGGGACGCTTATCTGAATGACGCCGGGCTCAATATTCGGGAATTCTTCCTTGTGCATGGTTAGGAGGCTTATCGTGCCTCCCGCAAGGAATATCAACATCATTAGGTTTGCGGCGACTGGGTTATCGACGAACCAGGTGATTACTTTCTCCACGATATTCCCCTAGGACTCACCGGATTCCTGGACAGGCTTCACCCGCATACCGTCAATGACGGTCTGGATGGGTGACAGATTAACCAATTCACCGTTTTCAAGACCGCTGCTGATGATAACTTCATCGCGATCGTACCTGAGTAGTTCAACATTCCGGTAGCGTAATCGGTTCTCTTCATCAACAACGAGGACCTGCGACTGATTGCGTAAAACCGATCGAGGCAATACAACCACATCTGTGGCAAGTCTTCCGTCAATATTCGCGTGGACAAAAAGTCCGACCGGGAGCGGTGGTTGATCGCTCTCTGTCGTATCTTCAACGCGGACAACCGCATTGACCATGCGTGTTCGGGTATCAATCTCAGCCTCTGTACGAACCAGTCTTCCCTGCCATTCATAGTACCGACCACCATAGTGCGTCGACAGAACCACCTTGGCTTGTTGGGTGACAGGGAGTTCTCCTCTTTGACCAAGTGGCAGATCAAGAAATGCCAGTTGACTGTCTGCCAGAGGGATCCTGACTTCCACCGAATCACTGGAATAGATCTGGGCAATGGAATTCCCACGAGAAATAAACTGACCGACATCCACTTTCTTGACTCTGACAAGCCCTCTGTACGGCGCTCTAACTTCGGTGCGAAGTAAATCTCTTTCTGCCTGTCTCATGGCCACCTCTGCTTCCCTTAACACAGCATCGCTGACACGTTTTGCCCGCAGGGCAGACTCGACAGTGGATTGACTGGTGAGGCCATCTCTAACCAGGGTCTGCAATCTCTTCAATTCAAAGGCGCTGTGCTCGGCTTCAGCTTTGGCTCTTGAGAGAGAAGCCTTGGCGCGCTCGACGGTGGCACGCAGGTCACGATCATCCAGTTTGACGAGTACTTCATTCTCCTCAAAATATCCCCCTGGAACGAGGTTAGTCGAAATCCATTCAATCCTGCCAGAAACCTCGGGAATCAGAGCACTTTCTGTGCGGGGGGTTACCGTGCCCTGAGATCTGACTTTCAATCTTATTTCCTGCTTGGTGATTTCGAGCGTGCGCACAGCCGTGGCCACATCTTCAGGTTCCACGCGTTCGGGTCGGGGAGCAGTCGCGACGATGCCTACTGCGACGACACCTGCAATCAATAGCACGGCAACACTCATGATGCCTTTGATTAGATTACTCATTCACAGTACTCCGAAATTGCATCTCCGTAGCTTTAAGGGCAGTTTGGATCGTCTGGATGACCAACTGGAAGAAATCACTGATCGTATCTGCACTTCTCTTGGAGTCTCTTTGTTCCAGGTTCATGGCTAGTTGTTCGAGTATCTGCATGCTTTTATTCTGATTGAGTTCCATCTTGACACCGGGCGGTTCCTCTCTTCTATTCATGAACTGGGTTTTCAGTCCATTAATGATTAGCCTGAGAACAAGGTTGTTGTTGATCTGTGCGAACAGGGTTCCAAGCTCGTTCCAATTTTCATCATTGCTGTCGTTTGTCGATTGATTGCTGATCATCTGATTTACAATGTCTTGCATTTGTTTCATTTCATCATCGTCGGCAATTTCAATCGCGGTTCTGGCTGACATTGAGATTAGTGCACCCATCACCTCGAAGAGGTGACCGACCAATGTTGGATCCGGAATTTCCTGCAGATCCAGTAAGGGTCCAAGAATTGAAAGACTCGCTTCTTCAAGCGGGATTACGCGAACGCCGCCAGGGTTGATTGAGGCAATACCGAGTTGTTCGAGTTTCTTCAGGGACTCTCGGATTGCACCGCGATTAGCTTCGAATCGACTTGCCAGATCCCGTTCAGAAGGTAGCCGTTCACCGGCTCGATACTGACCGCTAAGTATTTCATCTCGGAGGGTTGATGTAATGCTCTCCACAATTGATTTATTGCCGTTTGTCATGGTCTGTTTACAGGTTGCCGAACTAAATTAATGTGTCTACAGGTCAATCATAGCCATTAAATTGGTTATACCACCATGGTCTGACCAATTTGGTCTGGCCATTATAGGTACGAAACGGTTATTTTCAAGGGTTTATTCATGTTATGAATCATAGTTTGCGACGAGTGCACCGGATTTGGCGTCAAATGGTCGTGAGTCTGCCTGGAACTGCTCAGGTTCTCGTGGCAACGGCGGGTGCTATCCTGGATCCGAGATAGGCGGGTACAAAGACAGCGAGTTGGCCGATCAGAGCAATGAATAAAATACCTCCACCAGTAACCAGCCAGTCTGCACGACCCAGTCCGAGCCTGGTCATCAGCATATTAAGCCCGATTGCCAGAAATACCCCAAGGAGAATGCCGGAACCGGTTGTCACCAGATTTTCCAGTAGAAAATAATTCAGGATATCTCGACGGGTTGCTCCCAGTGCTCTTCGAATTCCAATCTGGCGGGTTCTCTTCGCGACGCTTAGATAGGTAATTGCGAATGTGCCGAGTGCTGTAGTGATGACCAGCATTGCGCTGATTGTCAGCAGCACGAGGCCCCCATAGGAGTAGAGACCATTACCAGCCTCAACGTGTTCAAGGAGCAGATTGATGGTGTCAATATCGCGACCACTGTTCAGTTTCAAGAGCGCTGTTTCCAATTCCGGGATAAGTCGCGTTGCCTCTCCAGAGGAGACCCGCACTGCATAGCGTGAAATCTGTCTGGCACCGGATACATAGCCTGGAAAGAAAGCGTTTGCCGCGGCAGCGCCCAGCAGAGGGCTTCGTCCACGAAAAAGACTGGTAACGCCAACAACGGTTCTATGCGATTCTTGAAAGACCACAGTCTTGCCAATGGCAGATTCGTCCGGGAACAGGTTTCTGGCCAACGAGTCAGTAATGATGACGATCTGAGGCAGTTCCTTGTCGCTACTTGGCCAGTTCGAATAAAATATCTCCTCTGATCTGAAATTTCGACCTGACGTGATATTCAGCCCGAGCGTTGGTATCAGGTTTTCATCCGCCATGAAGACGCCTACCCCAATTGCGGATTTCTCATCTGC
>CAZJRI010000127.1:0-6275 GCA_964548025.1 uncultured Pseudomonadales bacterium
GTAAGGGGAGATTCTGGGAAGGTCGATTTCAATCGCAGAGATTGCTTGATGATCACGCGGTACTTGGCACCATGGTTTATGTTGATTTGAATCCTGTCAGAGCAGGTATCACGGGGGATGCCACAAAGGCAGCGCATACGTCGCTGTCAAGACGTGTCAAGGAACAGGCTGACAGGGCAACGGCAATGTCAGCGATGGGACGATCTACCTCACCCCTACCGTACAACTACTCTTTGCAAGCCTACATTCAACTCACTGAATGGACCCTGGCAGCACAGCAATCAAAATTTCAGACTCGATTCTCCGGGATTCCTCCGTCTGAATTATGGCTTCGTCATTACCTGCCAAAGCCAGACTCATGGCAACGGGCACTGGGATCGCTTCAATCGATCAAGTCTTATGCTAAAGACCTGGGTCTCCGCTGGATCAGGACCAGATCTGCTCACTAGATGATCTAATATCCTCTCTGTCGGCCGACAATCGGGATTAATTTCTGATCAAGGTGCTTTCAGATATTTCGAATACTGAATGTCACTCTAAGACCACTCTTTTATTGGAAATAATGATGGTGGTAGTAGGTTGTTGGGTGTCCCACATTTAGTCCAGATATTTCGAATACTGAATGTCATTCTGAGACCACTCTTTTATTGGAAATAATGATGGTGGTAGTAAGTTGTTGGGTGTCCCATATTTATTGGGTGTCCCACATTTAGATCTCCCACATTTAGATCAACTAAAAGTGTCCTCGGAGCGTCCACGCTACACGCTAGGTCATTGATTTTATTGGCGGTAGAGGTAGGAGTCGAACCCACCAGCCACTTTAACAGCAGCTCAACAGCTTTGAAGGCTGCGCACTCCACCGGAAGCGATACTCTACCGTCAACCAGTCTATCAAAACTCAGCCGGATTTTGCGATACCTATTTCAGTCGCATGAACCGCCAGTTGATCGGATCATAATTTGCCTTTTTGAGGATGTGACGTACCATTCCCTTCATGCATGTTACTAACGATCAGGCTGGTGAAAGATCTGATACGAGCCCCGAACATCCGCTCTCTCTGACGGGCGTGCTTGGCCTCGCCGGACTTTGGGTGATTCTTCCACTGATCTTCAGAATCGATAATTTCCTGGATCAGCCAACTCACCTAATCACGCTGGTGAATGGCCTGATGCAGGACCTGGCAGTTGGTGGCCAGGCTATCCTGTTTGCTTTGATAGTGACTAAACCACTTAGATTAGGCTTCAGTTGGTTTCTCGGAATGAGTTTATTTCTGCTCTTTCTTTGTAATACTTACTTTATCGTCGACTATTTTCTCTACGTGAAAATGGGCATTCGGATGGCATTCAGTCATCTGCTTTTTCTAACTGATCCAATGCCGTTTCTGACTTCTGCACAGTCTCTTAATCCGGGATTTGGATTAACCGGTATCGCTATCGTGGGGCTAGGCAGCCTGATTCTTTACCGTCTTCTGCGTCTGAAGGCTGACAGTTATCAAGTCATTACCGTTGTCAGCGTGGCTGTCCCGCTTCTTATCCTTGGCAGTCTCTCCTATCTGCTCCAGGACAAAAGGCAATCAGAAGTATTTGCCAATGCGTTACTAAAAGGTCAGATGAGTGCTCTTGGGAGAGACAGGTCACTCGCGAATGACGAGACCACAGTCAGCTACGCGATACCGAAGTCTCCCTATGAAGACTTTGAAACAGTCGATCCCCTCTATCCCCTGCTAAAAAACACCCAGGGTTTTGATGGCGTCAAAACATTCGACGTCAAAATTGATTCAGGAGAGAAACCGCATATTGTATTCCTGTTTCTCGAGTCCTATCGCGGGAGGGATGTCGGCGTACTCGGCGGTCAATACAATGCAAGCCCCGAATTCGATAAACTCGCTTCAGAGGGTGTCCTTTTCAGCAACTTCTACGCGACCGGGGTTCAGACCACTCGCGCCGTCATCTCGAGCCTCTACGGAATCCTGCCACGTTTCTCCAATCTGGCAGTGCAATCCCATCAATCTGAAATTCCACTGATTGGTCTACCGAATATCCTCTCAAAATCAGGCTATCGAATTGGCTATTTCCACAATGGATCACTCGCTTTTGAGAAGAAGCTGGAATTTTTCGGCAGCCATCACTACGACGAGGTATGGGGAGGTGACGATATCGCGCTGGCCTTCCCTGATACCAATAAGGCAAATAGCTGGGGCCTGGATGATGAATATCTGATGAAGTTCGTCATCGACTGGCTGGTTGATCAGGACAAATTCGGACCCGCATTTCTGACGATGTTTACCGTCTCTAATCATCATCCCTGGATCGCACCTGCGTGGTACAACCCACCGACTTTCGATATCGACCCGGAACTCGAACACGCCAGATATCTGAATTCTTTTAACTACACGGACTACAGCCTTGGATTATTCATGAAGATGCTGAGGGATCATGATCTGGCGAGAAAGACGGTTGTTTTCGTGCTGGCTGATACTTCAACACCGATGGGTGAACACCACGATAATCACACGCTAATTAACTATCTTTACGAGGAGAACCTTCATATACCACTTCTCATCCTGGCCGACGGTCGACTTGAACCGACGATCGTCACTGAACTGGGGAGCCAGGTCGACCTCCTGCCTACTGTCATGGATATTTTCGACCTGAAAGGTCTTAATCATTCAATAGGCACTTCGCTCGCAAGAAGAGCCCACGACCGCCGGATATTTTTCAACAATCCTTTTCACCTCAGTTTTCTTGGCACGCGCCAGGCAAACCTGAAATTCATCTACTCTCTTTCAGACAAACAAACCCAGGTTTTTGATCTCGTTGCCGACAAGGGCGAGCGAACTAATATCGCAAGCGACGAGGATCAATTCGTTAAACAGAGTTTCATTGAAATTAGCCGCCTGCTCAAAGTCCACGACTTCGCCTACGAAGAAGAAAAATTTATCAGCACTGAACTACTCAGGGAATATCAGAATCACTAGCCCGGGTGTTTCACCAGGGCATCCTTTGTTACTCAAAACTGATTGCAGCCTCACCTCGGACTATTCGGCCTACAACGACAGCTTTCTCATAACCAGAAGCACTCAGCTTATTGATCGTCTCATCAACAAATACTTCCGGCACTGCCGCTAGCAAACCACCTGAAGTCTGAGGATCAAACAAGAACGAGTAACTTCCATGAATTGATCGTTCGACTTCTTTAGCTGATCTCTGATTGCCGTCATGCAGGGTACTTTTAATACCGAATTTCTCAAGAATTTCTCGTGCACCATCCAGTATCGGCAGTTGGTCGAGCCTTAATACGGCTTTCTTTTCGGATGCCCTTAACATCTCCAGCAGATGTCCTGCTAATCCAAATCCGGTAATATCAGTGCAACTGACAACACCTGCCCGTCTGAATATATCTGCAGCCTGACGGTTGGACTGGTTCATCGATTCAAGGGCTGATTCAACCCACAGTCCCCTTGCTTTGGACTGCATATCTGCTGCAAATATAATCCCGGTACCAATGGGCTTGGTCAAGATGAGACAGTCACCTTCATTCAACCCGTCCCTTTTCATCAATTCATTCTTTACTGCAATACCATTGACAGAAAAACCAATTGTCAGTTCACTACCTTCAGTCGTATGCCCGCCGGTCAGTTCGACACCTTCGCGATCCAGAACTGATTTTGCCCCCGACATAAGCTGTCGAAGCTGCGCTTTTATTTTTGAGGGTTTACCATATGGCGCGGTGATAATCGCAAGTGCAGTAACCGGTTCGCCCCCCATCGCATAGATATCACTTAACGCATGATGAACAGCAATCTGAGCAAACAGGTAGGGATCATCTACAAACGATTTGAAAGCATCGAGTGTGTGTAAAATAACCTTTCCATCCGGCACTTCATAGACGGCAGCATCATCCAGATGGTCATAAGACAGTCCAATCTCTTTCAATTCTTCAGTCAGAATATCAGGACTCACTTTCGAACCACAGCCACCACATTGCATCTGATTGTCAAAGTCATCAAGCAGACCATCAGTCTTTGCTTCATCCATTACCGGATAATTCCTGAAGCGGTTCATGAATCGACGATCAATCCAGTTCTTCCACTGCCAGATCAATCTACCTTCCATTGAAAAACCATTACGAGAGGCAACGGCATATTTGCCGCCTGTTGCAATGAGAGAGAGGAATTGATTCTGTGGCTTGAAATTCCCTGGCTGCTTGCCAAGTAGAAATCGACGAATATTCCTCTCCAGAACCGGTCCCTGTCTCACTGCATAAACCCCGGCTTTGGGAAGAGGACGAGAGACGATATGCGCTATGTCCCCTACGGCAAAGATCTCGTCGTAATCCTGGACCTGAAGCGTATCCCTTACCTTTATAAATCCCTTATCGTCCAGCGCCAGTCCTGAGTGAGTTAGCCAGTTCTGGGCAGCGGCTGCGGTCACCCAGAATATCTCATCTGCTCTCTCGACCAATCCCCCTGTCGATATCAATTCACCACTTCTGATGTCTGATACTTTAAAACCGGTATGAATATCTACGCCAGCCGATTTGAGCTTTCCAAGCAGACGTTTCTGTACGCTGTCTGGATAGTCCCCGAGAATTGTTGAATCCTTCGTATACAAGTCAATTCTCGGCGTCCGGCCATACTCCTCTTTTAGCCTGTATTGAATGGAAAGGCATAATTCAACGCCCGCAGCACCTGCGCCGACTATACCGATGTTATTTACTTCACCGCTTTCAAACCTCTGGAGAAATGCCTGCCAGTGCTTCAGGAATTCATTGATGGGCTTAACAGGAATGATCTCTCCCTTACGCTTCTCCAGATCACCCAACTCCGGGGTTATGCCAATATCAATTGACAGTACATCGTAGTCAATGGCAGGTCTGTTATCGCAATATACCTGTTTCAGGAAGGGATCGATTTTATTTACTCTGGCCTTCACAAACTGTGAAGCAGCGAATCTACAGAGGGGTACCAGGTCAATATGGATATCGTCAAACGCATAATGCCCGGCGATCAGACCCGGCAACATACCTGAATAGGGTGTATATACGTCCGGACTGATCAGTGAAACCCGAAGACCGGGTACTGGATTCATCGCCAACATTCTCAAAACAATAATGTGACTATGTCCACCGCCGACGAGCACCAGATCCCTGGCAATAGGATGAGTGTGTTGCATTGATACTATCGACCAGAATTCATCCAGCCATCTTTCAGGAAATCCCCCAATTTAACAATCGCTTTCGCTCCCTCTGGAATTCGTGAGGCAAATACCTGGAATACATGCGGCATCTTCGGCCATATATCGAGCGTTACAACACCATCTGCCGCCTGGATTCGCCCAGTCAGACGTTCTGCATCAGAGAATAAGATTTCGGTGGAGCCGACATGAATAAGCAGTGGCGGCAAACCCGACAGATCGGCAAACAAGGGAGATGCCAGTGAGGCTTCCCGGTCACGATCACCCAGATAATGCTCAGCCATTATGGATAGCGCATTTGGCGTCAGCATCGGATCTGCTTTTGCGTTTTCACTGATGGACGAACCGCTGGTTGATAAATCGACCCAGGGCGAGAGCAGGATGCCGCAATATGGCTGTGGTAATCCTATATTCTTAAGGTTCACCATGGTGGCTACGGCTAGACCTCCACCGGCTGAGTCACCACCAATAGCGATACGCGCCGGATCAAACCCTTCTTCAACCAGCCATCGATAACAGTTTGTTGCATCTTCAACTGCAGCAGGAAATTTGTTTTCAGGCGCGAGCCTGTAATCGACCATCAACACTCTCATTCCGGCAGCTTCGGCAAGACGCCAAGCGATGTCCCTGTGACTGTCAGGTCCCCCAAAAACATAGCCGCCACCGTGCAGATACATCAGCACCTTATTCTGATCGATATTGTCGAGTGTGACCCATTCACACGCTACACCGTTTAGAATTTGGGGCGTTGTTGATACTTTGTCGGGTATTGGACCACTCAGTTTTGCGGAATCATCCATCCGCTCACGAAAAGCCGATACGTCATTAATTGAGTCAAACTGCTTCTTGATTGTATACCTCATAAAGAAGCTGATCACCGATGCCCGAAAACTCATAATTCCACCGATCCGTATAAAATGGGTCCGGTTATCATACTATTCATAATTTTTATTCTAAAGTTTGGTAATTCTGACCCAACAGTTCTGTCCCAACGGTTCTGACCCAACAGTTCTGATGAGTGACAGTGAACCGGGATAAACAGCGCCCTTTTTAATCTGAATCGCTGATGATGGGATTTCC
>CAZJRI010000127.1:6291-15849 GCA_964548025.1 uncultured Pseudomonadales bacterium
GGGTACCGAATTCGCGAACTTCTCCGTGGTGCAGAACCATCACCCTGTCTGCCTCCTGAATCGTTTGCAGCCTGTGGGCAATTAAAATTGACGTCCGTCCCTTCATCAATTTCTGCAATCCATCCTGGATCAGTAACTCAGTTTCAGTATCAATACTTGCGGTCGCCTCGTCGAGTACGAGAATTTCAGGATCCGCTGCCAGCACTCTCGCAAAGGCCAACAGTTGCCGTTGCCCCTGAGAAAGGTTCGCCCCCCTTTCAACCAGTTGCGTATCGTATCCATTTGGGAGTGCTGTGATGAATCCGTGAGCGTTAACAGTTTTGGCCGCCTCAATCGCTCTCTCTCGCGTGATCTTCTCGTTTCCGAGGATGATATTATCTAATATCGTACCTGAGAATATATGGAAGTCTTGCAGCACCACGCCAACCCTTTGCCGTATATCCCTGCTTCTGATCTCATTCAAATCGATATCGTCAAGAAAGATCATACCGGGCTCGAAGTCATAAAACCGACCCAACAATCTAATCATGGTGCTCTTGCCTGAACCTGTTGGGCCCACTATCGCTAACTTTTGCCCTGCTTCGACAATAACGGAAACGTCTTTCAATATAGGAGTACCCGGAAGATATCCAAAATTAACGTGTCTGAATTCAACCGTGCCTTTCAGTCTGGATGGTAAAATGCGTGGATTCTCCGGTTCGTGAATTTGCTCATCCCAGTCCAGAGCCTGGAAGATTCGTTCACCACTTGCCATCGCCCGGAACAGCACATTTAACTGTTCACCCAACATTACAACCGGCGTAAACAACATGTTCATAAAACGTGTAAAAAGTATCACCCCACCCAGAGACATCTCACTTTGAATCACCTCTCCGCCTCCGTACCAGACTATTACCCCCAGCCCAATAGAAGCAAGACTGTCATTGAACGCACCATACAAGGTAGATAAATTGATTGACCGGTATTCATAACGGCGATTGGATTTATTGATTCGGGTATAGACACCGAGGTTTCGCTCCTGTCGCTCGCTGAGTTGAACCACCTGGATACCCGACAGGTTCTCTTGCAGATACTGGTTCAGCTCCGATACGCTATTTCTCACTAGCCGAAATATTTCTCTGGTGGCACGCCGAAAAAAGAAAGTGGCAATACCAACAGCAGGTACCAGCATAAGTAGAACCAAAGTCAGTTCAACGCTTGTTGAGAGCATGATCGTCAGCGCGACAAGAAACGGGACAAACTCTCCAACGAGGCTACCCATGCCACGCAACATTTCGTACAACGCTTCCACATCGTTTGTAACCCGGGTCATGATTCGGCCAATCGGTACCTGATCGTAGAAGGAGTTCGGACGAGTTTCCATATGGGCAAAAAGGTCCTGACGCAAGTCCCTCAGACCGTTGACGATTGTGCTAACGAGCGTCAACCGGTGATAATGCCCCGCGATTGCAAATACGGTCATGCAGACAAAAAAGATCATCCCGGCAGCATAGATTGGTTCAACCGAGGCGAATTCAGAGAGCCATATCGTTGCCTGAATCATACCCAGGTCTGGCATATTGCTGTCGGCTTCACCGATGATCACATAGTCTACAAGAACCCGGCTGATGATGATTTCCATAATCACGGCGATAAAACTGGCAATCAACACGAGCACTGCACTAAAGAAAAGCCTCAACCTATAAGGTGCCAGCCAACGCCAAATCCTAACGAGTAATTGCATATTCAACACAGCGCCCGATAACTCTGCATCAAACATTGAATAATCACGTTTCACTGTTTTTCTGTTGGTAGCCTCGCTCATCTGATATCAGGCCGGAGACAGTTCATGGTCATCGCCCTCCCCCTTGTCAGATGAAGCTTCCTGACTCCCCTGGGTCTGGATTCTCTCCAGTTCAGCATATATCCCGTTGCGGCGAATCAGCTCTTCGTGGGATCCTATCTCGGCAATCTGTCCCTCTTCCAGGACGATTATCCTGTCAGAATGACGTAAAGTGGAGACCCGGTGAGAAACCAGAATCGTGGTTCGATTTCGCCGCATTGTTTTTAGTCGGCTCAGAATATGTTCTTCTGTTTCGGTATCGACACTGCTGAAGCAATCATCCAGTATCAAAACCGGTGCATTGCGAATTAACCCTCTGGCAAGTGTCGCACGCTGTTTCTGGCCACCGGACAGCGTTACCCCTCTCTCACCGACCAGGGTTTCCATCTGATTGGGAAATTCCCTTATGGTATCGCGCATTGCAGCCGCTTCTGCCGAATCCCAGATTACATCCAGTTCTCTCTCCGGGTCGTCGTAACTGATATTGTCCCGAAGAGGTTCTCCAAATAAAAAAGGATCCTGCAGTACCTGGGCTATCTGAGATCTTAGCTGAGCCAATGGATAGTCACAGATATCGTGTCCATCCAGAAATATCTGACCCCGGTTGGTATTGAGTACCCGGGTGAACTGCTTCAATAAAGTCGACTTCCCAGAGCCAACCCGACCGACAATGGCGATAGATTCACCCACGGGGATATCGATATTGATATTCTGGAGTACCGGTTTGTCATCTCCCGGATAGGTGAAGTTCAGCTCTTTTATCTCAAAATGTCCCTTGATCATCGCCGGTGTATTTTGACTGGGCTGATCCACAATCTCCGGTACTGCGTCGTAAATCTCATAGAGCCTGTCTGTCGCAACTGCAGCTCTTTGTACAATCGTTACAAACATACCCGCCATTCGAATGGGCTGCAGCAGCATGCTCAGACAGGCAAGGAAGAAGACCAGATCACCGACGGTCAATTCACCGGTAAGAACAAGATGACCGCCATAGACGATAATCAGAAGCTGGGCTGCCGATGCGAAAAAAGGCATCCAGGCCATCATCAGCGAGTTGATGCGCGCCTGATCGTAAAATGCGCCAGCATAGGCGTCGTTTATCGTCCAGAAACGCCCAATCTCGTTCTCTTCCTGGGCCTGGGCCTGGATGGTCCTGATCCCGGAGAGATTTTCCTGGGTTCTGGTACCAAGATCAGACAGACGATCCTGCACCGCCCTTGACGTTATAGCCAGTTCTACTGCTACCCGCTTGGCGTAAAGGAATATGAGCGGCAACGCAGGCAGAATAAGAGATGTCAGCACAACAGATTTACTCAGCATGAAGCTGATAGCAAAAAATGGCGCATAGAACATGATCACAAACATGAATGCACCAAAAGCGATCAGTCGCTGTATCAGCGAAATATCCTGAATCGCCCGCGTCATGATATCCCCCACCCCCATGCGCGCGAAGAACTCACTACCCTGGTGCTGCACTGTTTCAAACAACCGCTGGCGCAGATCAAATGTAACGGCAATACTGGCTCGTCGCACCGCACGCCTAGCGTGCATGACGAAGATGAATCGCATCAAAACACAGCCAACGATTCCCAGTGAGATATTGCCCAGGCTGAATCGTGGCGTTTCTCCGGTGATCACATCACCTATTGCGTCTATACCCTGGGATACGAGAAAGAGCGTGCTGATTTCAAAAAATCTCGCCACAAAGAATGTAACAAAGCCCGATATAATCTGGAACCGATATGGTTTAACGAAGGGTAATAATCGACGTAGAGACTTCAATAAAAAAACAAGCGGTGAGAGAACTGGTGATTCTCGCATACTTGCCAGCTCACGAAAAGCCGCGCAAACGCTCCACCAAAGCTTATGTATAATACGCTCCGTTCGCATTAATCTAACTAATATGACTACAAAAACAGATAGAGTTGAAGGCGCCAGAGAACTGGTCAATCCAATCTACTTTGACAGCCTGGTACTCACCCTGGCCTTTACCAGTGGATTTATAATCATGTCGATTGAACTACTCGGCGGAAGAATTCTGGCTCCCTATTTCGGCAGCAGCATCTATGTATGGGGCAGTATTATCACAGTCTTCATGCTGTCACTGGCAGTCGGCTACCTTCTCGGCGGTAAACTGTCTATGAATCATCCCAATCTTCGGCAATACGGCACCTTTTACGGGGGTGCAGCCATCGCACTACTGCCAACTATTTTCTTGGGTGATCAGATTATGGATGCCGTCTTTCTGAGGATTGAAGATCCTCGTTACGGTTCACTGGTGGCCAGCGGCCTGCTCTTCTTTCTGCCAACAGCAGTACTTGGTATGATCGCCCCTTATTCCGTTCGTCTGCTTGTTGATCACGCAAGAAACAGTGGCCAGATCGCAGGAGTACTCTATTTCGTATCAACACTCGGGAGCGCCTTTGGCACTCTTGCAACATCCTTCTACCTGATCCTCTGGTTTGAGGTAAACCAGATCTTGTTTACTATGGTTGGTGTATTGATAACTTGCTCGATTTGTTCAGTTCTGGGATTCAGGTTTCTTGCAATCAACCGCCTTAACCAATGAGAATTTTACTTACAATATTGATCTGCCTGCTTTGTCAGTCTGCCTACACCAAGGATATACACAAAGAGAAATCTCTTTATCGCAATATCGTTGTTAAGGAGCAGTCAGGTCGTAGATGCCTTGTATTTACGCTGAAACGGGGAGATCGAAATCAAACCTGCATGGACCTCGACAATCCACGAAAACTTGTATTCCCCTATGTTCGCATGTCACTCGCTGGATTATTGCTTAACAACGAACCCAGCAACATTTTGATTGTCGGTCTCGGTGGCGGTTCAATTCCTACAGCGCTTGCTGAACTATTCCCAAAAGCAAGCATTGACATCGTCGAGATTGATGAAGCGGTTGTCAGGGTGGCAAAACGCTTTTTCAGCTTTACTGAATCAGACAGGGTTAAGGTATATGTGGCTGATGCCAGGGTCTATATCAAGAGATCGAAACTGAAGGGCAAGCAGTACGATCTCATCATTCTGGATGCCTTCACAGGGGATTACATTCCTGAACATCTGATGACCGTTGAGTTCCTGAGTGAAACGAGAGAGATTCTGGCGAATCCGGGCGTACTGGTAGCGAATACTTTTTCCACCAGCAAACTCTACGATCACGAATCCGTCACCTACCAGCAGGTTTTCGGTAATTTTCTTAACTTCAAGATGAAGGGCACCGGAAATCGGGTGATTCTCGCGAGCCAAAGCCCCCTGCCCAGTCGCTTTGTACTGCAGAGCAGGGCAAAAAAGTTCAGTTCGCGTCTGTTCTCATATGGTGTTGATATCGATCTCTTTCCCGCATACATGAGCCGGGACATAGACTGGAATACAAAGAAAAGACCATTAACAGACCAATATAACCCTGCCAATTTGCTACAAGGTGAATCATACTAGGTGACTGCAGAAGTCACTGAGCCAGCAAAATTTCCGGGAAAAAATTTCTTGAACCGCTTAGAATTCCGATCATTATTCGTTCAAAGTATTAGCAAGCGAGCTGGGATATGAGAACCATCATCAATGTGGCGCTCGATCATCTTGATAGTCTGACTCACGTTGACAACAGAGCATCTGCAACCGACATCGAACCGTTGGTCGACACACTCCAACAGGTTCAGGACGCCTATGTTGAGCTGATCCACGGCGCGATATCCAGCCTGATGAGAGATGATTTGCAAGAGAGCCACGATTTACTCCAGGAGCAGAGACGGCAATTGGAGAGTACCCTGGTTCGTATTGCTCAGACGATTGAAGAAGTCGGTGACGCAACGCCACCACTGAAAAAGCTCGTGTTGGAGTATCTCTACACCCGCACGCGTCTTGTCGATGATATTAAAATGTTCCCTGATTTTGTGTTGATTCAACTTGAAAGGTATACGATAGACGAAAGTATTGGCGAGACGATTCACTACATGGAGCATACAATGACGGGTAAACAAAACCTGTTCAGCGAATTGCTCGCGAGCATAGAAGAAATCAAATCTGATGGATGACGAGTGTATGACCATAGAAAAACGCGACCACGTCAGATACTCGCGCTCGACTCTGACTTTGAACGTAGCAAGACCGGGCATCGCAGGATTCCTGAAACTCACCCCAACTTCAAGGTGCATTGATTTTAGTCTCTCGGGTCTGCAGTTTTCCAGCAATCAGAAATTCAGGATGGATGAGAAGCTGATTCTCGATCTTATTATCGGCGATGTCGAACTATATGAAGCAAGTGCAAGGGTAATTCAATGTGATCAGGAAGACGGTGGAACCTATTACACGAGAGTAAAGTTTACCCTCGATACTGGTCGAATGAAGAAACCCGAAGTAATGCACGCCCTGCTGAAAATAGAAGATTGTTTGAGGCTCGCAACGGAATATCCTACCTGATCATTTCCCCCTGAAATAAAGCGTAAACCATCACTTGCGTCACCCCTTATATTTTCTGTTAGAATCAAAACATGACCCCTGGAAAAGCTTCTCCAGGCAGTATTTTCTTGAAAATGGTGGAAAAAATATTTATGCTTTTGCTTTAAATAATTAAACTATATGTTGTGCTTACTAAATTGATGAGGCACTATATGTAGTTGTTGCCGCGAGACCATCCTGTTTTGGGCTTTTCCGTCTATCAAGGCGGCCCTGGCGGTTTTATAATAAATAAAAATGCAGCTTCTGCTAATAAGAAAGTACAAATCAGCACTCAGATTCACCCGACACAAAGGGATATAAAATGGATTCAACCGCATCTTCCGGGCAGGAAAATGGACCGGCGTTAAAAGCAATTCCCGATTCAGTAAAGGACATTGATTTTCAGGAAACCTCTCTGGATATCTGGGAGGGCAAATATTGTCTCAAAACCAAACAGGGAGAGCCTGTCGATCAGAATATCGATGAGACTTATCAGCGAGTAGCCCGGGCATTATCTGAAGTTGAAACCGAAGAGAAGCGCGAAATCTGGAACGAAAGGTTTCTCTGGGCATTGCGCCACGGCGTGATTCCTGCCGGGAGAATTATTTCAAACGCCGGAGCCCAGGAACACAAGCCTGCCACCTCAACAATTAACTGTACGGTCTCGGGCACTATTAAAGACTCCATGGAAGATATCCTGAAGAAGAATGTAGAAGCGGGTCTTACCCTCAAAGCAGGCTGCGGTATCGGCTACGAATTTTCTACATTGAGACCCAAGGGCGCTTATGTCACTGGTGCTGGCGCTTATACTTCAGGGCCACTCTCCTTCATGGATATATACGACAAAACCTGCTTCACAGTATCGTCAGCAGGTGGACGTCGGGGAGCTCAAATGGCAACATTTGAGGTCGGGCATCCAGATGTTATCGAGTTCATCCGCGCCAAGAGAGAAGATGGGCGGCTTCGACAATTCAACCTGTCTCTTCTGATCACAAGAGAATTCATGGAAGCGGTCAAGCGTGACGCAGACTGGCCATTGAGCTTTCCCATTACGGAGGAAGAGGTCGATTCGGATGAGATTGACCTTGCAGACAGCGACCTGATCCTCTGGCGGGACTTCCCGTTAAAAAACACCTATGTTGTCAACGAGTCTGGTTTGGTTGCTTGTAAAATCTCAAAAACAATCAGGGCCAGAAGGCTCTGGGACATGATTATGTCCGCAACCTATGACTTTGCCGAACCCGGATTCATTCTTATCGACAAAGTTAACGAGATGAACAACAACTGGTATTGCGAAGATATCCGCGCCACCAATCCCTGTGGAGAGCAACCTCTGCCACCCTATGGAAGTTGCTTACTCGGTTCAATCAACCTGTGCCGTTTTGTTGAAAAGCCCTTCACAGGAGACGCTCGCTTTAACTGGGCTGAATTTCGAGAGGTGGTTTCTGTTTTCACACGTATGCTTGACAACGTTGTCGAAATTAACGGTTTACCACTGGAACGCCAGCGCGAAGAAATCATGCGAAAGCGTCGTCATGGCATGGGCTATCTCGGATTGGGATCAACCATTACGATGCTGGGCATGTCCTACGGTGATGAGGATTCTGTTGCCTTCACCGAAGAGGTCACAAGAGAACTCGCAATTGTCGGTTGGCAGGCAGGCCTGGACCTCGCCAGGGAGAAAGGACCCGCGCCAATCATGGAGGAAGAATTCGAAGTCACCGGTGAAATGTTAAGACTCAGGCCGGAAATGTCGGATGATGGATTCAAGCTCGGGGACAAAATCAAAGGCAAGGTTTTGCATGCCAAATATAGTCGCTACATGCAGAAAGTTGCCGGTGTTAATCCTGAACTGGTTGCGGAGATGGTGGAAACTGGCAGTCGTTTCACCCATCACAGTTCGATCGCCCCAACAGGCACTATTTCTTTATCGCTTGCAAACAATGCCAGCAATGGGATTGAGCCGAGTTTTGCCCATCACTATTCACGCAACGTCATTCGTGAGGGCAGGAAGACTAAAGAGAAAATGGATGTCTATTCGTTTGAGTTGCTCGCATATCGCGCGATGATCAATCCATCAGCAGCGCCCTATAGCGATGACCCTGCGAAAAAACTGCCTGAATACTTTAAAACTGCAGACGATATCAGTCCGATAAATCATGTAGATGTTCAGGCGGCAGCGCAAAGATGGATAGATTCGTCCATATCAAAGACAGCAAATGTCCCGACGGACTACCCATTCGAGGAATTTAAAGATATCTATCTATACGCCTATGATCAGGGCCTGAAAGGCTGCACGACTTTCCGATTCAATCCGGAGGCATTCCAGGGTGTACTGGTAAAAGAGGAAGATCTTGAAAACACGATCTACCAGTTCACATTGGATGATGGTTCGATGATCGAAGTAAAGGGAAACGAAGAAGTCGAATACGACGGTGAGTTACATACAGCCGCAAATCTATTCGATGCACTCAAAGAAGGTTACTACGGCAAATTCTAAATTGATCCTGAAGATGGACACGACCATGGCAATAAAAATTGATAGCAAAATAGTAAAATACGGTGTTAAGAAAGAGGAAGAACCCGAAATTGTTGATCCAAGAGAGGTGATGCATGAGGAAATCAAGCGACCGGAGGAACTCAAGGGATACACCTACAAGATAAAAACCCCGTTAAGCGATCATGCACTTTATATCACGATCAACAACATCGTCCTGAACGTCGATACAGAACACGAACAGGAATATCCGTTTGAAATATTTATAAACTCAAAAAACATGGAACACTTTCAGTGGGTACTGGCGCTGACTCGCGTTATTAGCGCAGTATTTCGCAAAGGTGGAGATGCAACCTTTCTTGTTGATGAGTTAAAACAGGTTTTCGACCCCCAGGGTGGATACTTTAAGAAAGGTGGGCGATTTATGCCTTCACTGGTCGCTGAAATTGGCGAAGTGCTAGAAACCCACATGAAGAAAAGCGGCCTGATCGAAGATGAGGAGTTGAGTGAAGCACATAAAGAACTCCTTGCAGAGAAAAGAGCTGCATTGGAAGGTGGTGCTGCAAACGCTGAAGATCCTGGTGAAGTGGCAGGCTACCCGCCCGGCGCGCAACTATGCAAGAAGTGCAATACTCAAGCCATGGTGCTGATGGACGGCTGTATGACCTGCCTTTCCTGTGGTGATTCAAAATGTGGTTAGCAGGATAAAGCATCAGTTATGAACAACTATCTGAACCAGTTGCGCCAGATACTGGATTCCGGTGTTCGCCGGACCGATCGTACCGGTGTT
>CAZJRI010000128.1:0-15437 GCA_964548025.1 uncultured Pseudomonadales bacterium
ACCACTGTTCCCAGCGATAATATTCAGGATCACAGGTCGCGAGTTCACGGCTCCAGTCGTACGAGAATCCAAGACTCTGCATCTGGGTTTTCATATGTTCGATATTGGACCGGGTCCATTTGGCAGGCTCCGTTGAGTGCTTTATGGCTGCATTCTCTGCAGGCAGGCCAAAAGCGTCCCAGCCCATTGGATTGAGCACATTTTTGCCCTGCAAACGCTGAAATCGGCCAATAACATCCCCAAGCGTATAGGTCCTGACGTGGCCCATATGCAACTGACCGCTTGGATAAGGAAACATAGCCAGGCAATAAAATTTTGGCTTTGTACTGTTCTCAGAAACCTCAAAGGTGCCTTGTTCCTGCCAGTACCGCTGTACATCCCTTTCCGTTGCAAGGGCATCATAAAATGCGGGATGTTGTCTCCGGTTGGCCATCTTCTCTCTACACTAAAAAAATCGAAACGGGGATTCTACCTGATCATCCATTACGGTGATATCCAATTCAACATTTGGGCATCGCTAATGAGGATAACCACTAATTGCCACTCGGGCTGGCAATTAGCTGGGCAAATGCCCAATTGGCAGCTAGATTTTATATAGGGCACCGTGAATTTAACGAAGATCCACATTCAATGAATAATAATCGTCGACCATTCGTCAGGCTAAACGCTCAACTGGTTCAGTACCACAAAGAAGAACTGCGGGAGCAGATCGCTTCTCTCAAGGAGCAGATTGAAGCCAACCTGGAAAAGAAGGAGTCGATCAAACATCTAAAGAATCTGATTTTCGAAAGAGAGCTCCACCTCAACGAGTACCCCGACGTTGCGAGACCAGCTGCCCCACTATCAGCAAAACGCCCAAAACCAGGATGGGGATATGACCGAAACGGACGAACGGAGTAATACCGGACATTTTTCTCACCTCGCCCCTCAAAACACCCGCTTCAAACTGAGGTAGTCTGCCAACAACCCTGCCCCTGTGATCCACCAGCGCGGATACACCATCATTGGTTGCGCGAATCAGATATCGACCATTTTCCAGTGCTCTCATCCTTGCCATCTGCATATGTTGCAGAGGACCTATGGAGTCGCCAAACCAGGTATCGTTGCTGATAGTAACGAGCAGATCAGGCGCCTCGGGGTTATTCCTGACCAGATCCGGGTAGACAATTTCGTAACAGACTGACATCGCAAGCTTAAGATCGGACGCTCTGAGAGACGGTTGAATCCAGGGTCCTTCTTCATTATGCGACGAAGGCAGATCGAATAAATCAATCAAGCCACGCAAAATTCCTTCAAGAGGAACATATTCGCCAAATGGAACCAGCCGCCTTTTGAAATACTCACCTTGACCGTCGCCAATTGCTATCGCAGCATTTAAAATATTCCCCTCTTCATCCTGGTCGGGAAGACCCAGCACCAGTGTGGATCCTGCTTCTTTCCCCTTTGCATCCAACTCGTCCAACAATTCCGCTACATTCTGTCGCAATGCGGGTATGGCAGCTTCCGGCCAGACAATTACCTGCCTGCCCCATTCTGTTGCTGTCAGTTCAACATAGGTTCGAATAATTGACCATCGCATTTCTCTTTGCCACTTAACCTTCTGATCAATATTGCCCTGAACCAGGCTGACACTAACCTCACCACCCTCTTCTGATACAAGTTCAATTTTGGATAGCCCGAATCCTGTGATCCAGATAAACAGAAGTGATCCAATCGCCAAGGCCTGATGCTGGCGCTTGTCTGTACTTATGCTGATAAAGACCAGGCATGCACTTAGCACCGTCATAAAACCCACGCCAAGCACACCCAGGTACGGTGCATAACCTGCAAGGGGTGTTTCAAGATGGCCATATCCCGCAAATAACCAGGGAAAGCCGGTCAGAAACCAGGTAAAAATCCACTCCTTTGCCAGCCATAGAGCGGTAAATCCCATCAAAGGACCCATGACCCCTGCCCTGAAGAACCGCTGATAAAGATATCCCTGGAACAACATCGGGAGAGATACACCGATGCAGGCAAGAGCAACCAGGCTGCCTGCCAGCACGGGAGATGCATTTCCATGTTCATGAATGGAAACATATACCCACGAGGCACCTACTGCATACATGCCAATACCGAAAAGATAGAACCTGAATGCTCCCCGCCAGACAGAAGCAAAACCAATGCTGATAAGCAGTACCACAACGGACAGCATTCCTACTGCCCAGTAATCGAATGGAGCCAGCGATAGAGGATAGATGCATCCAGCGAACAAAGACATGCCATCCGCCAGAAGCGGATAATCCCTCAGCCTGGTCGTAAAGATGTTTATCAAGGGCTTGTTTATGGTTTTGTTACCGGAGGCGTTAACTGAAGCAACTTGATTCTTCGATTGTCTGCATTCAACACCTTGAACTTGAATCCATTTATATCAACTCGCTCATCCCTTTTCGGCAAATGCCCGAAGTGATGTATCACCACACCACCTATGGTGTCGAATTCTTCGTCGGAAAACTTACTCGAGAAAACGGAATTGAACTCATCAACAGGCGTTAATGCCTTTACCGAATAATCATTTTCAGCATGTTTCAGAATATAGTCTTCTTCGCCAAAATCGAATTCGTCTTCGATATCCCCGACAATCTGTTCCAACACATCCTCAATGGTGACTATGCCGGAAACACCTCCATATTCATCATAGACGATGGCCATGTGGTTTCGAGTGGCCCTGAACTCCTGCAGCAGTACATTGACCCGCTTACTCTCCGGAATGACCGTGCAGGGTCGCAGCAGATCTTTCATGCTGAATCGGGACTTTTTGTCTCTGATCGCAAGCGACAACAGATCCTTCGCCAACAAAATGCCTACCACATCATCGGGATTATCAGACAGCACCGGAAAACGGGAGTGCCCGGATTCAATGACAATCGGCAGAAACTCTTCGGGTATCATTTCCAGCCTGACGACAATCATCTGCGACTTGGGAATCATTATCTCCCGAGCCTGCATTTCAGATACCGTCAATGCACCCTCAATGATACTTAGAACTTCGGCATCAAGCAGACTTCTCTGCTCGGCGGATCTCAGCAATTCGATTAATTCCGAACGGGAACTGGGCTCTCCTGTAATCGCCTGAGACAAACGTTCCAGCCAACTTCTCTGGTCACCGTTTGAGCCTTCCTCACTCATTGTCTGTCCTTCCTGTATTACTCATACCAGATCTTCTGAATAGGGGTCAGGAAAGCCGCCGATATTCAATATCCTGGTTTCAATTCTCTCCATTTCAGCAGCCTGATCGTCGTTCAGATGATCAAGACCACTTAAGTGCAAAACGCCGTGCACTATCATATGAGCAAAATGCGCCTCCTGCGATTTACCCTGTTCTGCTGCTTCCGCCAGAACAACAGGCATACATATTGCGATATCTCCCAGCAGTCGTCTACCCTCTTCCGCTGCCACATCGAGTGGAAATGAGAGCACATTCGTGGGCTTATCCATATCCCGGTAGCTGGAATTCAACTCAGTCATTTCCTGCCGGGAAACGATCTTGATTGTAACTTCAGCAGCATCGCTAAATTCCCCTTCCGTGGCGCATTCGGCCAGGGCACGCTCTGCCCAATTAATAATGAAACTGTCATCCGGCATCGATGGCTGCCAGTCAAAACCCCATACGACATCAACTTTTTGAGACATCCCCCGATTCCGATTCGTACTCTTCATATGCCTCGACTATTCTCTGAACCAGCGGATGTCGCACGACATCTTTTGGTTTGAAGCGGGTAAATGAGATCCCATTTACGTCTTTCAGCACCCCAAGAACATGACGCAGGCCCGATTTTACCTTATGGGGTAAATCAACCTGTGTGATATCGCCTGTGACGACCACCGTTGAACCAAATCCCACCCGCGTCAGGAACATTTTCATTTGTTCCATCGTGGTATTCTGACTTTCATCAAGGATGATAAATGAATCGTTCAGTGTTCTGCCACGCATGTAGGCAAGCGGGGCTATTTCTATCACATTTTTCTCAATCAGTTTTTCTACTCTGTCAAAACCGATCAATTCGTACAATGCGTCGTACAAGGGTCGAAGATAAGGATCTATTTTCTGACTCAGATCACCAGGCAGGAATCCAAGTTTTTCTCCGGCTTCAACTGCTGGTCTAACCAGGAGAATTCGCCTGATTCTCTCCTGTTCCATCGCCTCAACGGCACTTGCAACCGCCAGATATGTCTTACCTGTGCCAGCCGGGCCGATGCCAAAGTTAATGTCATTACTGCGAATAGAACGTATGTAATTTACCTGGTTTCTGCCTCTGGGCTTGACACTTTTCTTCCTGGTGATGATGAGATCACTTGATTCTTCAGCGTCCTGTTCCATCAGCGCGTCAACGCCAGATTCCTGAAGGAACAGATGTACCGTATCAGCAGTGAGATTGGTCCCGCTGATTACCTCGCGATAGAGGTGATTCAGAATCCGGTCAGCAGCGAGCACAACTTCCTTGTCGCCAATCAACTGAAAATCATTACCACGATTCTTGATTATGATGCCAAGACGCTTTTCAATCTGACGTAAGTGTGCATCGAAGGGTCCACAAAGACTCGCGAGCTGGTTACTATCGTTTGGTTCCAGTTTCAACTGGTGTGATTGACTTTGAGCGTCCAATTTCGGTGACAGATTAGTTTTCGCGGTATCAGGTTCTGGATGTTTTATTTGAAGCTAGGATATACCCACCTATCGATAGTGCACAATACTCAATAACTATTTATATCCCTTGTACCCATAAGTGCGCCTTATATGGGTTCAAACTATCCATCTGGAATTATACAAACAGGGTATTCACTCAAAAACATCACCTCTGAGAGAATTTGGTAATGCCTCACTAATGGCGACCTCTACGAACTGTCCCACCAGGCTGATATCTGTTGATCTGAAGTTAACGACTCGATTGTTTTCGGTTCTTCCCTGGAGCTGTCCGGGATCTTTCTTGGAGATCCCCATCACCAGCACTTTCTGACGACTGCCGACCATATCACGGCTGATTTTCATCGCCTGATTACTTATTCTCGCCTGAAGCAGTTGCAGCCTTTCCTTCTTGGTTTCTTCCGGTGTTTCATCTTTGAAATCTGCTGCCGGGGTGCCGGGTCTGGCACTAAAAATAAAACTGAAGGACTGATCGAAATTGATTTCAGCGATCAAATTCATCGTCGCCTCAAAATCATCGTTAGTCTCACCGGGGAAACCCACAATAAAGTCCGAGGACATGCTGATATCCGGCCTTATCTTTCGTAATCGCCTTATTTTGGACTTATATTCGAGGATAGTATGACCTCGCTTCATTTTAGCCAGGATACGATCTGACCCGCTCTGAACAGGCAGATGAAGGTGATTCACCAACTCCGGTACCTCCGCATAGACATCAATCAGGCTATCTGAAAATTCAACAGGATGAGACGTGGTATAGCGAATTCGATCAATACCCTCAATATCCGCGATGATGCTGATGAGATAGGCAAGATCTGCAGATGAACCTTCGCCTGTATCACCCCTGTAGGCATTTACATTCTGACCCAGCAGGTTTACCTCTCGCACACCTTTTTCAGCAAGTTGCAGAATCTCCAGCAGAACATCATTCACGGGTCGGCTGACTTCTTCACCACGGGTATAAGGTACGACACAGAACGTGCAGTACTTGCTGCATCCTTCCATGATGGAGACAAATGCACTGGGACCGTCAACAGATGGTTCAGGCAGACGATCGAATTTCTCGATCTCAGGAAAGCTGATATCAATAACCGCTGACCTGGTTTCGCCAGTCTGCTCGATGAGTTCAGGTAAGCGATGCAGGGTCTGTGGACCGAATATCACATCGACAAATCTAGCTCTTTCACTTATCGCTTTCCCTTCCTGGCTGGCCACACACCCGCCAACACCGATCACAAGAGCCGGATTCTTCTCCTTCAATGCTCGCCATCGGCCAAGCTGGTGAAATACCTTCTCCTGGGCTTTTTCTCTTATAGAACAGGTATTAAGTACCAGAAGATCTGCATCTTCTTCTATATCTGTCAGCGTATATCCTTGAGTCTCATTTAGGAGATCGAGTATTCTGGATGAATCATATTCATTCATCTGACAGCCATGGGTTTTGATGTGAACTTTGGGCACGTCTTCAGGAATCGTTAAAAAAACCGCGACATTATAGTCACCACAAATAAACAGGGGTAGCGAAAAAGACCTTGAAATTTAGCCAGAAGCAACCATATTTACCAAAATGTTGACATTGTTCGGTGGAAATCGAACACTGTATTTATCACACAAGGTTTCGGACCATGTCGGATACACCAATTTATAAAGTCATTTTCTTCAATCAGGGCCAGATCTACGAGATCTACGCTCATCAGATCTACCAGAGCGATCTGTACGGATTTGTGGAAGTCGAAGAACTCATCTTCGGGGAACGATCACAAATGCTCGTTGACCCGGCAGAAGAGAGATTGAAATCCGAATTTGAAGGCGTCAGTCGAAGTTATATACCGATGCAGGCAATCGTTCGGATAGACGAGGTGGCAAAAGAAGGTGTCGGCAAGATATCCGAAGCGAAGGGCAACAATATTTCTACCTTTCCAGCACCTGCTTTCACGCCAAAAAAGACCGACTAAGACACTCAATTGAACCCGGGAATTCACGCCCTTAAGAGGGGTGACAAGACCGCCTATCGTATGGCGGCTTCCAATCAGAAGGTAACCTATCGGGATTTGGAGGAACAGTCGAACCGGGCAGCACATCTGTTTCGCGCTTACGGTCTGAAGCCAGGCGACGGCATCGCCATCCTGCTCCACAATCACGTTTGCTTCCTGCAGATTACCTGGGCTGCGCAACGATCAGGCTTGTACTACACACCTATCAGTATCCTTTTTCAGAATTCGGAAATTGAATACATCCTGAAAAACTCCGACGTTAAACTTCTGGTTACTGCTGAGCAGTATCTCGAGCGGATCGATCTGTCCAAGTTGAAACATCTCTTGGTTTTCGTGGTGGATGGCAAGAACAGCAACACGACCAACTGGCAAAAAGCAATTGCAAAATACCCTGAGACGCCTATCGATGACGAATGCGAAGGGGCTGAAATGATCTACTCATCCGGCACCACAGGCCTTCCAAAGGGTGTCAGATTTCCCCTGGAACATTCAGCACTTGGAACGGTTTCGACCTTGTTTAAAACTAGAGTGAAACTGCACGACATCTCTGAGAACACCCGCTACCTGTCAACCGCACCTCTGTATCATTCCGCTCCTCTTCGCTACAACATGATGGTTACTCGCCTTGGCGGTACTGCGACGATCATGGAAAAGTTTGAGCCTGAGACCGCTCTGCAACTGATAGAAACTGGGAAAATTACCCACAGCCAGTGGGTGCCGACCATGTTCGTGCGCATGTTGAAACTGGCTCCCGGTATCAGGTCAAAATATGATGTTTCGAGTCTCAAATACGTAATTCATGCCGCAGCTCCGTGTCCAATCGAGATCAAGCAGAAAATGATTGACTGGTTTGGCCCTAATCTCTACGAATACTATTCAGGTACAGAGGCCAATGGCTCAACTGCCATCACAACTGAAGAATGGCTCGGTCACAAGGGGAGTGTGGGCAAGGCGATCCACGGAGAAATCCACATTCTCGATGAGCAAGACGAGGAAGTGGAAACCGGCACCTTGGGTACCGTCTATTTCGCAAAGGGCTCCGATTTCAGTTATTACAAGGATCCCGAAAAGACGAGATTGGCCAAGAATGAACAAGGCTGGTCGACCCTGGGAGACATCGGCTATGTCGATCATGAGGGATATCTATATCTGAAAGACAGGAAGTCCTTCATGATCATATCCGGCGGCGTGAATATCTACCCACAGGAAAGTGAAAACGTTCTGATCAATCACGACAAGGTGGCAGACGTTGCGGTCTTCGGCGTACCCAATGAAGAGTTCGGTGAGGAGGTCAAGGCTGTTGTTGAATTATGCGATCCACTGGATGCTGATGACGAGTTAGCCGCTGAACTCATCAGCTACTGCAGAGACGCGATTTCTCATGTGAAATGCCCGAGGTCCATCGACTTTATTGATGAACTGCCCAGACACCCGACAGGAAAACTTTATAAGAGAAAGCTCAGGGACAAGTATTGGCAAGGAGATTCCAGAATACTTCAGAGCTAATAACTTGCGAAAAGCAAAATGTGAACTAAGCTTTCCCTGCACCCCGGGATTCAGGCGCTTTGGATGAGCGCCGCAGTCAAAGACAACTTTTCCAAGGACACAGGAATGGCGAAGCGCAGAATAGTTCTCACCTCTCAGGAGATGAATGAAATAAACACCCGCACCAAAACCCTCGAAACCCAGTTGCAGAGATCGAATGCAAGGATTGATGAGTTGGAAGATGGTCTTGGAGATATTCGAAAATTGGTTCAAAAGAAGTCAAAACCCAAGAAGATTGAAGACCTGTGTGAAGCCATCTGCGACCTGGTCAAGCTGACTTTGATTCCACCCGTGACAGCACCATCAAACCCCCATCCTAAAATGGTGGCTGAGGTTGACGACTGATCTCCATCGGCGGCGCCAGATCGATAAGTTGCAGAATGTTCAATTTCTGACCGGGCAATACCAGTTCCGGCAATAATTCAGCAAGCGGTTGCAAAACAAACAAACGCTCATGTGCGTGACGATGGGGTATACACAATTTCGGTTCATCAAGCACAAGATCGGCGAGTGCTATGATATCCAGGTCAATCGTACGAGATTCATGACTGCGATGATCCGGCGGTCTTCCCATCTCAACTTCTATTGCCTGTGTCAAAGTCAGCAATTCATGGGCATCGAGGTTCGTTTGACCCACAACCACCGCATTCAAAAAGGTACCCGCATCCTTCATCGGACCCTGGGGTTCAGACAGCCACAATGACGAATGCCTCAGATTTTGACCCAGATCCATCTGCAATCTCTTAATCGCTTGCAGCAGATTGTTCTCCGGTGTGCCCAGATTTGATCCCAGGGCAATGATGAATTGCTTCTCCATGATTCTATTTTATGACATTCAGGTAAATGATCATCAATACAATATTCAATCTCATCACATGGATTTTCGCGGCATATTCGTGATATTTTTGCAGCCAAGCATAAATTGTCACAGGATAAGGATCATGAAAGCAGCGGTACTACGCGAGGCGAACAAACCCCTTGAAATAGAAGAAGTCCAGATCTCCAAACCAGGTCCGCGAGAAGTCCTCGTCAGACCGGTTGCGGCGGGTGTCTGCCACAGTGATCTGCACTTCATGGATGGATCATATCCCTATATGTTGCCGACAATCCTCGGTCATGAAAGTGCCGGTATCGTCGAAGAAGTGGGATCTGATGTCAGCTACGTTAAAAAAGGTGACAGTGTTATCACCTGCCTGTCTGCATTCTGCGGTCACTGCGACAAGTGTCTGACCGGGCATATGTCGCTATGTAGTTCGCCGGAGGTGTCTCGAAAGGCTGAAGAGGAATCTCGAATTTCCCAGGATGGGAACCCGATTCATCAGTTCCTCAATCTTTCATCTTTCGCAGAGTTGATGCTCATACACGAACACGCACTGGTCAAAGTGAGGGAGGATATGCCAATGGATCGCGCTGCATTGATCGGCTGTTCCACCACGACCGGCGTTGGTGCTGTATTCCACACGGCCAAAGTAGAACCAGGCTCAAAGGTTGCTGTAATCGGATGCGGCGGTGTTGGACTGGCTGCAATCAATGGCGCTGCAATTGCCGGTGCGGCACAGATCATCGCTGTTGATATGATCGATTCCAAACTGGAACTGGGTAAAGCCGTGGGTGCCACACATACCGTCAATGCGAGCTCAGGCGATGCCGTACAGGAGGTTATCGAGATGACTCAGGGTGGTTGCGACTATACCTTTGAAGCCATCGGTCTGAAGATTACGGCAGAACAGTCCTTCCAGATGTTGGGACCAGGTGGTGTCTCGACGGTTATCGGTATGATTCCTGTTGGTACGATGGTCGAACTCCACGGCGTTGATTTTCTTGCAGAGAAAAAGATCCAGGGATCCAACATGGGGTCAAACCGATTCCGAGTTGATATGCCTCGTTTCATCGACTTCTATCTCGACGGCAAACTACACCTTGATCAGATGATTTCCAAACATATCAAGCTTGCTGATATCAATGACGCGCTGACCGCTCTGAAGTCGGGGCAGGAAGCACGTCATGTGATCATGTTCGACGGATAAGACCTCAACATGAACCTGAGACTTATGAACCAACTGGCTGATACCGGGATCGACCCATGAAGGTCACGCCCGAAGATGTGGGTTTGTCCGGTGCCAGACTCTACAAGATAGATCATCTGACCAAAAGATACATTGATGAGGGCAAACTGGCCGGTACCATCACCCTGGTCGCGCGGCAAGGCAGAATTGCCCATCTGCAATGCCAGGGAAAGATGGACATCGAGGCAGACAAAGATATGTCTGACGATACGATCTTTCGTATCTACTCGATGAGCAAGCCAATTACCAGTACCGCACTCATGATGTTGTATGAAGATGGTAATTTTCAATTGGATGATCCGGTGTCGCGTTATATTCCCCGATTCAAAGATCTCAAGGTCTATGCAGAATCAGGCAATGTCGCCACTGACAGAGAAATGACTATCCGTGATCTGCTCACCCATACATCGGGTCTCACCTATGGGTTCATGCGAGATACGCCGGTCGATGCCATATACCGGGATCAGCAGGTTGAAGAGTCTTCAGATCTCGAAGAAATGATAGAGAAGCTATCGGACATTCCTCTCCTGTTTACACCCGGCTCGAGGTGGAGCTATAGCGTTGCCACAGACGTCTGCGGTTATCTGGTGCAGAAAATATCGGATACGCCATTCGACGAATTTCTTTGCGAACAGATATTTGAACCCCTCGGCATGGATGATACCGACTTCCACGTCCCGGAAGAAAAGGTACATCGACTTGCTGCCAACTATGAGCATACTGACGACGATGGCATGCGGCTTGTAGATTCCCCGGAATCAAGTATCTATCTGAAAAAGCGCGGCCTGCACTCCGGCGGTGGTGGCCTTGTTTCAACTATCCATGACTATTTCAGGTTCGGGCAGATGTTGCTGAATAAGGGCGAGTTTGAGGGCGTGAGGATTCTTGGTCGCAAGACACTCGAGCTGATGACAAGCAACCACCTGCCTAACAACGGAGATCTGACAAGCATGGGGCAGGCTGTATTCAGCGAGACCCCCTACGATGGCATTGGATTCGGCCTGGGCTTCTCGGTCATGCTGAACCCGGCAACGGCACAGATTCTTGGAAGCCCAGGGGAATTTGCATGGGGTGGTGCAGCGAGCACTTACTTCTGGGCTGACCCTGAAGAAGACATGCTCGTAATCTTGTTAACCCAATTACTACCTTCATCATCATATCCAATCAGGCGGGAACTCAGAGTTACCGCATATCAATCAATCATAGAATAAGTTATCAATATGGCAGCACAAGAAGTTGAATCAGAAATAACCGGAAACGTCTGGAAAATAGAACTAAAAGTCGGTGACAAAGTGGAAGTTGAAGACGTCATCATGATTCTTGAATCGATGAAGATGGAAATCCCGGTGGAAGCACCCTGCGCAGGCACTATCAAAGAACTGTTGGTGAAAGAAGAGGATAGCGTAGAAGAGGATCAGGTTCTCGCAATCATCGAGACATAGCCCAGACCTGTAATTAATTTACCTGATCAGTAGCCAGGATTCGTAGATGCTATGAGAACGCGAGTTCAGGTGTTTCGTTGCCGTAACGGAATGCGCTCATCCTGGTGATAGTCAGCTTCTTCGAAACTGAACCATCGCTTTGTCGAGTTATCCGGGCTGAGCCTCTACCTCTTCCTGTTTTATGAAGTCTTCCAGGCGTTTTGTAAGATTTTTGTAGACAACCTGGCTGACTTGAAACGCCCAGTCAGATTTCTCATGATCAATCAGTCGAAGCCAATAACTGCCATTCTCTTCCACTATCTGGATTTTTATTTCGGTTTCATCATCCAGACTGAATACAGCCTGATTGGATGCGGTAAAATCAACCTGTTCCATCGGCACGACATCCTCCATTCTGACATTGGAGAGTGCCCGGCCAATTGAATCCACAACGGTCGAATACTGCAGTTCGACGCCAGCGGCAAGATCCTCTATTTGAAGCGCACCGTCTTTCCTTGAAATCTTGAGCACGTCCTTACCATCGTTGAGTTCAACACCCTGTATTTTCTCGGCTTCTACATCCAGCACTTCTTTTGCAAGCCATGACGAAGGATCGGCTGGTACGTCCAGTTCAGAATCTGTCAGCCACACCTGGTTTAGAGGTGATAACGAATCCTCGCTGTCCTGTTTGTATAATCGAACATAATGGCCGTCTCTGTTTGGATCTGATTTACCAACCAGGATCAGATAGACCTTGTCTCCAGCGAGCAATCGAACAGTCGTTCCTTTTTCAACACCCAAACGACTGAAATTTTCAGGTTTGCCGGTTTTTCTTTCCTGAAGCTTTGATGCTGCTAATAACTTCAGCAAATCCGTTAGCTTGTCTGAATCAGCCTCGAATTGAAAACGTTCAGCAACCAGCCATTTCCCTTCGGTCAGTTGTAGATTGCTGCTTGCATCTTCCCCACTAACTATCACTTTTTCAATGCGCGACAGATCCGTCTTCAACCCCGGCAGAACCAACTTCCCAAGTTCCTGGTCCCTGTCATCCCGCGGGATACTACTCACCATCACAATGGCGATCATCACGATAATCGCAATACTGAGACCACCTATCCAGTTACGATTCATGGCTGGATCCTCTTGCGATTCTGAGGTAGTTGAACATCAATAACATCAGAGTGAGCAGAATTGGAATCAAAGCGATATTAAGGAATTTAAGCGTTGACCCCAATCCTTCTATATCTTTATCAAGCTGATGTCTTACGTCTCTTAACTGTTTTCTGATTTTCAGTTTTTCCTGCTGGAACTGGATTAGTGCTTCTTCCTGTTCTGTCGACAGACTGACAAGCCCCTGTTCGTTCTGGGTTGTCTCCAGCGCGCTCAACTGATTCTCAGTCTCAGTAAGCTCGGCCTGCAAATTGTTCGCACTCTCCAGATATCTTGCTTCAGCTTCACGCTTGAGATCCTGTACAACGTCGAAAGGTCTTGAAAAACGACCTCTGCTTCTAACACTGATCAATGCGGCACTGCCAACCAGGTTGTCCACAATATTGATCACGAGATCACCGTTGTTGGCCCAGGGGCTTGCGATCCGCTGACCAAAGAAATTCTGAACCTGAACCCACAAACGATCAGCAAGCATATCCGTGTCTGCAACAACAATAACGTTGAGATTTTCTGTTGAAGCAATATGTGTCTTCTCTTCACCAGCATCAGCCATACCATCGGGGAATGCGGATACCGCTTTGCCGCCCAGGCGAACCGCCAATGGGTAGACTTCTCCTGAAGGTTCAAATCCTTTCTGTAAATCACCCGGGTCCGAAAGAAACTGAAGTGCCATAGCCTCGGTCGCCTGCGCATAGACGCTGGATTGAATCAGCGGATTGATATCAGTTTCTACCTCATCGTTAATATCCAGAATCCCTACGCTCGAAAAATTAATTGTCTCCAGCAGAGAAATCGTCACATCATCACTTGAGAAATTTGCAGGTCCCATACCCAGGATTGCCAGATGTCGGACCGGTTGGCCGGTTGGGCCGCCACCTACAGTAAGCGCACTCTGCGCATCCAGCAGCACAACACCTTCTCTTAGTGATACACCCCAGGCTGATGTTAATGAATTCAGGTCAGAGGGCTGTGACTGGGGACCCGGCATCATTGGATTTGGCGATGCAGGTCTGTCCTGCTCTGCCATTGGGTCAACAAACAGCAGCAACCTTCCGCCTGTCATTGCAAATTGATCAATGGCATATCGGGTCTCGTCAGCCAGGTTCTTGGGGTGGATGATAATCAACAAATCGATATCATCAGGTACTCTATCGATCGATGCTTCGACAGTTTTAACCTCATATTGCTGGCCGATCTGATCGACAATCGTCCAGGCAGGCGTCGTCTGAAAAGTTTGCATATTGACATCACCCTGAACCTTGATCGACGACATGATGCCAACAACGGGTTTAGCCGGTACCACCAGGCTCTGCAGCATCTTGCTGATCTCATATTCCAGGAATGCTTCTTTGTCGGGTTGAAAAAACGGTATCACCAGTTGATCATCGAGTGCGTTGGTCCCTGCCAGGCCGAAGTACAATTCCTCACCGCTGCTATTGATCGGTACACTTTGTAACCCGAATTCATTCGCCAGATCTTCGTCTTCAGAAAATGGTTCAGGATCGACAATCTGCAGATTGATCTTCCCTGCTGCTGAGAGCTCATACTCACGCAGAAGATCTTCCACCTGCTTTGCATAAGCCCGAAGCCCGGTCAAATCTCTGCTCGCGGCATCAGAGAAGAAGAAATACAAGTTCAGGGGCTCATCAATACTCGATACAATCTCGTGACTACCATCGGACAATGTATAGAGATTGCCCTCTGTCAGATCGAGACGCACTCCCGAGAATAGTTGATTGTTTAATATGGTAAATACCAGAAAACCCACACCAATAAGTAAAAGACCAATTCCGGAATTCAGATTATTCTTCATTGTTTAATTCAACTCGCGCGCTTAATTTCTACTACCACCATCGTTGCCGCCAGCCAGGCCACGATAACCGACAAAAAGTAAAGGATATCGAGAAGGCTCAACATACCTTTTGAGATAGAACTGAAATGTGAAAGGAAGCTCAGACTTGCCACTGCATCCAAAATAATCAGGGGTACCCAGTCTTCGAAAAGATTCAACACCATGGGAAATCCGGCAAGTACAAACAACAGACAAACGAGCCCGGTTACGATAAATGCAATTACCTGGCTCTTACTCACTGCTGACATGCAGGAGCCAATCGCAAGAAAACTGCCAGCCATTAACCAGCTACCGATATAACCAGCGAAAATCGCACCGTTGTCCGGGTCACCCAGGTAGTTAACGGTTATCCACAGGGGAAATGTTAATACAAGCGCAATACCTGTGAATATCCAGGCAGCGATAAACTTTCCGACAACCGCATCCAACTTTCGAATTGGGAGTGTTAACAGCAATTCAATTGAGCCGGATTTACGCTCTTCTGACCACAATCGCATCGATATAGCGGGAACCAGGAAGAGATATAACCAGGGGTGAAAGTTGAAAAAAGGCGTCAGATCTGCTTGTCCGCGCTCGTAGAAATTGCCCATGTAAAACGTGAACACGCCCGACAGGATAAGAAAAATCAGAATGAAGACATAGGCAAGCTGGGTGACAAAGTAACTGCTTAGTTCTCGTTTAATAATTATCAGGAGATGGTTCATA
>CAZJRI010000128.1:15466-15725 GCA_964548025.1 uncultured Pseudomonadales bacterium
CTTCTCCTGTCGTTATCTGCCTGAAAACATCTTCAAGCCTGCCCTTTTCCTGAAAAATCGACTCCGGGTCAATTTCTCTTTCAGAAAGGAAGGCATTCAGTTTGCTAAAAAGTGCCGTGTTCTCTTCAGGGAATACGGTAAGTCCGTTATCAACTGACTCAACGGAAGCCACTCCAGGGAGAACCTCCATTTCAGTTTTAACAAGATCGACGTCAACCGCCTGACCCAGCCTGATAGTCACCGCACCGTGGTATCTCGA
>CAZJRI010000129.1:0-15614 GCA_964548025.1 uncultured Pseudomonadales bacterium
TCTCTGCCACCGTGATTAACTACCAGTAGTCTGAGTGCACCATTGACTGTCATGAGATCAATGCCATGAGGTGCAAAGCTGTCTGTTGACGGGAACGGGCAGGCAGGGTCTCCCCAGGTACCTGCGGCACTTGAAATATTGCCGGGGAAGACGATCGTGGTGCTTTTGTCGACCATGTTAAACAGGGCCAGATTACCTGGTTTCGAGCCGTCCATAGCACCGAACTGAGAAACCACCAGAAAGTCGGTATTGACGATATGGGCCAGATCTTCAGGATTCTGCATGTCGCAGATCAGGCTTATCTTATCGTCTGACTCGCAGCTTAATATCGGTGTTACTTCACTGCCGCAACCGATGAGCAGGCTGAGCCATGAAAGAGTACTGAATTTTTTGATGAGATCATGCACTTTGACTGTCCGCTCATTGTTGTGTTGCTCTTGATCATGCTGATTAGGTGGCAATACGCAAGGATTAAATGCACCATCTTTTCTTACGGTCTGAAACTTTAGTATTGATTGTTGGTACACTCATGGACTTGCTCGAAAAACTTAACCCTCAGAACTGATCTCAACAGGGGACAAAGATGCCAAAAAAACTAGTAGCCATATTTCTTCTTTTTACGTTAGTTCAACCTGTTTCTTCTCAGGAACTCGGTGAAGAAGCATACGGTATCCTTGTCGCAAGTTTCATGTACGACAAGACCTACCCATTGAACGTAAGAGCCGCAGGTACACTCAAGAGCGAAGGGATTGAATTCGAAAGAATTGTTTTTGACAGTTTTCATAACGGTAATGTACCTGGGTTGCTGTCAATTCCAACGACTGGTCAAAAGCCCTACCCTGTTGTGATGTTGCTGCACGGGCTGACGAGCAACAAATCAACCTGGCTGGAGAATGGATTTGATCACGGCAGTCTGGTTACAAAGGGCCTTCTGGACAAAGGCTATGCTGTGCTTGCCCTGGATGCCCAGTATCATGGTGATCGAGCTGTCTACAACGATTATGTCAATCCAGGTGAAATGGTGTTTCAGCGGCAATGGGGTGTGCGCTATACCAATATGGTTACCCAGACAATAGTCGACTATCGACGAGCTATCGACTACCTGGCAACCCGGGATGAAATCGATATTAACAGGGTGGGAGTTATTGGTTATAGCATGGGAGGGCATATGACATTCCTGCTGGGTGCCAGTGAACCTCGCGTGCGGACCATTGTTGGCTGCGTTATACCGGAAATGCCTGGTGCCATGATTGCGGCATCTACCTTCGTCAGGAGTCTTGAAGGCAAACCACTCCTGATGATGATGGCGCGAAAAGATCAGTTTTATACGGTTGAATCTGCCCAGAATCTATTTGATAGCGTACCTGGCAATAGCAAGACAATCAGATTCTTCGATAGCGGGCATTCTCTTCCGGAGGTTTATACCCAACAGGTTGTTGAGTGGGTGGATAAGGAGCTTTAGCAATAGTTTGATCTGAAAAGAGGTAACAGATTCACTCGCTGTTGGTCAGAAGAGATCCATCTGTTCCAGTCGCTGATCTTTGTCGTTATCCGGCAGTTCAGTGAAGCGATTCGTCAGGCAGCTCAATCGAGACGAGTAATTATCAAGACAGGCCGACAAATAGTCTGGCCTGGCGTAAATAGTGATATGTGATCGGGTTCTTGTAATGCCGGTATAAATTAATTCATGGGTGATCAGATCGTCGGTAATCTTCTCATTCTCGGGCAGAACAAGGCTGACCTGATCAAATTCTGAACCCTGTGCTTTGTGAACCGTCATGACAAAGCAGGTTTCAAAAGCAGGTAAACGGGAGACAAGATAGTAGAGGATTTCTCCGTCTTCTCCTTTAAATGCGACTTCCATATCACCCTTTGAATTTTTAACGCAGATACCGATATCCCCATTAAAAAGACGGAGATTATAGTCGTTCTTCGTGATCATCACTGGTTTGCCATGGTAATGCGTATCAGCCTCGGTATCAGAATGCAGTATCCCGCTAATGGCTTCATTAAGCGCCGATACCCCGAACTGTCCTTCTCTGACTGGTGTCAGTATTCGATGCTGGTCGAAGGCCTCCAGCAGTAGTTCAGCGTCTGCTTCTGTTTTAGTCAGTTCAAGATAGTTCTGATAATGTCGCATAATATCGCCAATGAGGGAGTCGACAGTGAACTCACTGATAAAGCTGACCTCGTCATTGTCTGAGAAATCAATTGGCTTTCGGTGCCTGATTGCAGATGCCAGCGCGCCAATACCCTTGTCATCGGAAAATCGATAGTTTTTATATAACCGGCAGAATGAATTGGTGAGTTTGTGCGGTTTACCCTCGACAATTGGACACTCGATAGAAAGATTTCTTTCTATTAGCCCGGAAAACACCTGATCGTAACCTGGATCAAGACTGCATAGATCGGTTAGCACAGCACCATTTTCTACTGATGGCAATTGTTCAGGATCACCGAGTAGAATCAACCGCGCGGAGTCCGGCAGAGCCTTGGTTATTCGATCAAACATGACGATATCAATCATCGATACTTCGTCCAATATTAAAAGGTCAGTTGTAATCGGACTAAATTGATTGTATCTGTAAGAATGACCGTCACGTCTCAGACCCAGAAGACGATGAATGGTACTCACCTCTGTTGGAACGCTATGTCTCAGTGATTCCGGCAGGTCAGACAATGATTTTTTGATTGACCCGGTCAGTCGGGCTGCTGCTTTACCTGTTGGTGCTGCGAGTTTTACAATTATCTCAGGGTGTGATCTTGCCAGTGCCACAAGGATTTTTACCACAGTGCTGGTTTTACCGGTACCGGGTCCGCCGGTGATGATACTGAGTTGTCTTGTCAGGGAGTGATAAGCCGCCACTTTTTGCCAGTCTGGTTCAGAAACCGGCGGAAATAATTCGTCCAGTATATCCCGGTAGTGTTCAGGTGCCTCGATTGTGGTGTTTCGTTTGATCAGGTCGCGGGCGATGTTGGCTTCGTACTGGTCAAAACGGTGTAAAAAGAGTTTGTTCTCTGATAAGACCAGTGGCGTTGCCGGATTTGCCTGCGTCGACCGATCCGTCACGCAGTCCAATGATAGTAACTGATCCCTGATTTCTGGTGCGCCTGATAAGTCGAGGCAGTTATGCTGCTTGGATTGCGCCTGGCTGAGTAGTGCGAAAGTACCGATAAGATCAGTGCTGGTTGTTCCCGTCAGATCAGCCATAAACTCAGCGAAATAAGCATCCAGGTGGCTGAGTTCACCGGAAGCCAGTTTTGTTTCAAGAAACTCGTACTTCATTGCAATAACCCGTCGAGCTGTTCTATCAGTGCAGCCGCTGGTCTATCGGCAAATACACCTGATGCTGATTTACCCGTCATACCTCGGAGGAAGAGATAGTAGACGCCGCCAAAATGCTGCTCATATCGATACCCGTCGATGCATTGTTTCAGGTATCGATGCAACGCAACTGTATAGATCAGATACTGTAAATCGTATCGATGACTGCGTATGGCGTTAAGTATTGCTTCATCATTATAAGCCGCGACATTTGGTCCGAGGTCATTTGACTTGTAGTCGATCAGAAAGAACCTGCCGTCATGTTCAACAGTCAGATCGATATAACCGGTCATCATACCCTTAAGTTTCTGAATGGAGAGTTGCAGGTCAGACGTGAGATAACCCGCCTGCCTTAATGCCTTGATAAAATCAGCACTCAGATTTACCGGAAAGAAAAATTCCAACTCGTTGAGACGTCTGTGTTGTGGAATATCTGCAAGGGAAAAGCCATTGTCTGCCGTCATGGGTGTTTCGAGTATGTCGATCAACCAATCACTTAAAACCTGCAACCAGAGCTCTTCCTGATTGCCGAGTCCCAACCGGTCAAGGCAGCGTCTGCAATAGGTCTGTAAATCATTCCGTGGAGCAGCAAAATCGAGCTGCTCAAGCAGATCGTGCAAGGCGACACCGACCCTGGGTCCTCTTGGGAAGTTAAATCGATCACTTATCTGTGTCGATTGTATCCCGGCACTAACGATGTCATCGTCACCAAATCCGGGTTGAATATCCGCTGAGGATGAGTCGCCTTTCTCGTGCAGGATTCGAGTCAGGCTACTATAGCTGTGCAGACGAAAGGTATCTGTTATTTCCGGTCGACGTGGTGGCGCAATCAATACCTCAGCCACGTCAAACGATTTGTATTGAGTGAAGCCTGCGGCATCAACTCTCTTCAGATCGAACAGGTCTTCAGGTAGCGGCAATCCTATTTGGGGATAGGGATCATCCGTCACTGATAGATTGAGCAATCTGGCAAGGGCAGTTTGCGCTAGCTGTTTAAAAACCGGTATACCAATGAAACATTTAAAGCGTGCACGGGTGATGGCAACATAGAGCAGACGCATATCTTCATTGATCTGTTCATCCAGGTGCTTTTGTTTGTTGTCCTGCGCGGTGCTGATATCTAAAACAGTTCTGAACGAATTGTCCCCTTCTGCAAGATGGTACAAGAGAGGATCAGATGAACGTATTTTCCTTCCTCCGAATCCCGCGAAAGGCAGTATCACCACATCGTATTCGAGACCTTTTGAAATATGCATTGTTACGATCTGTACAAGATTCTGATCACTTTCCAGGCGGAGTTGTCGATCTTCCATCGCAACCGATTCGGCTGACTGTTTTTCGCGATTGAACCATTTAATGAGACGATGCATACCTGGTGATGCGGTGGCGCGGGTTTGCAGTAATTCGGCAAGGTGCCGCAGATTTGTGATCTGTCTTTCACCCTCTGGTTGATTGAACCATTTCTCTGCGATTTGCCTGTTTGAAATCAGGTATTCAAGCATCGGTGCAATGCCATGGTCAGACCAGAGTCGATGATATTCCTGAAATTCCTCAAGCACACGTTGTTGGGTGATGACGTCGTTATTCAGAGCATGAATCTCTGAAACCGGTGTCTGAACGAGTGGGGTCGCAAGCGCTGCCTTTATCGCACCTTCGTCGGTCTGGTTGGCAACTGCCTTCAGGATGATTTTCAGATCATCGGCTGTATCCGAGGCTAATACGCTCTCCTGGGTTACGTAGACACTTTGAATATTCCTTCTGGCGAGCGCTGCTCGTGCCTCGATTGCGTCTTTTCTTTCACGGACCAGGAAGGCGATCTGGCCAGCGGTGAGCGGTTTGTTATCGATCAGCGCCTTGCCGTTCGCCGCAGCGTTCAAGAGCATGACTGTTTGTTCGGCCGCGTATTCCATTGCGAGATATCGGACTGAGTCCTTCCTTCCGTCCTCATGTGCGACAGTGAAAAGTGAGATCGGTGTGGTTATCTCACCGTCTATGGTAAATATCCGTTGTTCGTTTGGTGGTGCAACAATTGCCGGATCAAAAGGTATGTCCTCGTCATTTCCAAAGATCTGCTGCTGATCAAAAAGGTGATTGATGGCGTTCACCAGTGACCGGGTCGAACGCCAGTTTGTTGTGAGGGAAAAGATCTCGGTATCGATCTCTCGCCGGGCATTCACATAGGTATAGACATCGGCACCACGGAACTGATAGATAGCCTGCTTGGGGTCGCCAATAAAAAACAGACCCTGTTCCCCTGGATTGGTGTAGATGTGGGTGAAAATCTCATATTGCAGATCATCTGTATCCTGAAACTCGTCAATCATGGCAACCGGCCATTTTGACCGAAGCTCTCGTGCGAGCAGGTCATTCTCGCCAGTGAGAGCTGAATGTACCTTCACCAACAGGTCATCCAGTGTGAGCTGGCCAAGTTGAATTTTGTAGTTGGCAAGATTTTCTTGCAGTTTGTTGAAAACCTCGTGCCAGAGATTGATCGGGATCTGTTCGATGAGATTTCTGCGTTGCCAGATGGAGTCGATTAATTTGAAAATGGGATGGCCTGGCAGCACTGTCGTTTTTTTCGTTGCTTTAACGAGTGATTCCTGACTATAGGGTTGCCACATTTCGTGATCGAAGGCATCAGACCGGCATCGGTCATCCATCCCGGCAAGCCGAGTCACTGGCATGCGATTACCGCTGAAATCACAATCTCTCACTACTTGTGAGATATCATCCTCCAGCCAGGTCTGTTTCGCATGTTGGTCATCGTCGAATAACTGCTGCAGTTCTTTTTCGATGCCACGAAAAGCGGGTCTGATCGAAAGGTTATGACGGAATAAATAGGGTTTGACTTTCTGTAGAAGCACTTCCGGGGTATGCCAGAGATTCAGTGCGATGGATCTGAGGGGTTCACGTAGCAGGAGCAGAGGATCTCTGAAGACATCTTCGGCCGCCATTTGCAGTAGCAGATCTCTGTCAGCGTCGAGGTCCTGGTCAAATAGTGTACCGGTTTCAAAGGACTGTTCACCCAGCACCCTTGCGCAGAAACCGTGAATGGTAAATACAGACGCCTCATCCATTGACTGGAGTGCATTAACCAGGAGTTTTCGATCCCGTTCGACATCAGTGCTGTTCTCAACCAGATATTGAATGAAGCCGTCATCGGTATTTTGGATTTCACCGGAAAACACCTGCTTCGCCCGGTTAATTCTGTCTCTGATCCGTTCGCGCAGTTCATCTGTCGCCGCAATAGTAAATGTAAGTACCAGAATCTCGCTGGTGGCAAGCGGCCTTGAATACTCGTTCTGACCAAGCAGTAGTCTTAAATACAGGCTGGTGATCGTGTAGGTTTTACCTGTTCCGGCACTGGCTTCAATCAGACGATGTCCGGTCAGGGGAAAAGACTCAGCAACAAGGGGCTTCAATCGAGATCCTCCCAGTTTTCGAATAAAGGGGAATAGATTGTCTCGGCCGTATCAATGAATTCCTGGGTCAGGTCATCTGGAAAGACGAACAGTCTGTAGTTGTTAATATCACCACCTTCAGCTCTCGTATATTCGTCGGGTACATAGGTTTGAATCGCCTTTTCCATGGCTGTTTCAAGTTTTTCACCCTTCCTCATGTTTTCAAACAGGCTCCAGCTTGTTTCTGGCAGAAATGGCAAGGGTTCGGATAGACCGCGGTAATACAATTCAACCAATGCTTCAATGTGGGTGGCTGCGTCCTCCTTCGAGAGAGGATTGAGTACCTGCCTGACTATCTTGTCCTTGTTGGTCGATATGAGCGGTGTTGCCGCATCGTATCCCAGTGCGTTGAGAAAGAGGTGGTTAACCCAGGCTTCAAGCAGGTGACGCTTTCCCTGTCGACCGGTGCGAAAATCAATGTACCGATTTTCAAATCCCATGACTTCACCGTAAAGCAAATCGTTGCCCAGCGTCAGTTTCCCTGAGATTGCTGACGGTTTAAGGGAGTTTTTGTCGGATAGACATGATCGTAGTTCATCGTAGACATTATTCGCCTTTTCAAATTCCCGGGCCAGTTGATTCTCTCCTGGAATTCCTTCCATTACGGTTCCCATCGCGCGCTGTTGGGATTGCCAGGTTTCTGGCGGGATACCGTGGATCATTGCCCTTAGTGCCGAATCGGCTAATTTGTAGCGTTGCAGTGGATCAAGATCGAATGTCTCCGTATCTTCGAGTTCGTCATCGTTGTCTTCAAAATAAACGCCAAGATGACGGAGATAGTATTTAGCTGGATGACGAAAGAAGTCTGTAAGTTGGCCAAGTTCGGTCAGCTTGTTATCCCGAATTTCCGGTATTTCGATGTCGACAAATCTGGCTGCCTGAATTTCGTTCTTTCTCGCCTGATACCAGTTCTCCTGATAGCTGACTAGGTCGGGGTGCTGATCTAGAAAATAGTCCGGGCTGAATGGTTGTAGTGGATGATTCGTGATGAAGGTCTTCTTATAGATACGTTGTAGGTAATCACTGAGTTCACTGACTAAAACCGATGATGGTTTAACCTTGTTGTCTTTCTGGCTTCTGCCCTCGAAACTGATATAGAAATATCGCCCGGCTGAGATCAGGGCCTCAAGGAAGAGATATCGATCATCATTGCGTTTAGATCTGTCTCCCTTGCGCCATTCCACACTCATCAGGTCAAATCCGGGCGTCTTGTCCTCTCTCGGGAATTCTTTGTCGGTCATGCCGATCAGACAGACGATTTCGAAAGGGATACTTCGCATGGGCACAAGGGTGGCGAAGGTGATACCACCACCCACAAATCCCCGGGTTTTTCCACCGGCTGATAGTTGTTTGTCCAGCCAATGACGAAATACGCGCGGTGAAATCGGCGTTCCGAAATCAGTCTTCTCTGTTTGTTCTACCAACTCGGCGAGGGAGGCTCTTATGCTGTCGAGGGTGAGTTCATCTTCACCCTCCGCAGAGAAAAAATCCGCCATCAGATCACTGATGACAGAGAGCCATTCATTGGCCAGATGTGACTGTCCCAGGCGGGTTCGATAGCTGTCAAGTAGTTCAATAATGCGACTCAGGGTGCCGATGAGATGACTGTCAGAAGGGTTGACTTCAAGTGGCGCGATTTCCTTGAAAACCGTTGACTGATCGACCTGCATGGCATAACCGAGTAATAATCGTTTTAATCCGAACACCCAGGTATTGTGATCTGATGCAGGAAGTCCCCAGTGAGTGCTTTTTGATTGACCATCCACCTCCCAGCGAATACCGGATTCTCTTATCCAGTGGAACAAGGTTGACAGGTCAGTTTCATCCAGATCGAATTTATCTGCGATAGCTGGCACTTCAAGAAAATCCATCACTGCCGAAGCCGAGAGTCGTGACTCGGGTAGAGCCAGTAACTTCTCGAAGGCCGCGAGTGTTGCTGATTCCTGTTTTATTGTCCTGTCAGTAATGGAAAAATGTAGTTTTCCCTCAAATACAGCCTGGATGAATGGCGCATACTGGTTGATATCAGGAGCCATTACAATAATATCGCTGAGGCTGATGTTTCTGCCTTCCTTTTGTTCAGCGTCAATCATTGCGAGAAGCTGATCACGAAGGATCTCGATTTCTCTCATTCGGCTATGACAGCTATGCATCTGAATACTCCGGTCGGCCCTGGGAATTTTCAGTGTTGCACCACTAACGTTTTCATCCATGCTGTCATCTGAATGGTGCCCACCATCTACCAGGTTCAGGATGTCATTTTTCACGAGATTGAGCGTTGAATTTCCATTGAATGATTCAAAGTGTTCCTGGGAGGCCATCTCTTCGGTCGAGAGTAGTAGTTCAAGGTATTCCCGGCCCTGCTTACCCATCGATGAGAGCAGGGGATTGCCGATCTCCAGGTAGTCCTCATCGACAAGTGGGCCGGTCGCTTTCAGAAGGCTGCGGATAGATCGTTTCGACTGTTGTTTCTCTGAGATGATATCTCCCCAGTAGTGTTCACAGGGATTCAGAAAATAGATATCAACATTGGTCAGCCGGGCAATGGCCTGCAGCGTTTGCATGTGCATCTCAGGCATTGACGACAAGCCAAGGATATTGATGGATTCGGGCAGTGGTTGAGGGGCACTGGTTAGTCCTGATAGTCTATCAAGGAATGAACTGTGAACATGGGTTCGATGCTGATCTCTGTCTACACCAGGTAATTCCAGGAGTCTGCGCCACAGCATACCCTGCCACTTCTGATCCGTTGACTGAACTTCAATCTGGTTGCCCGATTCCCACGCCGTGATCCAGTCCGGTCGATAGACAAGATATTTATCGAATAGACCTGCCAGGCTGGCACTTAGCTGGTAGAGCCTGAGTTGGGGATCACCACTTCCCCCAAGATAGTCCTGAAGGTTTCTAAACTCTTCTTCCCGACACTCCGGTAGTAAGCTCATCAGGTGCCAGGTCAGGAACTTCGTTGAAAACGGCGACTCGGCAGGTAGCTGGTTTACCGGAAGTATGCATCTGTATAACTGCCATATCATATCTGCGGGCAGAAGACATTCGATGTTTGCTGCAATTCCGCCTCGTCTGGCGAGTTCCAGTTTCAGCCACTGACCCATGCCAAAACTCTGCACGACACAAGTGGTGGGTTGAAAGGGGTTTTTGGGCTGCTGCAGATTCCGCTGATAAAAGGTATTTACCAGCGCATGCATATGGTTTGACTGCAGAAGTTCTAGCATAAACCCAGATTACGAGAAATCGCGCTAAGAGTATAATGGTACTTGTTGAGCAGACGGATTAGTTTGTCCGGTTCAGGAAAATTGATGGTGGTCATCGATGACTGCTTCAAAGACTCGAGCGGCTGTCCTGGCTTTTATTTGATCAGTGTCCTTGAATTCGGCCCATGTGATGAGTGATTTCCACAAAGCCCAACCCCGGGCTCTTGCCCAGGTCGCTGAATCCAGTCCGAGGGTGCTGCGAAATGATTCCCGACTGTCTCTGGAGAAGAAGGTCCAGGCAATCGTCAGATCGCAGGCTGGATCTCCTATGCCGGAACATCCGAAATCGATGACAGCACTCAGTTGACCCTCTTTGACCAACAGGTTGCCGGACGCTACATCCCCGTGAATCCAGATGGGCGGTTTCTGCCATGTTGTCACAAGAGATGCTTCCCAGATTGCAGTCGCTTCATCAGTATCTATTCTGTCATGGAGCGCCTGGATAACCCGCCGGGTCTCGGCGTCGTAAGTAGTGAGTGCACCACCGCGATAAAAATTGTGTGGCCCCGGTTCTGGTCCGTCAGTTGCGTCAATGTGCTGAAGCGCTTTCAGAAACTGTGCAAGCTTGTTTGCAAATGACCGGAGATCGTTGACTCGCTCAAGGGTTGCTGATTCTCCTTCGAGCCATCGGTACACAGACCAGTGCCAGGGATAACCATGACCCGGGACACCTTTTGACAGGGGAACAGGTATTGGCAAAGGCAACCTGGGTGCTAACCTTGGCAGCCAGTACTGTTCTTTGTCTACCTGATCGCTGTATGCCTCTGCACTGGGCAGTCGAACCAGCATATCTTCACCCAGGTGGAAGGTTCTGTTGTCCCAACCATCGAATTGAACTGGTTTGATCGCAAGGTGAGCCCACTGGGGAAATTGATCCTTAACAAGGTCGCTGACAAGTGAAGCATTAATATCTGATTTCTTAATCATGCAGAAAGAATTGTCACCCCTGTGCCATGGTAACCAGCTTATTCACGGTATTCAGGTTTCTTGCGGTGACTGAAACTCCCATGCATTCTTCCACGGCAGCGGCCAGTTTTGAGCGACCGATGCCATCCGGGGCATAAAGGTAGAATACAGCATCAGACATTTCATAATCTTCGGTGGCTGATCTTAGCTGTGCCAGCCTGTCCAGGTTGACTTCCACAGGATGGGCAGCCAGAAAATAGAAGTGGACAGTTTTGCCTTCATTTTTTTTGTAAGGATTGTTGTCCAACGCAGATTCCAGTGCTGACAATTGAAGCAGAATGATGTGTGGCTTGAAACCGTACTTTGTCTGTATGGTTGTTGCCATCTCCTCCACCGTCTTATCAGAACACTTTGTCTTGCATTGAAATACCACGTTACCACTTTGAATATAAGTGCTGATCCCGGTAAATCCCAGCTCTTCGAAGACGGTTACGAGGTGCTTCATTGGCAGAACATTCTTGCCACCTACATTAATGCCTCTTAGCAATGCAATGTATGTGTTCATGGTATCGGTCTTAAGTCTCCGTTGATGCTTCCGTTGCCATTAATTTATCAGTTCAAGTCGGGTGAGATTCTTGTCATCTCAAGGTAACCACGACCAACAAGTTTCAATGTCTCGCGGTCGCGAATTTCGACGGCGCCTTCCCAGTATTTGACTGCCAGGTCCATGTATTGATCGTCCACTGCGGCTTCTATGATCCAGCTATGATCCCCGTAGTCCATTTGCCAGTCGATAGGATAAGATGGCCCATTTTCAGGTGCCCATTGCCTGATGACTTTCAGTCTCATCTGCTGCTCGGATATTGGTGTCTTGTTACCGCGTGCGTCGATCCAGCTCCCCTGACTGTAATTGTCAGCATTGCCATCTAAGTCCCGTAGCTGGTAATACATGAGGTCTTCACCTGAGTCAAATTGCAGCGAGAACCAATCCCAACCGGTCTGATCAGCGTCGAGTGAGCTGGTACTCCATTCACGATCGAACCAACTGTTCCCGCTGACCTTGATTGTTTCATCTTTGATTTTCAGTGTTCCCGATGTCTGCATTCGGGAATAACTATAGTAATAGGAAGCGTTGCCGACTGTGGCGCTTTTCTGGCTGAGGCCCTGATTCCCCTGAAGAACCGGTGGTTTCACCGCATTGACACTGAGTGCCAGTGAAAATTCTCCAGCGTCTATTTCAATCAGCCAGGGAAAGCTGCCCCTGGTGAGGCTATCATCCGATTCAGTCTCACTTGACTCCTCGATAATCTGCCAGTCATCAAGCCAGATGCTGACAGGGCTACTGATGGCGCCTGCCATACCCGGGCCAGCTCTCGAGAATCGCTGGGTGGCATAGTGCTTTCTACCTTCGATATCAGTGACAGCAGCATGAGCCATCCATATATCATCGACCGACCAGGCAGAAGTCTGACCTTCTGTTACCTTAATGTCCTGCGGATTCAATGCTGTTCGAAAAAAAGTCACCTGATAGCCGAATTTCTTCCCGCCGCTGCCGGTGAGATTGCCGGTGAAGTACCACCATTCATTCCTGAACGACTGATGTGGACCGTGATCATCGGGAAAGCTGAAATGTCGAATAGAATCTGCACGCAGATATCCTGTCGTTTCTTCCCCGCCGAGAATCGTCGAGAGATTCAATGCACCAGGTTGAATCGGTTCTTCGCCACAGCCCACAATCGTCAGTATGACGAAGAACAGAAATGTAACAGCATTTTTCGATGCCACTGATTCATTCCTCCCGTAATGCTTCTGAGGGCGAAATCAAAGCCGCTTCCCGGGCTGGATAAAGTCCCGCGAGAGTGGCGGATACCAGCGCCAGTATCATGGCTTGCACAACGACGCCGACCGGTACCTGATGCTGCATACTCCAGCCAAATGCGCGACGATTGATCACTTCGATCAGGATATCTGCCATCAGAAGTCCGAGCGGAATTGACAGCAGTCCTGCGAAAGTTCCCATTATTATTGTTTGTCCGACGATCATGGCGCGGATCTGGCCGGGGGTCATACCGGTTGCGCGCAGCACGCCAAATTCTTTCACCTTTCCCAGTTGCAGGGCGATCATGGCACTTAGAATCCCGATAAAAGCAACGACCACCGCGAGTAATCTCATGACATCGGTGATAAGAAATGTACGATCAAATACATCCATGGCAATCTGTCTTATCTCGAGGTTGGACACTGTTCGCAATCCACTGCTGATCTTCCGTATCTCTTTTAGCAGTCTTTGCTGATCAGCTTCTGAGCTCTTGTAAACAGTCAGATTTGTAATACCGTCATCCTGCCACCAACGACGATAGAGGTCTCGTTGCATGGCGATTAATCCCTGGCTCGAGGTGTAGTCATAGAAGATCCCGAGGATACGGAATTGCTGGTCACCAGTCTGGGTATGGAGGGTAATGCTGTCATCAATATTCAGTGACTGGTGATATGACAGGGGTTCAGAGATCATAATTCCCTGTCCGGCAGAAAACAGAGTGTCAGCGTCGTCGGCAGATTCGATGACTGGCATACGAGCATTGATACCATTCTGACTCATTGCCATTATCCGAATTGGGCCGAATTCAGATTCGACCCTCACCAGTCTGGTGGTAGCCACAGCATCAACACCCTCAATTTCTCTCAGCGTACTTTCGAGTTCATCAATCGTCTGACTGGCGTCTCTGGTTGATGGTGAGATGTAGATGTCTCCGTCCAGAGATTGCTCGAGCCATACGGCTACCGTGTAGCGAAAACTGTTAACCATGATGCCAACACCGACGGTAACTGATACAGCAACAGTCAGCGCGGCAATTGCGAGTCCGGTACGGCTGATACCGGCGCTGATACCTCTGACTGCCATACGTGCGACGTAAAATCGGGTCGGAGATAAAATAACGAGTGCGAGATGGCTTAAACCTATGACGAGGCTTGGTACGATCAGGCAGAACCCCAGCACCATCATCGTCAGGGAGATAAAGCCTTCAATCAGCGAGCCCTGATCAAAATTGACGAAAATGAAGCCCAAAAAGAGGAGCGATACCCCGGCAATCACAAACAGCGGTATTCGAAGATACATGCGTTGTTCGAGGAGCGAACGCTGTTGCACGCCGACAGGCTCCGTGCGATTTGCTTCCCATGCGGGCAACATTGCTGAAACAAGGGTCATTCCGACGCCAAGGGAGAAACCCTTGAGCAGGGACATAGGATCAATCAGAAATGCAGATACATGAAGATTAAAATACAGATCGTTGATAGTGCGGGTTACAAGTTGTACCAGGAACTGTCCCAGCAATAAACCCGATACCAGTCCGGTGAGGCTGGCCGCTACTGCGACTATTGCAGCTTCAGATAAAATGAGGGTGAATATTTCTCTTCGACTGACCCCCAGCGCGCGATAGATACCCAGTGTATGTCGGCGCTGTAGTACTGATAAAGTCATCGTGTTATAGATCAGGAGTGCTGCCACGAGCATTGCCAGCAGACTCATCGCAGTCAGGTTAATATGAAATGCTTCGCTCATCTGCTGTAGAGACTGATTTCGTTGTTCAGATTCGACCAGCTTTAATCCGGCAGGTAACCAGGATACGAGCCGTTCTTTCTCGTTGTCCGAGAGCACAAGATCGATGCGATCCAGCTTCCCCCACTTCCTGAACAGTCTTTGAGCGATTGAAATATCCGTAAAGATCAATGACTCGCTTGCCGCTGGATTTTCTGATTCGAAAATGACGGCTACCTTGAGTATCTGTTCGCTACCGTTGATCTCGACTTCGAACTGCTCGCCCGTTACCAGTTTGAGATTGTCAGCGGTCCGTTGTGAAATGATAACGGCGTTAGTTGACAGCAGAACGCCAGCCAGCCCGCGCCGATCGAGTCCGTCTGTATGTCGGGCAATGACAGCTTCACTGAGTGGATCTGTGCCGATGAGCGTATACTGTTGGCGTTCAATGCGTACGGCACCCGTTACCATCGGTGCTGAAGTTCGTATCCGAAGCTCTCTGCGTAGGGCAACGTAATAGGCTTCATCAATGCCATTTGGCCCGCCGACCAACTGGTGTGTAATGTCACCTGTTACCGTTTGCAGGGAAAGGGCGAAAGCGCGACGGGCACTGCTGTTTGCCAGATCCACCGCCACGAGCATGGTGACGCCAAGCACAATACCGGCAAATGTCAGCCAGCTCTGCCACTTATGGCGACTCATAAATCGCAGGCTGCTGGTTTGTACCAGTGTTGGAGACAGGGTTAATTTACCAGGCAAATGTACCCTCCTGCTCCGATAGATGACCATCCTCCAGAGTCAGGATCCGGTCTGCCGACCTGGCAACAGCCAGACTGTGAGTAACCAGTAATAAAGTGGCTCCCTGATCTCTTACCAGTTGCTGCAACAGCTTCAGCACAAGATGACCGGATTCAGCATCCAGGGTCCCTGTTAGTTCATCCGCAAGCACCACTTTGGGTGAGTGCACGAGCGCACGAGCGATGGCGATTCGTTGTTGTTCACCCCCTGACATTCGATCAGGGAATCGATGAAATGCGTAGTCCAGACCAACTGCAGTCAGCATTTCCTCTGATTTCTGCTTGATTTCTTCTCTACCATATCCGTTTAGTTCGAGC
>CAZJRI010000130.1:0-1754 GCA_964548025.1 uncultured Pseudomonadales bacterium
CCTAGGACACCGGGTTTTCATCCCGGCAACAGGGGTTCGACTCCCCTTGGGGATGCCATATTGCGAAACTATATCGAGTATTCGATAATAGAGACTGGCACGATAGAAAGCGGGTGTAGCTCAGTTGGTAGAGCGCGACCTTGCCAAGGTCGAGGTCACGAGTTCGAACCTCGTTACCCGCTCCAAATTCTCAGTATTTTAATCCAATCATGAGAATGAGAAGCCTGGTTGGCAACAAAGCCCTGGTGATCTCATTTCATCAAGCAATTACTTCACTGAACGACCATTTCATCGACGAAACAACTCACCAGCTACAAATACCAAGCCGACCGTTTCGTGTGAGCATTCGCTGTACCTCATGACCTGCAACCAATTTCGGTTGTCTATTCTGCGCCTCTCCCTGACACACCAGAACCTTGTCACCAAATCCGGCAATATCCAGCAGAATCTGATCCAGATGACGATATTGCACTTCATGTCCTTCATTGGGATAGGTTCGGAGTATTAAACTCGCGCTGGGATACGCCTGCTTCCAGACATCCAGATTTTCATCTCCCAGTATTGAATCTGCCAGCCCCCTGTATACGAATACCTTCGATTTTACGTCGGTTGAATCAATAACGCCTTCTTTGCAGTAGAGGTCCAGCTCATGCAGAAGCGGTGTTGGATCTGCCGACTGGCCTCGAATATTGTGCGCCCTTGCAGCCTCGTCGTATGCAGTATCCTGCAGTCCTTCGACCAGATGCAAAGAGCTGTCTTTCGCAAAGCCGAAGAATAGCATCGGGTATTTCAGTAAATCACTGAATGAACTTGCAGGTTGATCCCCCTGACAGCGGTCAGGATTGCCGACCATTGGAGAAGTCGCGGCCATATGTATTGATACAATTCGGTCGGCATTTCTGGCAGCTATCTTCGCCGCATAAGGCCCTCCCCCTGAAATACCAAATAGTGAAAACCTATCGATGCGAAGATGAGCAAGCACCTTTTCCACGTCTGTCGAATAATCAGTCATAGTCAGGGACGGGTCGAATGCAGTTTGGCCAAAACCATTTCTTTCCACAGTAATCAGGCGAATCTTTAAATCGCGCCGCATCGTCCTTAAAAAATCCAGCAACCTGATCGCTCTGACCGAAGTACCAAGGCCGCCAATAAATACAACCGGCGTCCATGTCTTCTCGCCATCATCTACATAATGAATCTCTCTTCCGTTTTTTAAAGTCAGTTGGCGTACAGTCGGCCCAAGTGAGTCAAATTGGTGGTCCAGTTTCGGGCTTGCCACAGAATTTGAAGCAAACAAATTCAGTAGCATGATCGTGCCCAGGTACACCATCGTGGTCAGATTCAAAAATATTCTCATGTGGCTTCCATCGCCGTGCAACAACACCCGGACTGTAACATGGTAGTCACCGGGAGAGCTTGATATATTGAGTATCTGGCATGGAACAATGAACAGAGGTAGCGGGTGAATCGTGACGTAATCATTTCCTGTGCTGTCACAGGTGCCGGGGATACTGCTGCCAAGCACCCGGGTCTACCCATCACTCCAAAAGAGATTGCAACTGCGGCAATCGACGCGGCAAAAGCTGGTGCGGCAATAGTTCATTGCCACGTCAGGGATCCGGCTACAAAACAAGGCAGTCGTGATCCCCTGCTCTACAAGGAAGTGGTGGACCGAATCCGATCATCTGTTACCGAAGTAATTATCAATCTTACGGCCGGTATGGGCGGAGACCTGCTGATTGGAGCCGATGATA
>CAZJRI010000130.1:1770-15263 GCA_964548025.1 uncultured Pseudomonadales bacterium
CGGCCAGGAAACCGATCTCGTGGGAGCGACGGAGCGACTGATCCATGTGGAGCAATTGAGACCGGATATATGCACCCTGGACTGCGGTTCATTCAATTTCGGCGAAGGCTCCCTCGTCTATATATCCACGCCTGACATGCTTAGGGCGGGTGCCAGGAGAATACAGGCGATGGGAATCAAGCCAGAACTTGAGGTATTCGACACCGGCCAACTCTGGTTCGTCAACCAGATGATCGAGGAAGGTATTATCGATGACCCACCGCTAATTCAACTTTGTCTTGGTATTCCCTGGGGTGCACCAGCCGATACATCCAGCATGAAGAATATGGTTGATCATCTGCCTCCAACTGCAAACTGGGCGAGTTTTGGCATCGGTGCCATGCAAATGCCAATGGTTGCCCAGTCAGCATTGTTGGGAGGACATGTAAGGGTAGGTCTTGAGGATAATCTGTACCTTGAAAAAGGCGTACTTGCATCAAATGCACAGTTAGTCGATAGAGCGAGATCAATTCTTGATCTGTTGGGGTGTCACGTACTCTCTGAAAAGGAAGCGAGAGTTAAACTGCGGCTGTCTCAGTGAACAGAATTGGTATTATTGGTACAGGTGTTATTGGCACCGGTTGGACAGCCAGATTCCTTGCTCATGGACTACAGGTCAAAGCATGGGATCCTTCACCGGAGTTTGAAGAGAGGCTGGTTTCATCTTTAGAGCGACTCTGGCCAACACTGAAAAAGAACGGCATAGCAGAGGGTGCATCACTTGCGAATCTGACGCTATCAACCTCACTATCAGATTTGTGTAGCAATGTTGATCTGATACAGGAGTCAGCACCTGAAGATCTCTTAATCAAGCGCAGTATACACAGGGAAATTGACGAAGCCGCACCAACGAATGTGATCGTGGCGTCCAGCTCTTCAGGGCTATTGCCAACTGATATACAGAACGCATGTCTGCACCCAGAACGATTCGCCATTGGTCACCCATTTAACCCGGTTTACCTCCTCCCCCTTGTTGAAATTGTTGGCGGAAAATTAACTGCGGAAGAAACCATTACAAGATTGACGACATTCTATACCCAGATGGGCATGAGGCCATTGGTTGTCAGAAAGGAAATCGAGGGTTATCTGTCCGATCGATTACAGGAAGCACTTTGGCGCGAGATACTGCATCTGGTGAATGACGATATTGCCACGACAGCCGAACTGGATGACGCAATCCGTTTTGGTCCCGGACTACGCTGGGCGATCATGGGCACCTGCCTTACCTTCCATATGGCCGGGGGTAAAGACGGTATGCGTCATATGCTGGAACAATTTGGCCCTGCTCTGAAACTTCCCTGGACGAAGCTCGAGGCACCTGAACTTAACGACTCATTGATCGAGAAAATGGTCGAGGGTACCCGCGAGCAAGCTGAGGGGCAGTCTGTCGCAGAACTGGAGACGCTACGGGACAACTGCTTGATTGATATTATGAAGGTTCTGGATAACTACCGGATCGATTCTGAAAAAATCAGAATTAAGTCAGCGAACAAGGACCACTAATTTTGTAGCCGCCAATCTCTGAATCAGTGCTATTCGAGTAAATACTTCTTCAGAAACATCATCGTCGCCTGCTGATAGACGTCCCGGTTCTCTTTCTTGCTATAGCCATGCCCTTCATTCAGGGCATTCATGTACCAAACCGATTGTCCCTGATCTCTGAGCGCCTTGACCAGTTGTTCTGACTCTGTCACTGGTACCCTTGGATCGTTTTGACCCTGAACGACCAACATGGGGATTTTGATTTTCTCAACGCTATTCAAGGGACTGATGGCTTCAAGATGTTTTCGCATTTCGGGGATTCTCTCGTCACCGTACTCAACCCGGCGAAGGTCACGCCGATAGTCCTGGGTATTTTCAAGAAAGGTAACAAAGTTGCTGATGCCGACAATATCAACCGCTGCCTTGAGTCTGTGACTATAATGAACGGAAGAAGCCAGCACCATATAACCGCCGTAACTCCCGCCGAAGACTGCCACCCTGTCATCGGCAAGGTCACCCTGCGTTGAAATCCAGTCCATCAATGCACCAATGTCCCTGACGGAATCTTCCCTTTTAAAGCCATTGTCCAAACCAAGATAAGACTTCCCATAGCCTGAAGAGCCCCGTACGTTCGGGATCAGGACTGCCACACCGAGTTTTTTCAACCACATCTGATAGGTACTGCTAAATAAAGGCAGCGCCTGACCCTCGGGGCCTCCGTGGATTGAGATTATGGTCGGGAATGGACCTTCGCCTTCCGGCTTATAGATGAATGATGGAATCTCCCTGTCATCAAAAGTTTTATAGTGGATGAGTTCCGGCTCCCGAAACGCATCGGTATTCAATCCCCCTACCTCGCTGAATGTCCAGCGAATCAGTTCACCAATTTGAGTGGGTCGACGGCCAAGCGCAAGTACATAGGTATCAGATGGCGACTTCGCGGTATTAATCGTCATGGCTAATCGCCTTCCATCAGGGCTAAATCTCATTTTTCCGACCAATCCTGTCGGCAGACTCTTCACCTTCCTGTAGGTATGGCGCTTTGTATCAATCAGATAGAGTTCATTGATGCCATCAGCATTAACCAGAAAAGCGCCACGCTTCCCGTCATCACTCAGAACCATATTCTCAACATCCCAGGGGATATCACCTGTAATGATTTTTATCGCTGACGGGTCATCAAAGGATGTCCAGGCAAGTTGTGTAAATTCGCCTTCTCTGTCGGTCAGAAAGAAAAATCCTTCACCTGTGACGTCAAAGCCGATAGTCGAATTCACACTGGGTACATCACCACCACCTGCCAGATGCTGCAGATCCCCTTTCTCAATATTCAGGCGATAAATCCTTGAGTCAACCCGAGAAACGTAATTTTCAATAAGTGTATTTTGACCTTTATGATCAAATCCCGCCCCAGCCCAATAGGTACCATCAGGAGATTCAAAAATCATTCTCGTTGAATCAGGATTTTCCGGTGCCATCATCCAGACATCGTTTGATCTGCCATTTCTGCGTGTACTGGTATAGGTAAATCGTTCTCCGCTCTTGTCCCACTCGACGCTTCCGTTCCTCGATTTTCCATCAGTTAACATCCGGCTCTGACCGTTCGACGGGTCAAGTAGAAAAATCTGGCTGAATTCACTCCCGCCAGCATCCATCGTGAATGCAAGATTGCTGCCTTTTGGCTGCCGGTTTACACTACCTATCGGTTCATCAAAATACGTGAGTTGTGCCCTGGCACCACCAGCAGTATTTACTTCATGAATCTGTGGGACATCTCCGAATCTGGTTCGTACGTAGACCGATTGCCCAGCTTCGGTCCACGCCAGAAACCCGGCAGATCGTACATTTTGATAGCGGATAAGATCCTCGATGACCCTATCGGGGATTTCAGGGATATCCTGCATCACCAGATTTCCGTTGTTAACCGTGCGCTCGGTAAAATCGCTGGATGCTTCGAATGAGCTTATCGAAACTGCCATGAGCAAAAATTTAACGCACAATCTTTTTATCATTTAGAACAACCTCCCGGGGATTTCCCGCCACTAAGCGCGAGATAGAATTATCGTGTCTGGATTGATTCAGCCAGGTTGTTTCTCTTTGTAGTCCTCGAGTACAGGCAATAGATACTCAAGAAACTTATCAGGATTTTCACTCATCGGAAAATGACCCATCCCGATCATCTCTCGATAATAGGCACCAGGAATACTCTCAGCGATTTCTTTGGCACCTGACGGTGGTGCAGACCAGTCATATTCCCCTGATAACAGATAGACAGCACACTTTGTGGTATCGATACTCAAAGACTGGTTTCTCAAGTCACCGTCATAGGAGTAGTAATAAAGATCACCCTTGAATACACCTGGCCCCCCTGAAGCGTAATGCCATAGAGTTTCCCAGCGGTGTCCATCAGGACTCTGCGGTGCAATCAATGCTGCCATCCAGGCAGCGGCCGAGTAACCCGCATGAACATCGTGGCGATGAAAATGGCTAAGGGTTTCCGGATCGTAATCATCAGCACCAGCGTCCAGACCTGATTGCAATCCGATGATGCCGCCAACTTTCTCCTGGTATCTCAGGGCAAGATGCAAGACTACCCGCCCACCAATTGAACACCCCATAACCAGTGGTTTTTTCAGCGTAAGTGCATCCATGAAGGCTAAGATATATCTGAGATAGGTTTCTGTTGAAAGCTGATATTCCCTGTTCTGCCAGCCTTCAGGCGGAGATGACTTACCGTGCCAGGGCATATCAGGCACTATTACCCGGTAGTTTGAAGTTACATTCGAATCTCGCAGGATCTCACGGTACTGTCTGCCGTCTGCTCCGGCAGTATGCAAACATAAAAGCGGTGTGCCCTCACCTGCTTGCTCGTAATATAGCCGAATCCGTTCGCCTTCAATTTCGAGCTGTACATAATGGCCGGTCACATCTTCAAAAATCGCACTCATATCGTTGTTTCCTTCTTATCCGCTTTCCACACTTCAAGCAATCGCCTGACAAACATGAAATTGCTCTGCAGACTATACATATCACCTTCTACACGAATGTTGCCGGAGCCAATCAAAGCACCCAGTTCATTGAATCCGGGAGGCGGGATATCCTGGCAGTACCGCTCCCAGACATCTGCACCTGCAACCAGGCGAAAGCCATGTTCTTCAGCACTATTGTCACCTTCAGAGACCCGGCCTGCATGAATATCAAATCTGGTTTCATCATCGTCCGAGATGATCGCAATCTGTGTTGAATAGTACTTGCCGTGACGCCTTAGCATTTCATCAGCATTCAATTTATCGATTAACCTGTCCATTTCGTATCCCTTTTTCATGTCCTCTTGTCAAAGGTAATATGCAGCCGGTCTAATCCCCTCAGCAGTAAGCTGGGCTCTACCTCAGGGGGTGGTTGATCACCATCGATTGCGAAATTCTCCATTCGATCAAGTATCTGTCTGAAGGCTGATTCCAACTCCTGTCGAGCCAGTGGTGCGCCAGGGCACGCATGAACGCCGGAACCAAAGGCCAGTTGCCTGACGGCATTCTTGCGACACACATCCAGTCTGTCTGCTGTCTCAAACATTGTCTCATCTCGATTACCGGCGGCATAACGAAGCATCACAATACTTCCCCTGGGAAAGCTTACTCCGCCCAGTTCTGTATCCTCTGCCGCGATGCGCAACAAACCCTGGACAGGTGATTCCAGCCGCAAAATCTCTTCTATAAAGGTCTTTATCAAAGAAGGATCTTCCCTCAGCATTTTTTCCTGATCAGGATTTTCGATTAACAATTTCATGCCTGCACCAAGCGCGCTGGTGGTGGTCTCATGTCCCGCAACCAAAAACTGATTCAGTATAGAGAGAATCTCTCCGTCTCGAAGCGGTCTCTCCCCTTCATATTCAGCCTGAACCAACATTGTCAGCATATCATCTCTTGGTTGCCCGCGACGCTTTTCGCACAGATCAAGAAAGTACTGTTGCAGATCATGATTTAGCTGTACGCGCTCCAACGCCCTCTCTGGTGTGGGTTGCAATAGCAGCAGGAACTCTGCAGCAGCCGTCGCCGCACGAACAAAAAACTCATCATCCTCGTCAGGAACACCCATCTGGCGACGGATTACAGTCAATGGCAATGGCGCTGCAAACGAAGACATGAATTCGACGTGCCCAGACTCAATAAAATTGTCAATGAGACTCGATACAAGATTTTCAATCTCAGGTACAAGCGTCCTGATCCTTGCAACCGTGAAGAGTTTGTTCACGAGAACCCTGTGTTTCGCGTGATCGGGAGGGTCAACCGTTAACAGCGTCTGCTCAAGCGGCACATCTGTGCTAGTGATTTCGCTCATCTGTTTGCTGATTTTTTCATTATCTTCGCTCAACGGTGCTCTGGGTACAGAAGGCGCGATCGCACTCGACCATACACCGGGATTGCGAAGGGCATCACGAATCAGGTTAAAACTGGAAATCAGGTGGTACCCAATCCCGGGTAATTCGTGGACAGGCGATTCCTTGTGCAGGAGAGCATAATAATCATACGGACACTTCAAGGTCTCAGGGTCAAACAGGTTGTAGTCGTCCAGTTTTTTCATAGAGCGCTCTCTGGCAATTTTCGGGATTTAACCAAAGGCTGTGGGCCTCTCAGCCTTATGAGAATGCTATCAGTGCTTGAATAGACAATAAAGACCCTGATTTACCCAATTCACAGGATTGGATATGATGACCATTATCAGCAATTCCAATCAATTCAATTGACCAGCAAAAAAGAGAATCATCATGAGTCGTATCAGTTTGAAGCAGGACCACGAATTACCACCGGAAGTATTATCCCAGGTAAAAACTGTCGAGGCTTCTGGCGGCGATACCTCAACAATAAGAGGTCTGGCCCATCGTCAGTCGTTATTTGACGGTTTCTTCAATTGGTATTACCAGGCCAGAAAAGGTGAGGCCGTGGAGGAGGAACTGATTGAACTCGTCCGATTGAAGATCGCCCGGCTTAACGATTGCTTCACCTGACTAAATGCCAGATTTCTGTCGGGTACAGAAAAAGAAGCAAATCTTACAGAAGAGAAGATCAAGGAACTGGATTACGCAGAAAACAACTTCAGCCATCGTGAAATCCTAGCGATCGAATACGCCGAGAAGATGGCACTTGATCACGCAAGTATTGATGATGCATTCTTCGAGCAACTGCATACTGAGTTTACAGATCCCCAGATTGTCGAATTAGGAATGATGATCGGTCAGTTTATCGGTGTTGGTCGGATGTTGATGGTGTTGGACCTTGAACCCAAAACCTGCGAAATCTAGCAGGTATCACTGTGGAATTGCTGGAGATTGATGCATCCACAGAAGATACTTTCTATCGATGTCTGCATGATGAGATTCCATCGGACCCCCGCGTAATGAAAATGCGTCGGCAGTGGCGCAATCAATATCAGCCGAAGGGTCATCGGGCTAAAATATTGAAAGACGATGCCGGGCAGATAGTTGGCCTGACAAACTACATTCCCGTCGAATACTCACCCTACGAGGGTGAAAACCTCATGGCAATATTATGCATGTGGATTCACGGCTATGATCACCTGGTTGGCAACCAGCAAGCGAAAGGTTATGGCCGTTTTATGCTCTCGGAAATTGAAAAGGACGCTCGCCGATCGGGATGCGATGGTATGGTTGTCTGGGGTAAGGACTTTGAAGCCTGGAATCCTGTTTCATTCTACGAACACATGGGATATGAACGAGTAGACAGCGCGGGTCTCGACGTGCTCGTTTGGAAACCATTCAATGACAGAGCCAAGAAACCCAAGCTTCTGAAACCAACTCATCTCGCTGTTAACGGAAAGTCAGATTCGAACAGGATTCAGGTAACCAATATAACGAATGGCTGGTGCGGTGGCGGATGCTCGCTTTGTATGCTGGTCAGGGATGCATCAGAAAACATCAATGACAAGATGGACCTGACCCAGATATACGCACATCAGAAATCAGATATGCAACTGTACGGAGAGAGTTTTGACATTGTTTATGTTGAGGGATTACCACACCAGCAGGATGGCCCGCCTTTTACACAGACCGAGTTTGAGAAATCGATCAGTGATCTGTACAGACAGAAGAACTCGGGCCAGGTGAAATATACGGGCTAGATCCTTTGCCTGCTGGTCGATCTGACGGCCAGCATCTTTGCTGCAACTATCCCTGCAAACAATCCGAACAAGTGACCTTCCCAGGATACAAAACTATTCTGCGGTATGACGCCAAAGATCATTCCTCCATAATAGAACACCGTAAACGATGCGATGGCGAAGGTCGTCACATTGCGTTCATAAATAGCAAGGGTCACGAGAAAACCAAAGAAACCAAAGACCAGACCACTTGCGCCAATATGATAAGCGGGCCGACCGAAGATCCAGACACCCAATCCCCCTATGATAAGTATAAACAGGGCACTCTTAAGAAAAATCCTCCATCCTCTTAGCGCAACAAAAAAACCCATGATTATCAGGGGCGTTGTATTCATTATCAGATGTTGAAATCCGCCATGCAAAAATGGCCATAGAATTACACCGGGCAATGTCTCCACCTCTCGGGGATAGATACCAAAAAGATTGAGCCGGTGACCTGTAAAGCTGTTCAGAAACTCCACAATCCAAAGCAGTGCCACCATTCCCATAATCAGCTTGAATGCTGACAGCCAGTTTTCAGCTACGTCACGCATCTAGTCTGTGGAAGAAACACAACGTTGAATAGCCTGGTTTTCAGGAATTTTGTCGTGATTAACCATAATGAACATTGCATCGCCACTGATGAGTTCGCCCGCGTCAGGATTGGTGACGATATTGTTCATACGATCAACATAGCCGAGGGGCGTGCCCAGACCATTCAGTACGAGGCGCGCTGCCAATTTACCCCATGTCTGTTCCGGAATATCCAGATTATAACGGCGGGGATGTACACCCTCGTGCTTAAAGAGGTCCTCCAGAATAGTTTCTGTGCCCGGTGCCGCCATCGCCCTTACCAGCAATTCTGGATATGCGCGAACGGGTCTGAGCACCGCGCCCGCACCATGAGCTCTCAGTCGGTCACGATTTTCATCCTGCACACATTCAGCGATAACATAGCCGGATACCTCAAACTGCTTAAGCTGGTCGAGGATATCTAGCGTCAGGCTGTCAGAACGATAATCAGATGCATCAACAGCCAATACGATAACAAAAGCCGCGTTCTCAACATCAACTTCATCCATTTTCGCCCGGCCTTCAGGCCTCCCCTGACGAAGCACCACACCCAGGCTATTTAGTTCATTCGGCAGACCATCGGCGTAATGTGGCGACAAAATCTGGATGGGATAATCTTCCAGACTGGCAGAATTGCGAATTTGTTCGACCAGTGTCTGCAGATAACGAGACCCGTCCGTATCCGGTGTATTGATAATGACAATGTGATTTTTCATATTCCATCTCCATAAACCTTTTCGCATCCTCTCTCGTCTGTCCAACCGGTAGTCTATAAATTCACCGGCAATATTGGCGAGTAAGTAAATACCAAATAGATACATCAGTAGAATTGTCGTGATGCGTCCACCGACTGTGTCGGCGTGGAAATCTCCATATCCTACGGTCGTCAGGGTCGTTAACGTGAGCCATATTGAATCCCAGAATGACAATCCTTCGAATATGACCATGCCAACTACATGAGCCACGATCAATATGACCAGAAAATAGAATAACTCGATGAGTTTTCTGATCCTATCAGTGCTATTGATCTGGCTATATTCTCGATGGCGATGACGACGCCAGAACGCAGGTCTTATTCTCAGCATCTAATTATTCTTTTTGTTCACGGGAACGATCAAGGTGTGCCACGAGTCTTTCTGCTGCGATCTGTCTGATTTTCAATCTGTCTACTGCGGGAACTTCAAATTTCTTGGCAAGCAAAGCGAAGTCATCATCCGTCAATGAAATGGAAAGCCTGGGGCGTACAGGCTTGCTGTTCACAGGTAAACCAAGTATTTCACGTATTCGATCTGGCGGGTTAATACCTTTCTCTAAGGCTTCGTAGCGAATATGATGACTGACTTCCTGACCCAAATCAAAAGCCACCTGGACGGCTTTTACAGTCTTTTTTTCTTTATCCCATTTGTCGCTGGTTGACATAGTAGCTATTCGCTAATTCTCATTGGCAACTGAAGCTGGCCAGAGTTCCTTGATATCATCCAGGGGGCGATACAAGGTCAAAGATACTTCCGTCTCACCACCCTCGTATACTTCAATCTCAATGCCGCGTTCTCCATCTGGACTCACCAGCAGGAAATAATCAAAAGGTTCACCTTCACCCTCATGCTCCGGGGGACGACTGCTGCGATAATCCTTCTCATAATAATAGCCTCGTTCACCTTGAGATTGCTGGTTATAGCTATCGGCTAGCCACCCTTCCATGTCAAGCGTACCCTGGGGTGAGAGTTCGGCTGGATCTTCACCATCAAAGATCAGTGCGAAAGCGTCAAGGTCGAATAATTCTTCCACTTGAGTTCTGTCCACAGACAGCGAAAACGCGGCAATTTCGCGACCACCATCCTTCTCAATCGTCAGATCAATATGATCCTGATTCCTTCCCTCCAGCGCAAAACTTGTCGAAAACTGATGCTCAAACTGGTAAGTGACCAGGCCAATAACCTTAAATGGTTGATCTCTTAATCTGCGAGGCAGCCCAAAACTGTCAGAGAGATGAACCATATCTCCCACCTGGAGGTGGGAGGGATGATTCAGCTCTCTTGCTTCCGGCTCGGATTTTGTACGACTCCACAAACCTTTAATAAATGACTTCATAACTCGACTTAACTTCTACCCGATTTCAATCTGTCGAGTACCGAATTGGCCGAGGAAGAAGTTTCACCAATACCTGCAGCTTTCATCCTATCTTCAAGTCCCTTGTCGGAATCTTCAGCATCCAGAGCTTCTGCAGCTTCCAATCGATCAAAATTGTCCTGCTGGCGCTTCTTGATTCTTTCAAGAGAATCTTTGGCCGACAAAATTTTTGAACTACCGGATGCAAAGTTGTCTGTGATTGCCGCGCTTGCCTTTTGAACGCTCTCTGTGGTTTTAACCATACTAAGTTGACGCTCGTATTCCTTTATCTGCCTTTCGGTTTTCTTAACCATGTCCTTCAATCGGGTAACATGGCCGGAGAACATTTCATGCACCTGCTCTTGTTCAGCCAGTTCACTTTCAAGCTGGGAGATTTTTTCTGCAATTTCGAGTGCAAGATTTTCATCTCCTTTGTCGAGTGCCTGAACGGCATAACCTTCATGCTCGGTAATGCCTTTCTTTAGACTCTCTACCTGTCTTGATGCCTGCATCTGTTTTGCCATCACGTCGGTGAGATCCTGTTTGGCTTTACGCATATGCTCCTCTGCGTCCTTGATTTCCTGCTCAAAGATTCGCGTTCCATTGGCATCTACGACCAATTCACCGACTTCACGGGCACCACCACGAACCGCAGTCATGATCTTTCGTAATATACTCATTTTTAACTCCTCGCGAGTCTTACTCGCCTAGACTAGATATTCTTCCAACGCATCAATCGATTCGACGGCGTTTTCAGTCAATGTGATAATTTCGTGACATATGTCTTCAATACTTGAATTAATCGCCAGGGCACCAAATACCACGTATCGATCACCTAATTTGGCGAAAGATGACAGGGGCATTGGAATATTGAGCTCAAGCATTTCTTCCAGTAGTTCGCCACGGGTATCGGCCTTTACTTCCTCTTCCGTGAACAAATAGGTAATACATAGGATCTGGGTATCGGTTACGGAGACGAATGAGGGCAATTCTTCGTAATCCCAGAGAGTAATTTGTAAAACCTCAATATCTCCCGGAATAGGCTGACAATCGAATTGATAGCCCTCGAAACTCGACAAATCCGATATTCTCAGTGCCAGATCACTCGTATTCATACTTAACTCCTAAAATGCCTTTTCGACATAATATGTCAATTGGTGGAAGTTTAGTGGCTTGACATAATATGTCAACCAATATTTTTAATTACTAGTCTTTATATAGCCCAAGATCTCCCCGCCACGCCTCATCGTGATAGTGATAAACCCGATGGGTTCCCAGCCGGTTAACCTCAATACTCTCTTTAGTTTCATAAAAGTTCGCAGGAAATTCGAATGCTGCAATTAGCAAATCTCGCGTAAGCCATTGATGTTCATGAGGTAAATCATCAAATCTGGCGATACTCTCACGAATTGGTACCGACTGACGTGAAGCGATGGACCAACCCCATTCTCCGAATGTCGGAACATTTTGTCTATATTGTGCCACCTGATCAAATCCTGAGGCTTCGATCGTTTTGCCAATGCTGATGAAGGCATCTTTCGCATGATAGGGACTCGTTGACTGCACGGTCAACGTGCCCTGATCCGACAGTAGCTTCCCAATCCGGGTATAGAAATTGTCGGTATACAATCGATCAAGGTCAGGATGGCTGGGATCAGGCAAGTCCACGATGATGACATCGAACACATCGCCGCGCTGGAGCAGACTGTCAATTTCGATGAAGGCATCGCCATTGATCACTTCGACACGATGATCATCGAATGCGTGTTGGTTGAGATCAACCAGGCTTTCTTTATAGCGAGGCATCTCCCCGGAGGCAGTGAAGAGTTCAACCAGTTCCGCATCCAGATCAATCAGTTTGACAACCTCAGGATCAAATCGAAGCACATCTCTTAACGCCAAACCATCACCACCCCCGATTATGAGGATCCGTTTGGGATTTCTCGCGCTCATCATCGCCGGGTATACCAGCATGGCGTGATAGATATGTTCATCCTGGCTGGAAAACTGCAATCGACCGTTGATATAAAACCCGTATACCGGTTCGTCACGGGACGACAGATGTCGTTCCGTAATTGTGAAGTTCTGGTAGTGACTGGAACCGCTGAATACAACGTTATCCTCAAACAGGAGATTTGTCATCCTGGTTGACCAGTCACTGCCAAACTGAAATACCATCAGGGCAACAACAAGAACAAATCCATGCATCAGGAAAAGAAATGGTACCCTTGCAATCCTCACCCGGTAATACACAAGAAATAAAAGACCAGCTAACAAGTTTGTCAGGGCAGTGAGAACAGCAGCCTTAGTGACATCAAGCGATAACATCACCGCTACCCAAATCGCCGCACCAACACCAGCACCAAGATAGTCGGCACCATAGATCGTGCCTGTATTATGCTCAAGATGCTCTCCATAGACTGCCTCTCTAACCCGCGCAATCAGAGGAATTTCCATGCCGATAAAAAAACCAATCAACGTGCCAAAAAAGTAGGGCGTATAAAATGAGAACGTATGAATGGACGCAACCAGACCACCGCTGGGAATCAGATCAGGAGGCAAATTAAAGGTGTCGGCAATTACACGGGGCAAGATCGCACTGAATGAGACAGCAAGTCCTATCAGTAATATGCAACTGACACCAAGCAATGCGACAACGGATTCCAACCAGGCAAAGGACGTAAACGGATCTTTAAGTGTCTTGGCTGCAAACGAGCCCAATCCCATGCTGACTATCATCAGACCGATCATGATGTAGATCGTTGATTCTACGACGCCTAGAATTCGAGCTGCATAATGCGACAGCAGATATTCATAGATCAAACCGCACGCCGCCAGCACGGACATAATGCCTATTAGCACGACATCGTGCAGAAATAAGCGTCTGCGGGAAACCTGCATGGAACTCATCTGGCGGAATCGCTGAACCGATAGTGATTACGCGAATAGTGCCGTAAAAAACAATCCTATCGAAATGTAGATTGCTGCCTCGATTGAAGCTACACCGATATTGTTTTGCTTATTGACCTCTTCGACAACATCAACCCCCATCAGCACAATATTTCTCGCGACAATGGCGAGAAGTGAAACCAGAACAGCAAAGAACAGGGTAATACCAGCCCACAAAGCAAGTGCCA
>CAZJRI010000131.1:0-15083 GCA_964548025.1 uncultured Pseudomonadales bacterium
GGCATTGGGTGGCGCAGAGGCTGCAGAACTGGGCTGGGCTTATGGTAAACAGACACGCCGGTTGGTCACTTTCTCTCTGGATGGCAAGGCGGTCATGCCACCTCTGGCTGCCCCGGAGGCACCGGTACCTCTTAAGGCACCCTATTACGAGGTTGATGCGGAATTGGCACTAACGGGTGCTCTTGTATTCGGCCAGTGCAGCTTTTGTCATGGGGGAGGCGCGGTATCAGGCGGTTCTTCGCCTGACTTGCGGGCGTCTCCTCTTGTGCTGAATGATGAAGCATTCAAACAGATTGTAAAGAATGGTGCGTTACGCAGTAAAGGCATGCCCGCCTTTGAAAATCTGTCAGACAACCAGCTTAAGGCTCTGCAACACTATATCAGGGAACAGGCGAATTCAGAGGGAAGAACCAGGGTAGGTTTTTGAATTGAGACTTTATCTTTCGAGGGTTATCCCCTGCTTGATCAGTTCGTCAATTTGTTCTGCACTGAATCCCAGTTCAAGTAGCAGCGGGCGTGTTTCTGTGGCAAAAGGCGCGGTAGATCCTTGTGGTGAGAATCCATTGCCGTTCAGTTTAACCGGCGGAGAAAGGGCGCGAAACTTGCCTGCTGTAGGATGATCAAGCAGGTAAAACATATTATTTGCCTCAGTCTGCGGGTCTTCAAATAATTCAAGCGGAAACTTAACGGTTGATACAGGAACCCCGGCTGTTTTCAGAATATCCAGCCAGTCTTCACTATTTCTGGCGCGTATAATCGATTCAACGGATTTCTGCAGATTGCTGTAATAGTCATGGTCCGGCGATGCGGCGAGATCTGTACCGTGATTGTCATCGACGAATCCAAGTGCTTTTGAGAATTTGAGTTGCAAACCCCTGCTCGCACAGGCAATTGCGATGCTGCCATCAGCAGTATCATAAGTTCGGAAATAGACAGCCCGCAACGGGAAGAATCGAGCGGAAGGCAGGTTTGAATTTTGCTCTTCGAAGGTTGCACCTTCGATTCTCTGTTGGTTTATCTTATCTATGATTGCATTATGTGGTTCTCTGTCCAGGTCCTCAGATCGAATCAATTGATTATTGGCCAGCGTCATCGCCGACTGCATCAGGCTGACATCAACAGTACCTCCCTTGCCTGTGCGCTCGCGCCTGAAGAGTGCTGAACTGATGCCAAATGCAAGTGACATGGCCGCCATATAGTCAGATATTACCGGATCACCCGGTGCCGGTCGTTCATCAACAACCCTGCCCATCGCTGCCATTAAGCCACTTCTTGCCTGGACGACAATATCCATTGCAGATAGGTTGGCATCAGGACCTTTTTTGCCGAAGGGTGTTATCTCACCAATGATGAGTTCAGGGAATCTTGCTTGTAGCGTCTCAGAATCAATACCCATTTTCGCTGCGAGCCCCGGTCTGAAATTCATCAATACGACGTCCGCCCACTCGAGCAGCGATTCGATCACAGGTTTGGCATTTTCCGCGCTCAGCTTAAGTGGCAGGGAGTGCTTTCCTCTGTTTCGCGATACGAATATTCGAGTCTCAAGTGGTGCAATTTCGCCCATATGCCGGTTGGGGTCACCGTCGGGTGCCTCAATCTTGATGACCTCTGCGCCACCTTCGGCGAGGAGCTGCCCGCAAAAGGGGACGGCGACAAATTGGCCGAATTCTACGACCTTGATGTTATTGAAGGGTTGTGAGTCTGACATCTGATGGATCCTGTTTATACGACTGCCTGGCTTGTCGGAAAATTTTGTGTCGGCGTGTGGTACACATTCTGATTGGAATGCAATAGTGTACCAGTTGGGGTGAACGAGTGGGCTGGATTGATCTGTCGCTATCGCGGCTAAATCCGAACAGACGGATTGTGGCGAAAAAGGAGTGAAAATAATGGATAACGAACTGCAGGCTGAACCTGGTGCAAAGATGATTTACCTGATCAGGAGAAGAGAAGAGACATCGAGAGAAGAAATAATCGCTCACTGGTTTGCCAACCACATGCCCGAGGTTATCAAGGGTCAGCATGATGCGGCAGCAAGCGGGAAGCGACATGCGGTTAAGTATATTGCGACGTTATTCGATAGTGACAGACAGGGTAATCACCCATGGGATGGAATGGCTCAACTGTGGTGGGATGCACCGCTTAGGATGCCGAAAATACCCCATGGTACAGAGCCGACGGATACTTTCCAGCAGAAAGCGGAACCTTATGTGCCCTGGGCTACTTCTGAATACGTGGTGATGGATGGTGAGTTACCGGTGAATCCGCTTACTTTGAATGACCCTTTCCCCTGTACTCGTTCCGGATTCTTCAAGGTGTGTTTTCTGGTAAAGGCCAAAACGGATACTGATTTTGAGCGCTTTTTTGCACATTGGCTGGGCGTACATGTTCCCAATGTCAGATCAACCATGTTGAAAGTTGGTGGCTTCAGATACTGTGTCAGTCACAGTTTGAATCCTGATGTTGAACCTTTTGCTGGTCTGGCTGAAATTTACTTTCACGATGAAGCCGGCTGGGATGCATACAAAGCAGAAATACAACCAGATGGTATGGAAGAGTGGGTGGATGGAGCGGGAATGCTGCTGCTAAAAGCAAGAACTGAAATGATCGGGATCCCATAAAAATAGATATCGTATCAATAACAAGGCTGATATTGATGAACCGTACAGGCTAGAGGAATAAAGACCAATGTCGAATCAAGTAGACTGGCAGGACGCAAAGGATGATCGTGGCAATAGCACAAGGGAATTCAGAATCTGTCGCGAGGGTAAACGAGACATCACTGGTGCACTCTGGCTGCCCCAGGGGCCTCCGAGAGAAAACAATGGCACGCTGATGTGCTTTGGTCATGGCGCGTCTGGTAATCGTTACCAGGCGCCGATCTGTTATCTGGCAGAGCGTTTCATAAAGGAAACGGGCCTGCCGGTGCTATCGCTGGATGGCCCGGTTCATGGACTTCGTCAGGTTGGAGAAGGCGGGCGTACAGCTTTCTTCCCCGAACTCAGGCGGCAAGATAGCATTCGAGACATGACTGATGACTGGCACTGTGCAATAACGGAGGTACAACGACTTGGCGAAGTGGAGGCTGCTGAGCTTGCATACTTCGGCCTTTCAATGGGATCTATTTATGGAATCCCCCTGGTTGCATCAAGGAGTGATGTCAAAGTGGCTACCCTGGGGTTGATTGGCGTCGAATCTGATTTTCCGCATGATGAAGAATTAATAGAAGCGGCAGCAAAGATCGACTGTCCGCTCTTATTTCTCATGCAGCTTGAAGATGAACTCTTTCAGCGTGACGGATATCTGAAGGTCTTTGATACCTTTGCTTCACAGGATAAGCGACTACATGCGAATCCTGGATTACATCCTGAAATACCTTCAGAAGAAATTGACTTTGCCTTCGAATTTTTGGTGGGTCATGTAAAGGGCTCTATCCAGCGCAGCATTATTAATCCGTTGGCAGAATAAGCCTGCTCTATCTGATGCAGTCAGAATAGGCTATGTCACAGCCTGTGTGGCTGATCTTACATAATTGAGACGACTTTACCGATGTGCTTTCCCGCAGCATTGGTGGGTGTCAGAATTTCGTCAAAGTCGAGTGGTTTACCAATGCCATAACCCTGACAATAGTCGATCCCGATTTCGGTAACCTTTTCCCTTACCGTATCATTCTCAACCGATTTGGCGATTACCTGAAGCCCCATGACATGACCCACGTCGCAAATTGATTTCACCATTGCATAACTCATCGGATCGCTGACGATATTCTTGATTAGCGTTCCATCTATCTTCAGATAGTCAACAGGCAGATTTGCCAGGTAACTGAATGAATTCAATCCGGCATTATCGAGGGCAAACTGACACCCAAGTGAGGTCATTGATGTGATGAAATTTGATGCTGTACTCAGGCTTGAGATAGCAGTCAGTTCAGCGATCTCAAAACAGATCTTGTTGCCCGGTATGCCGTTCAGCTCAAGTTGATTTCTCATGAAATCGAGAAACTCTTCATTGTTGAGTGTCTGGGATGAGAGATTGATTGAAACAAATTGAATCTTCTCGAGGAAGTTTGGATTATCAGACAGCAATGAGAGCGTGGTCTCGATAACCCATTGGTCTAGCGGACCAACCAGATTGTATCGTTCAGCCGCTGGCAGGAAGGAGCCGGGAGGAACATTCTCCCCCTGTTCATTAATCATCCTGACAAGAAGTTCGTACTGTTCGGAGCCATTCGGATGGCGCATTGGCTGTGCCATAAGTCTGAATCTCCCCTGGGTAAGCGCTTCGTTCAGTCTGTGGGCCCACTGGTTGCCACTGCGCTGCTTGTTGGTCTCGCTTTCCTGAACGTGGGCAATGTGGATACGATTGCGCCCCAGTTCCTTGGCTTTATAGCAAGCTGCATCAGCTTCACGGAGTAAATCGGACATGGTGCCAGCGTCCTGCGTTATGGGTATCAAGCCCATACTTGCCCCTACCTTGAAATTGTGGCCCGCCCAGGTAAATTGATGATCCTGGATCACTTTTTGAAGTGATGAAGTCACACGATGCGCATCTTCAATTGAGCAGTGCTCCATCAGGACACCGAATTCGTCTCCACCCAGTCGGGCCAGCGTGTCTCGTTTACGCACTATTCGCTGCAATGCCTCCGAAAGCTGACGGAGCAATTCATCGCCTGCGGCATGCCCGCAAGTATCATTTACCACTTTAAACTGATCGAGATCCAGGTAGCAGATTGCATGCTCCGACTGGTCTTTCTGAATTGTCGAAAGGACACGATCAATACGACGTTCGAACTCACGTCGGTTGATCAGGCCTGTCAGGGAATCGTGATTGGCTTCAAATGAGAGCATGTGTTCATGGGATACGTCTTCCTGGATCGATACGAAGTGTGTGATCTCACCACTGCTGTCTTTGACACCACTTATTGCTGCACGATCCCAATACAGGCTGCCATCCTTCTTGTTCTGAATCGTACCCTTCCACACTTTGCCTGCAATGATTGTCTTCCAGATATCCTTGTGGATGGCCGCAGGTGTCTCCTCCGACTTCAGAAGACGAACGTTCTGACCAATGACTTCGCTTTTCGGGTAGCCGGTAATCTCGCTGAACGTCGGATTGACATATTCAATATCACCTTCCAGGTTCGTGACGATTACCATCGATGAACTGGCTTCAACTGCCTGCGAGAGCTTCCTGTGCTCCTCCTCGTATTGGTGTCGTTCTGTCAGATCAATAATCATGGCTGATAAGAGCTTTTCACCCTCGTATTCCAGCAGTTGCAGATGAACTTCAACTGGATATTGTGAATCATCTTTGCGTTTAAGATCAGAAACCAGAATAACCTTCTCCCGGCGTCCATCCAGCAGCGGTTTGATCAACTCGTTAAATGATTCAGGTGTCGCATCGGGAGAGAGGTCAAGTAGCGTTAGCTGATTGAATTCCTCAATTGAATAGCCCAGGTTTTGTTGTGCGGCAACGTTAGCCTGCACACATTTCAGAGTATCCTGATCGAAGAGATAAATCTCCTGAACCGAATTCTCAAATATGCTGCTGAATCTTTTGACCCGGCTTTCCGACAACTTTCGAGCTGTAATATCGCTTACGAATGCGCAATAGTTCTCGATATTTCCCTCTTTATACATACTTGCAGAGACTTCTACAGCCAATCTCTGCCCGTCCTTCTTCCTGATATAGGTTTCATAAGTTATAGATTCAGTACTATCCGATCTCGATTTGAACGCCTCCCAGGCGTCTTTTGTCACATCGGGATCGAGTACCCACAAGCTGAGATCCAGAAGTTCACTACGGGTATATCCCGTCATCCAGCAAGCGGTCTGATTTACATCCAGAAATCCGGCATCAGGTCTGATCCAGAAGATGGCTTCTGCGCTATTATCAATTGAAAACTGTTTCGTCCTGAGGTTCGCAGCGGCTCTTCCCATCCTTATAAAAAATGGTGCAATCAAAATGACACCGCCCAGTGTGAGAATAGAGATGCTCAGAGCGATTAACTCCACAATAAATCCCGGGGAACTGTTCAGGTGGTTGATGGTGTATTGATAGAAGGTTGCGACCTGTCCCAGCGCCATCATTGTCAGAGTGAATGAGATGAAAATCCAGATCTTCGGGCTCATGGCTTTCTGCAGCAGGCGGAGAGACAGAAGTGCCGCAGAGGACTGTAGGATGATTGAGAGACCCAATACGAGAGTAGTCATGATCGGCTTATCCAGTAGTCAATACAATGTCCTGTTTTTGAGTTGCAACGGGACGAAGTTTTATCTGGGTTTGGATTCCTTTTGTGGTTATAGATAATCAGTATTTAAAGGTCATTCAGGATAGACATATGATGCAGATTTGGTAATAAAAGGGCGATAAACGGTGTCATTCACTGGATGGTTGATACTTTTGTGTCGTCTGAAGCCTATATTGATCTCAGAATCATCGAACTTTCACCATAAATACCCATATAAACATAGGCTTAGCACTGCAGGGTAATACTGCAATCCACCTATCTCTACGTAGCTGTGCGCCTTGTTTCACCTGAGATTGATGACTCGTACTTCCACTTTAGTGCTTATATTTGACCGGCTGGTCAAACAATCTGAAGAAGACCGTTACCAACTGTCGATGGGGTGCTTCTTCTCCCGTCCGGAAAGATCACGCTTGAGATGTTTTAACAGTCGCCTGATTTTTTCCCTGGTTTCAGCGGGTGCCACCACATCGTCGATTGCGCTGCTGTATTTCTGTGCTGAGAAGCCATCGTGATGACCGACTTCCATGGTTGGCCATCCAAGGCAGAGCGCTGGTACACCTTTAGCACTTGAATAACCAGTCATCAGGGTTGGCCCGAGTCCGTACCCGCGGCGTACCAGAATACTGAAGAGAGGTACAGTTCTGTGCTGGTGCGCAATTATCGGTCGCGTATGCCAACGAGTAACCGATGGTTCAGTGATATCTTCCTCACCTTTGGCATGCCAGGTTGTTGTACAGCCCGGTGTATCGATGAGTGAAAGTATGGGGTATTCATAACTGTCGCATAGTTCGATGAACCTTGAAATCTTGGTGGCGGCATTCGCATCGATAGAACCATCATCTACCAGCGGTTGATTTGCCAGAACACCGACGGTTCGGCCACCAATACGCGCCAGTGCCGTAATCAGGGATGCAGCAAATCTGGGTCGCAGCTCAAAGAAACTGTTTGCATCCACCAGCGCCTCGATAACAGATGTCATATCATATGCGCCTTCTTCGGGGATGAGACTGTCGATCTGGTCGGCAGTTGCTGACGGGCTGCCGCTTTCTTTGTCTTCGTAATAAGAGAGATAAGTGCGGGCAGCATGAATTGCTGCTGCATCATCTTCGACAAGCAGGTCGATCCCGCCGTTCACCTCCTGCATATCGACACCCGCAAGATCTGTTGCGCTGATCTTGAAGCCAAATGCCGCCTCAACCATCGGAGGTCCCCCCAGACCAATCGATGAACCTTTGGTTGCAATCAGAAAGTCGGAAAAAGCCGCCATACTGGCATGCCCGGCGAAAGATGGTCCTGAAACAATAGCGATAGTGGGTGCCCAACCGGATATTTCAGCATTGCCATCGAAAATGGTGAATCGACCGATAGGACCACTGAATTCAATATGCCCCATACCGGATCTTGGATGCCGTGCTCGACTGCCGCCTCCATCGACAAATAAAACCAGCGGCCAACGGTGTTCATGAGCGAGTGAAAACAACCTGCTCAGTCGTCCCGCGCCATATCCGCCACCCTGATCGGAATAGTCTGTTGAGGAGGCAATGACGACCTGGTCATCTATCGTGCCAACAAAGTCCACCCCACCGGTTTCTGCAATCCAGTTTCCGTCGGGTGTCTGTCCTGCGATTGCACCGTATTCTACGGCTGAATCCTCATCGAGCAGGGACGTTAGTCTCTCCCTTGCGGTCATTCTTCCACTCAGGTGCACCTGCGTGACAATATCCGCTCTGGAAGAGTCGGTCCTTCTTACCTTTGCAGTATCAAGATCCTCAATCAGTTTTTTATCCATCGTAATCAGATTACCGCGCTAGTGAGGATCAATAGGGTGCTTTTTCGTGGCACCGAGTATTCGTGGAATGGGTTCGAGGATAGCGCTGATTCGATCACGGGTTTCAGTTGGCTGGATGATATCATCGAACATAAAATTCCGACCGGCGCGTAATCCTGAGGTTTGATCTCTCATCTTGTCAGCGTATTCGTTACGAATTGCCATTGCTTCCTCTTTGCTTTTCGCAGCACGAATTTCCTTGCGTTTAACGAGATAGGCTGCGCCTTCGAGCGACATGCCCCCGGATTCTACTGTTGGCCAGGCCAGACGCAATTCTGGTACCGACCTGCTTGATCCCCATCCGGACATGGCAAAAGGTCCAAGGCCATAAGCTTTTCTTATCTGCACCGAACATAACGGGACGCTGCGATGATGCAGTGCTGCGAGCGGTCTGGCATGGTGCCTTGCCATGCCTTCTTTTTCTGCCTGGGGTCCAACCATATAGCCTGGGTTATCAACAAATGAAATAAGGGGGAATTCGTAGCTGTCACAAAGTTCAATGAAGCGGGCAGCTTTGTCAGCCGCATCGGAGTCGATTGCACCTGCCAGTGGTGATTTTGGTTGATTGGCGAAGATTCCGACACTTCTGCCATTCAGACGGGCAAGCGCTGTCAGCATCGAGCGTCCCCAGTTCGCGCCCAGCTCCAGTACACTGTCAGCGTCAGCAAATGCATTGACAACTTTTCTCATGTCGTAGGGCCGACGTCGGTTGTCGGGGATGATTGAAGCTATTTCATGGTAGTTTTCGGCTTGCTTCCCATCTGATTCTGCCACTTGATAAAATGAAAGAAACTGCTGTGCCGTTCTGATTGCAGTTTCTTCATCTTCGACGATCAGATCGATATTCCCTGTCTTCGCATAGTCTTCAACCGAACGTTCAACTGTTTCCGTCCGGGATTTTGATCCGAGCGTGGCGTCCTCAGTTGCGATGACAAAATCAGCCAGCATGGCCAACGCCGCGTTACCATCAAGAGCACGACCGCTGATAATGGCAATGGTGGGCGCCCAACCGGAGAGTTCCGCGAGCCCGTCATAAACATCCCATCGCCCTCTGGGGGCGATGACGATTGGCGGCGGAGGTTGGTGATCCCCGGGTCTTGCGCCATCTCCGTCTACGAATAGGATCAGCGGCCACCTGTGTGTATTGGCAAGATAAATCAGGCGTCCGAGTTTGCGCTGATTTCTTTCACTCTGGGTGCCATCCAGTACCTTGGAGTCATAGGAGGCTGCAACGACAGGTTGGCCTGAAACCTTACCGGCTCCCGCTACCAGGCCATCTGCGGTTGAGTTGTCTTCGTCCTTTGAGGTTGCACCTGCCAGCAGCCCATACTCGACCAGACTTCCTGCATCCAGCAGGTGGTCAAGTCGTTGTCTCGCATTCAGTTTATCCGAATCCAGTGACTGATAGCTTTCTATCGCGCGCGATTTGGCTTCAGTTATTTGACGAACCAGTTTTTCTTCCAGGAGATTCATGCTCCAAATGGTTTTGAAGAATAAACCATCTTTCAGGTGCAATGGCAATATGCGCGATATGAAGCTGATCTGATCAGGGTGGACGGATCTGTTGTGGATGTCCTGGATTAAGTATCGAAAACGAAAGAAAGCGCAGGGAGATTCTCCCTGCGAAGACGTGCAATGCTGTAAGTATCCCTGGTGGAATACTTACAACACTGGTTCGATGAGCATCTTTATCGTGAGGTGATATTGTGACCGTTGATTGCGTGCGACGCATTCTCTACAGCTTCGGCGTAACATGCTCTGTTTTCCTGTACCTGGCGAGCTGAGCCGACCTTGGTGTAGTTCAGCGGTCCGCATACCTTGCGAGCGGCCTTGCGGATCTGTCGTGCCAACTGGTCTTTACCTTCTTCCGTGGTTAGTTCAGATGCACTGTAGCTGACCTTGATCTGATCTTCAGAAACCTGGCTGGTCTTGATAACAGCGCCAGCCATCATAGGTGTAGTCAGGGCGAATAGAGCGATTGCTGCAACTGCTGATTTGTGATTGAAATTCATTTTAGTTCTCCGAATGTCATGCTATTTGCTAAGGATTAAGTCAACTGACTTGTTAGATAAGATGGCATAAATACGAAAAAGGTTTGATTTTTGTCGATAAACAGAGTGGCGGGTGCGATAGAATTTTTTATGCTGAGATGAAGCGAATCTCTGCCAGGTTGAATGAAATCTCAAAATTTTTCTTTTAGATATGCCCGGCGAGCGTATTTAGACATAATGCGTGCCTTTACAGAGAACTGATGTTCGAATATTTAACCGCGAGAAGAGAAAATGACCGATAGTTTTACTGAGTATAAAGCCAACTTTGATGCCAATCCCTATCACAAGAGCCTTGGGATAATGGTACTCGAGCAAAGTCCTGGATACGGAAAAATAGCACTACGCAAGGATGAGAATACTCCCGGTGGTATCGGCGGCAGTGTTCACGGCGGGGTACTTGCAGCAATGGTGGATATTGTCATGCTGGTTGCCATATTCGCCGAAATGAGAGAAGGCGAACAACCCGCGGGAACAGCGGAACTGAGCATAACCTACATTCATCAGACTCATGGTGATCATATCTATGCAGAAGCTAATGTCATCAAGAGAGGGCGACAACTCTCGTTGGTGGAAGTTGATATTACCGATGACAGTGGTCGATTATGTGCCCGTGGAAAGACCCTGTATGCTTTCAGGGCATGACGAGGGGCAAGCGCCACTTTCTTTTAGTGGACGCAGGCTTATAATAAATCGCAACCTATTGATGATTGAGAGGGTATATGCTGAGTCAAGTTTCATTACTCGACAGATTTGGAGTTAAATTCATCCTACTGCTTGGCGCAATATTGATGCCTGTAGGCCTAATCGCCGATGACGATATTCCCCGGCGAGCTGATGGACACCCTGATCTTTCGGGCACCTATGATATTGCGACGCTGACGCCGATCTTCAGACCCGAGAGACTTGGGAACCGGCTTACCCTGACAGATGAAGAAGCCAAACAGATGGCAGATTACTGGAAAACGCAGCTTGAGAAAGATCGTCAGCCCAGTGATCCGAACCGCGAAGCCCCGCCAGAAGGTGGCGCAGAGTTTTATGTTCCAGAATTTGCAGGAGCAGCAGGAGAGGTAGGTGGATATAACGCCTTCTTCATTGATCTTGGTGACAGCAATTTCAAGATTGATGGCAAGTGGCGAACCTCGATAGTTACCTCACCTGAGAATGGTCAGATGCCACCGTTCTCGGATATCGGGAAGAAACGTATGGCGGCACAAGGCCCGCTTTTCCATAAAAATACCGGTGAAGCCTGGTGGATGGATCTGGAAACAGGTCCTTATGACGACCCGGAGCTTCGGCCGCTGGGAGAGCGATGTCTTTTAGGATTTGGATCAACTTCTGGCCCACCCATGCTGCCGGTAATGTATAACAACTTAAAGAAAATAGTGCAGACAGATGATTACCTCATGATACTTGTAGAGATGAATCATGATGCAAGAATTATTCGCATGAACGAAGAACATGTCGCGCCTGAAGTTCGCAAGTGGATGGGCGACTCGGTTGGGCATTGGGAGGGGGATACCCTGGTTGTTGATACCACCAATTTTCGTGAACAATCTGGTTTTCAACTGGCTTCAAAAGATCTTCACGTGGTCGAGCGATTCTCCAGAATTGATAAGGACACTATCAAATACCAGTTTACTGTTGATGATCCAACATGGACTGAATCCTGGAGTGGCGAATATCCGTGGCCTGCCAGTTCTGACCAGGTCTATGAATATGCCTGCCACGAAGGTAACTATGCGTTGGGTGGCATTTTGAGGGGTGCGAGGATTCTTGAGAAGGAAGCGGTCCAAAACAGCGGAGAAAGCGCCGGTAACTAGTGCGCGGGTCGGCTCATTTCTCAGAAAAGAAATGTGCCGGATTTGAGCCCAAGCAGCGCACGACCAATGCTCTCTGTAAACTGTGGGCTTACCATAATGTGCTGCCTGACGACCATTACGTCCCGCATGCATCGCTCCAGTGGGCTGCTTTTGAAGTTGGCAGTCGCACCAGCCACTGCATGAACTTTTTGTACCGCGTCAACTGAGGTTGATGCGGCCCCCGAGCAGGCAAGTTGAACCAGGGCTTTCTGTCTTGTCGTTGGTACATTCCCTTTCTCGATCGTATCCCATACGTCGCTGATCATATCGAATACAAAACTTCTTGCTGAGCCAAGCAATAGTTCTGCTTCTGCAACTGCCCGCTGCGCGTCCACACGTTCCTGTAGTTTGTTCCTGTGACCGCGAGGTGTTTTCACGGTCGACAGATGGGTGAAGTGATCAATTGCGGAACGGGCGATACCGGTTGCGACCCCCACCTTGTTGTAGGCAAGTCGGGTATAGAGTGGTATTTGATACAGGGTGCCGGATTCCCTTACAGGTCTGCGGGCTGCCTGCGAAATCATCTCATCCGGGACGAATACATTTTCAATTTTCACGTCATGACTGCCGGAGCCCCTTAGACCTGAAACATGCCAGGTATCGAGAATCTCAAATTCGCCTTTGGGTACCAGGGCTTCACAAAGGATAACGCCTCTGTCATCAGAAATGGCTTCACCATTTTCGTGAACGATACATTGTCCCCAGAAGTAGTGGGCGTTGTGCGCACCACTGGCGAATGGCCATTGTCCGTTAATCCTGTATCCACCTTCTTCTCTCACTGCTATGCCCAGTGGATTGAGAGCGCCCGAGATAATCAATTCAGGATCCGAGTAGATTCTGTCTGCTGTTTCTTCCGGGAAGCATGCGGCAAGGATTCCAAGATTTTCGATACCAATCATCAGATTCCAACCGGTTGAACCATCGATGGTTGAAACAGCTTCGATGGTCTTAACCTGGGTTACCGGGTGGTGTTCGCCGCCTCCAACGGAAAGAGGTGCGGCAACCCGAAACAATCCCTCCCGTGCCATCGCGAATGCAACCTTGTCAGACAAGTGCCTCTGTCCTTCAGATATATCAGCATGATCTGAGATAACTTGCTCAAGACCTTCGATTTTCTGGCGGATTTCTGTGAACGCTTGATCATCCATGGTGCCGATATCCTTGAATTGATGTTCGAGTTTAAACACGATTGGCAGGATTTGTCATTACAACAACCTCCCTTGCATCAAGCGATGATTCCTGATTATCTTGTGTTTTCAGTTTTCAGGTGAATACGTTTTGGATCTCAAGCTAAGCAAAGATGATCAGGTGTTTCGCGACGAGGTCAGGTCGTTTCTGGATTCGAACCTGACGGATGAAATTCGAATCAATCGCAGGGATACCCATGCCATTGGTCGCTTTGAAGACATGAAAGCCTGGCAGCAGAAACTTTATCATAAGGGTTGGGTTGCGCCAGGTTGGCCTGCGGAATTTGGTGGTACAGGCTGGAACGAAGTGCAGAGATTTATCTACTCAAATGAATGCTGGGAAAATGGTGCGCCCATGCAGCCGCCATTTGGCATTACCATGTGTGGGCCGGTTTTGATGGCTTTCGGCACCGAGGAACAGAAATCTTACTTCCTGCCACGCATCCTTTCGATGGAAGACTACTGGTGCCAGGGGTATTCAGAGCCGGGGTCCGGTTCCGATCTGGCGAGCTTGAAAACCAGGGCTGAAGACAAGGGAGATCATTACCTGGTATCGGGGCACAAGATCTGGACGACCCATGCACACTATGCAAACCGCATATTTCTTCTGGTGCGTACCGATTCTGAATCAAAACCACAGGCTGGCATCAGCTTCCTTCTGGTTGATATGGAGTCTCCGGGGATCAGGGTTGAACCAATCATTACACTTGCAGGCGACCATGAAGTGAATCAGGTCTTTTTCGATGACGTGACCGTACCGAAAGATCGACTGGTTGGAAAAGAAAATGAAGGATGGACCGTTGCCAAATACCTGCTTTCTCACGAGCGAAGTGGCGGAAACGCAGCGATGGTCAAACAGATCGTAAGCGATATCCGGTATGTTGCAGGTCAGGAACTCGCTGATAGCGGGTCGCGACTTGCAGATGATGCCGATTTCAAGCGAAGCCTTTCAGAATTGGAAATTGAGTTATCTGGTGTAGATATGACCGAACGCCGAATCATGAGTGAGTTCAGTCAGGGTGGGAATCCAGGCGCCAAGACTTCCATTTTGAAAGCCCGGGGTACCGAACTGCTACAGCGGGCAACCTTACTGAATATGGAAGTGATCGGTTATTACGCCATGCCAGATCAAAGGGAAGCCAGAATGCCCGGCAGCAATGCACCTGTTATTGGTCCTGATTATGCTGAGGCGGCAACGGCGGCGTACCTGAATGATCGTGCAGCCTCGATTTACGCGGGTTCCAATGAGGTGCAGAGAAACATCATTGCAAAAATGGTGCTGGGTTTGTAGCTGTCATCCATGTGAAGAAACTTATATCCTAAAAAAAAACAAGTAGAAACCGGGGCGCCCATGCGACTTACCTTAGCTGTATTCCTTCTGATTCTGACATCAGCCTGCACACCTGAAAAAGAAATTCCTCCAAAAGAAGAAATAAAGAAAGATACCGATTGGTCAGTCTATCTGGGTGATTCAGGGCGTCGCCACTATACCAATCTCGATCAGATTACGAGAGCCAACGTGAGTCAGCTCAAACTCGCCTGGACTTATGATTCAGGTGAACTCCGGGGCAATAACTCGACCATGTACACAAGTCCACTCGTGGTCGATGGCATTTTATACGGCTTGTCTCCCAAACTGGTGGCATTTGCACTCAATGCCGCAACGGGCGAAGAACTGTGGCGGTCCGACCAGGGCATCGAGGGAGCTCAGCGAGGGTTGATGTGGTGGGAGAAGGATGGTGATAAACGGATCTTCTTCACAGCAGGTCGCATACTGATCGCGCTGAACGCAGAAGACGGTAAACCGGTTGAGAGTTTTGGTGAAAAGGGTCAGTTGGATCTGACACCGCCGGGTGAAAAGAAAGGCTATATAGGAGATTTTATATATAGGCAATTCGGCGATAACGA
>CAZJRI010000132.1:0-15077 GCA_964548025.1 uncultured Pseudomonadales bacterium
GAAGTCGGCAGTGGATTTGCAAATGCGCAGCAAACAACAGTTTGCCTGCATCCTAATGCCCCCAATGGTGTATGGAATATAGTACGTATTGATACCAACAATGGTTTTAACTACAACCAGTCTGCCATTTCGACTTTCGGATTTAACCAACCGATCACAGTTACCGGGAGTGCGCCTGATGTTGATGCGCCTGACTTAGTGAGTATGTCAGTTGTCCCGCAGAATATCGATCTTGATTCCGGTCCGGCAATCGTAGATATGAATATCGTCGCGACGGATGCAGTAAGCGGCATGGGTGGTGCTGGTATTGGTTACCGGGATACTGATGACATGTGGCGCAACAAGTGTTGTGAGGGTGTTCTTCCGATAAGTGTGAACACAAGCCCGGGTGTGTTGAGGATAAATAATGTCAATATATTTGATCAGGCAAACAATCAACTCAACTTGAGACGTTCTCAGTTGCTGGCATTGGGCGTTGGTCCTGATATTGTCATCAGTAGCAGTAATCCACCTGCTTATGCACCTGTTGGGGGTGTCTGGCATAATTCGGAAGGAGACTGGCACGGTGCAAGGGGTAATCCGGCATTTCAGTTTACGGTAACTTCTGCAGGCCCTGTGGTGATTACACTTGAAAGCCTGAATGTTGGTGCCGTCGTACTCGACTTGTTTGACCCCATAGGAGACAGAATTTCACGTGACGTTCAGTGGCAGCCTAACGCCATCGTCGGCGCAGATCTCGCACCTGGAATCTATTCAGTCATAGTGCAGAATTCGTTTGGTGGCAATGGTAATTTCGACATCACATTTGAAGGAAACAATCTGGGTCCAATTGAGTTGGATACTGACCGTGACGGTGATCCTGATAGCATCGACACTGATGATGATGACGATGGTAATCCTGATGGTAGCGACCCGGACCCACTCGACTGGTCGATTAACTAACAAGTGAGGCAGAGTCGGGTCGGGCTCGTATCTCAGGATGAGAACAACGGGACGGCCCCATTCCTGATCATTCAGATTGAACTCCTCATCTCCTGCTCGTTAGAATAGATTTCCCTTACCAGGTGGCGATACATGCAGGAAGTTAAGTTCCAGATATCGATTAATCCGAGAATATACTGTGGATTTTTGCTCGCTGTCGCCATTGCCTTCGTCACTATTCACTGTGTAATCAGTTACTTAACGAATGAGGTCGAAGAAATACCCTGGTTGATCGAGCAGTTGTTCCATCTTGACGAAGAAAACAACCTGCCCACCTGGTTTTCAAGCTTCCTGTTACTCAACTGCGCTTTTGTTCTGTATCTGGTCGCGAGAGCCAAAAGGCAAAAGTATTCTATTCAGTGGTTTATCCTTTCCCTTGGATTCTTCGTCCTGTCAATAGATGAAGTTGCTGGAATGCATGAATCAGTCAATACAGCCATAGACATGAACTGGGCAATTCCCGGAGGGATTCTTGTATTGGTGGTCGGTGTTGCATTCGTGCCTTTTCTGCTTTCACTGCCAAGACGACTGGCGGCGCTGTTTGTGTTATCAGGGATAATCTACGTGGCTGGCGCCATAGGTGTCGAACTCCTGAGTGAGGATATGGAAGAGGAGTCCTTTGCTTATGGTCTTGCGACAGCGCTTGAAGAAGGGATGGAAATGCTGGGCGCCTGGCTATTCCTCCTGGTGAACCTGAATGAAATGAAGCGAGATCAGGTCGTCTCGGTAGAAACCTCGATAAATTGAACCATCCAGGGCAACAAAACCCTTATTCAATCTTTTAAAGCCTGGCAATGAAAGCTGAGTGCGAATACCTCATAATGAATTGAATTGTAAATTGAGATTTGGAGAGTAATTTTGAACCGCGTAGATGAGAAAGTGGCTGTCGTGACAGGCGGTGGCAGTGGTATTGGTCGGGCTGCATCCTGTTTGCTGGCAGAAGCTGGAAGCAGTATCGTTGTTACGGATATTAATGAAGATGGCGCAAAAGAGACTGCTGCCATGATCAGTGAAAAAGGTGGAAGTGCGATTGCACTCAGCCATGATGTTGTCTCTGAGGACGACTGGAACAGGGTGATGGATACCACCATCAATGAATTTGGCAAAATTGATATTCTGGTCAATAACGCCGGAGTCAGCGGTGCCGGTTTGCCGCCTCTTGAAGAAGCGACTCTGGAGAGTTTCAGGAAAGTCATGTCCATCAACCTGGACGCCGTATTTATCGGCACTCAGAAAGCGGTCATGCTAATGAAAGACAAGGGTGGTTCTATTGTAAATATATCCTCCGTGATGGGCATAGTGGGTGGTGCAGGGGCAGCATACAACGCGTCAAAAGGTGGCGTGCGTCTACTGACTAAATCTGTCGCGGTGCATTGTGGCAATATGGGCTATCCGGTCAGGGTCAACTCAGTACACCCAGGTTATATTTGGACGCCAATGATAAAAAATATAGTGAATTATGTTGAAGACAATATGACCGAGGACGGACTTCGAGAAATGCTGGTTGAACAACATCCTATCGGTCGACTCGGTGTAGCGGAAGACATTGCCAGGGGAATATTGTTCCTGGCGTCAGATGATTCTTCATTTATGACCGGTAGTGAACTCGTTATCGATGGGGGTTATACGGCAGTTTGAGGTGATCTTCTTAAAGGGTTTGTCCACAAAGTAATCAACCAGCAGGTGAATATCAATCTGATGCCTGATGATGCCTAGTTGCTATAACCATGGATCCTTGAATGAGAGAAATCCACAGTTGGATAACGAACCAGGCCCCTTAGTTGCCTGTCCTGTACGTATACCCAGGCTGATTCTATCGTGGGAATAATTGGCACCTGATCATAAAGGATGTTCTGCATTTCACTGAATGCCTGCATTCTTATTTTCTGATCCGCAGACGAATGAGTAATCTCCATAAGTTCGTCATATCGTTGGTTCTGGAATTTCATGTCATTGAAAGGGCTGTCACTTGTAAAAATACCGGCAAAAAACACCGGGTCCTGTAGGGTACCGCCGCAAAAACCACTTCGTGCCAGATCGAAATCTCCATTTCTAAATTTCACCAACGATTGCTTGAAGGTTTGTTTGTCTACCCGAACATTCAGCCCCAGAGTATTGATCAGTTGCGACTGAACAAATTCAGCTTCGATCTGTCTTGTCTCGTTAATTAGCATGACAAGTGGTGGAAACTGATCAATGCCGAGGTCCTTTTTCGCCTCTGCCAGCAACTGTCGGGCTTTTTGCAAGTTGTATTCAATTGGCTGCGCCGGGTACTCCTTTTGAAAGGACTCCTTTACACCCCGCATTCGATGGGTAAATACACTGTTTATTATTCGTGTGCCCGGTAATCCCACAATGGTATTGGCATAGGTATCCCGGTCAAGCGCAAGCCTGATGGCTCGTCTCAGTTTCAGATTGCTGGTTGGTTTATCCGGTGAAAGGTTCAACATGATCCAGTTCAGACAATTCGTTGGTGCCTTCTGAACCCGAAGGCCGTATTCCAGTGTGTCTGCAAGTATGTCTTCATTCAGTCTGAGGGCTGCCAGCTCCTCGCTCTTGTAGAGATTTAACAGTGCACGGGTATCAGATGTTATATAGCCAAAATCCAGTTCGTTGAGATGAACATTCTCAGTGTCCCAGTATTTTTGGTTCTTCCTGAGTCGTAGTGAAGCACTATGTATCCATGTTTCCAGAACAAAAGGTCCATTGAAGAGCAGGTGTTCCGGATCTGATCCATGCTGACCTGACTGCGCTGTGACGAAATCCTCCCTTAAGGGCCTGTATGCTGTACTCGAAAGCACGGTGAGAAAATAAGGTGCAGGTCTGCTTAATGTAACTTTAAGTGTTTTGTTATCAACGGCTTCAACACCCAGGGAGTCCACAGGTTTCTTCCCAGCCATTATGGCTACCGCGTTCTTGAGAATGTAGGCAAAGAAAGTAGATCCTGAAGCGCCAGTGGCGGGATTGACCAGTCTTCTGAACGCATAGACAAAGTCATGTGCAGTAACCGGCTTGCCATCACTCCAGACGGCATCCCTTAGCCAGAATGTTGTCTCAAGGCCGTTAGTCTCCCAGTGATCGGCAATCCCAGGATCAACACCCCCACGTCTGTTTGTGACAACCAACCCCTCCGTAATGAGCCCCAGAATTAGAGAACTGGTGGTGTCGGTTGAGAGCGAACTGTCAAGATTCGGTGGTTCTACCGCCAGACTCAGGGCGATGCGGGAGTTTTCAGAATCAATACCTTTGCCGTGGAGAGATCCACATTGAAAACCGGCAAAGAGTAGAAGCGCAAGCAGGGATAGCCTTCTTTTCATGATTCTTATCAATTGAAACTACACTTTGGCCATACTAAATGCTTCAATAGATTTTTGCATCACCTGAGGTGTACGAAATGAGCTTTAATTACAACGGAATCAACCATCTGGCTTTGGTTTGTGAGGATATGGATGTAACGGTGAAGTTCTATACAGAAGTGCTGGATATGAAATTGACCAAAACAATAAGTCTGCCAGACAACCGTGGTAAACACTTTTTCTTTGACGCTGGTGGCGGTGACGCCCTGGCTTTTTTCTGGTTTCCGGATGGCCCTGAAAAAGTCGAAGAGAAGGAGTTGCGAAAGATTACGGCGACGCCCGGTACGATGAATCATGTTGCATTTGATGTCAGTGCCGATGACATAGACCGGTACCGTGAGATGCTGGTTGAGAAAGGGCTCGAAGTGACTGAGGTCGTCAACCATGATGACACGCCATCACAGGTGAGTGCTGAGATTAACGAGTCGACTTTTGTCAGGTCATTGTATTTTAAGGACCCTGATGGCACGCAGCTCGAGTTTGCTGCGTGGACTCGCCCGTTGACAGAAACGGATGTACAGTATCCCTGAGTTGGAGGTCTTCCCCAGATCTTGTTGTTCAACTTTGAATTATACAGGTGCTCGTGGATGAGCATGAAGAAAGCTCTGCCTGGGATATTGTTCGCCTGTTTGCTGAACGGTTTGAGCGACCTGGCCTACAGTGATGAATTTAAATCAGCCTCAGGTGTGGAGGAGACCAGGCAGCACATCGCCAATCAACCGAAAAAAGATATCTGGTGGGTGGTTTATGGCGAAGAAATGGCATGGAACAACAAGAATCTGCATAGGATGTTTCCAACGGTCAATATCTATCGGGAAGGGCAGGTTAGTCAGCTTGATTATGCGCTTTCTGAAAACATTGCGGACTTTGTTGTCAAAACACCATCCGGTTCTATCCGATTTGAGGATTTTCTCTCGAGCGAAGAATCTACGACCATGGGCATGGTCATCTTGCACAAGGGTAAAGTTGTATTTGAAGCTTATCCTCGCATGCAGCCCTACGAGAAGCCCATCTACTGGTCAGTGACCAAGGTTTTTGTTTCGACGGTTCTGGCAATTCTTGAAGACCGTGGTTTGGTTGATGTTTCCAGACCTGTTGATCACTATCTGCCGAAACTTGCGAAGTCTGATTTTGCAGGAATAACGATAAGAAATATCCTCGACATGGCGAGCGGTGTCGATTGTTCAGATAACTATGAATCGAGGGATGCCTGCTATTACCGGTTTGCAGCAACTATTGGTGATGCCTACTGGGACGATAATACCCCGGACAATCCGTACGTCTTCTTCTCGACACTAGAAACAGGTAATTCAATGCCTCAGGGCATGAGTTTTGATTATTCGGGTGCAAATACCTTCGTCCTGGGATGGCTTGTTGAGGAATTGACTGGAATGCCCTTTCAGGATGCACTAACGAAAGAGATATGGCGTCACATTGGCGCTGAAGCTGATGCATCAATGCTTGCGCCGAGGTTTGGCGTTCCAGTCACCGATGGTGGATTGCTGGCGAAGTTGACCGATGTTGCCCGATTCGGACTTCTATTTACCCCAAGTTACAAGATTGTATCTGAGAGGAAGCTTGTCTCTGATCGATATCTTGAAGTAATTCAAACCGGTGGTAATCCCGAGTTGTTGCGTAACGGCCGTTATGGAAATTCTCTACGCACTGGCGTCAAGCACAATGTATACCAGTGGGATGCTGTATTTGATAACGGTGATATTTATAAAGGCGGCTGGGGAGGGCAAGGGCTGCTGATTAATCCTGACCGGGATCTGGTCGCGGTCTATGTGGGTTATTTCAAGAAAGATCAGACGGAAGTCAGGCCTCTTGGGATTCTTCGCACTGTGCTGGATGGCGTCTACGGCAAAGGGAAGTAATTACCCCGTAGATTCCATCGGCCGATCAGATAGCTCGATTGTATCTTGTAAGCACCTATCAGTTTTATCGCGGTCTTCTTGCTGCCCGGCTATTGTGAATTTCACTAGAAGCACTTAGGCTTGGATTCAAATATCGAAAAACAGGAATCAAGATGATCAAGTTACATGGAATGGCTCGCAGCAATTATTTTGGACTCGTTAAGGCAGTCTTAGTTGAAAGAGGAATTGAATTTGAAGAGGTCCAGGCTAACCCTTCTCAAGAAGAGAATTACCTGGCGATCAGTCCCATGGGGAAGGTCCCCTGCCTTGAAACGGGTGAAGGATTTATCTCGGAGAGTACTGCAATTATCGAGTACCTTGAAGATACAGTGAGTGACAATTCGCTTCTGCCTACTGATGCCTTTCAGAGAGCCAAGGTTCGGGAACTGCTGCTGCATATAGAGCTTGATATCGAACTGGTTGCGCGAAAAGCAATTATGTTTGCCTTTGGGCGTGATGTTGCACCGGAAACTATTAAGCAGATCCAGAAAGAATTGCCCAGGGGTGCCGCGTCACTGGTTCGACTGGCTAAATTTGATCCCTATATAGCCGGTAGCGAGTTCTCAGTTGCTGATATTGTCGGGTATTTTAGTTTTCGTCTGGCAAGCATTATTGCCAAAGGCGCTGCAGATATAGACCTGTTCGAACTCGTACCAGGCTCAAAGGAATGGTTCGATTTGGTCGGAGAACGGGATTCAGTGAAAAGTGTGGTGGAGGCCGCTGGTTAAGGGCCTCTGACCTTCCAGACCTGAACTACCAGCTTAGGCTGACACCGCCGTATGCCGAGAATCCCGGCGAGCTGAATCCGTATACCTCCTCGTAGGATTCGTCGAGTGTGTTTTCGAGTCTGGCAGTTAGTCTGACATTTTCAGATATCTGATAGCTGCCAGAGAGGTTTACCAGGGTATAACTGCCCAGCATTACCCGTTCTGGCAGGCGTGGAAAAGGCGGGAAGAAGTCGTCCAATTGATCACCGTTATAGTTTATAGACAGGTTTAGATTTACTTTGGACCGCTGGTAGTTCCCGATCAGTGCAGCTACATGACGAGGGCGTCTTATCTCGTCAAGATCGCGAGTCAAATCAGTAAAGGTTGAGTCAATATAGGTATAACTACCCCGCATGGTGAAATTCTCAGTTGTATGCCAGTCAAATTCAAACTCGACTCCCTGCCGATTTGAATCTCCATCCCTGTTTTCAGCAGTGAATGTAAAGGTAGATGAATCGAATACAAATCCGTTGATTTCATCCTTGAGGTCGGTGTTGAAATATGAAAGTGAAGAAGTAACTGATCCATTCATAGTTGAATAGCGCAATCCTGCTTCGAAGGACTCGGCAGTTTCCGGTTTTAGATCGGGATTTCCGTTGAATGTGTCAAAGAATCCGAATCGTTCAGTGAACGTTGGATTTTTCGAAGCCTGACCCAAAGACGTAAACAGGTGCAACCCGTCGTAAGGGGTATGCCAGACACCCGTAATCCGGAAGGTGCTGGCGTCATCATAATCGGAGTTATTGTCATGCCGTGCGCTGACTGAGAAATTCCAGTTGTCATGCTGATATCGATATTCAAACGCCAGGCCTTTGTTGGTCGTGTTGAGGTCTTTGTTGGGATCGCCGAATGGGGTCGCAAGACCTCTTTGTTCATAGTCTACATCTTCGTATTCGCCGATGAATGAAACAACGTGATTAACAAGGTTGATATCCCCTTGATATTGTATTTTGTTTTTTGTCCCCCGGGTGATGTCATTGATGGGACTACCATTATCATTCTCATTATCCGTATCAGTTTGTGCAATCGTGATTTTATGACCAACCTGCCCACCGGGGCTGGTTGTGGCAAGACTCAGTTTGCCGTAGCGCTGCTCACTTTTTGTGAGATTGTCTGCGTCTACCGGCAGTCCAGTTGAGAAAAAATCGATAGCATCAAAATCTGTTTCGCTTTTCACCTGTTTGAACAGCCCTTCGAGTACCAGTCTGTCTGTTAATGCAAATGATCCATTTAGCCCGATTGTCGTATTCTCATAGCCATCTTCTTCGCCACCCGCTCGAGAAATATTTGTACCGTCTGTTTTGAATTGGTGCAGAGAGATTCCCAGTTGGGATCTGGTGTCATTATTACGGAAACTGAATCCGGCTTTGTGGCTACCAAAGGAGCCTGCTTCAGCAACAATGTCAAAGCGAGGAGTGGCAGTTCCACTGGATGTCGTTATTATATTTACGACTCCGGCCAGTGCATCGCTCCCCCAGAGTGCACTCTGGGGTCCCCTGACAATCTCGACCCGCTCCACCTGGGACGCCATCAGGTGAGCAAAATTGAATTCACTCCCCTGAGCAGGATCATTTGCTTCGATGCCGTCAATAATAACCAGAATCTGATTAGCTTCCGCACCCCTGGATCGAACCTGGGTGATCGCACCTCTTGAACCTTGTTGGTTTACCTGGAGTCCGGGAACAGACCTCAACAGATCTGCGATTGAGATGGCATTGCTCTGCTCGATCGCTGCTCTGTCAATAATAGTAGTAGCGCTACCGGCGTCGAGAAGATCAATTGGTGTTCTAGATGCGGTTACTGTTATGGTTTCGATGGCTGCTGATACGGGACTTGCCGTCAAGAAGACAGCGACTGCTACAATCCAGGCGCTGCTGGTTGAAATAATATGCTGATTCAAAATATATCCTCACTCCACCCGAGTGGCAGAAAATTAAGCGGTGGGTAAAGATGAGGATGTTCATCCACACACGCCCGCCGCGATGTGTATCAATACAGCAATTAGGCCGGTCTCCGGGCTCGCGAGGGGATTGCTCCATGCTACTTCACCTTCCCATATTCATTTAGAATACAGTGGTTGTCGAAGTACTCTCTCGCCTACCGTTGCGGGGGCAGCGCCAGAATTGTTTGCACGCACTGGCTTCTCGTTTCATTCCCAGTCTGTCATCTCGTGTCGATCAGAAAGATCCGGGAACACCTATCGCTGGTTAGACGGATTGATGATAGGTCATTCCTGGTTGTTAGGTCAATCAGGAATTAATTCCAGGTGATCCGGATGCACCGCTACAATCCGTTGAGCAGAAAAAGCCGGGAAATCGCAAATATCTTTTGGGATTCTTTTAAGGCATCTTTTATAACATAATGGATAAATGCGGTTCTTTCATCGACTCTTTCCAATTGTCAACTGGCTGTCAAATTATCGAGCAGCAGATTTGACGGCAGATGCGATAGCCGGGTTAGTTGTTCTTTTCATTACCGTACCCCAGGTAATTGCCTATGCATTTTTGGCTGGAATGCCTCCCGAGGCAGGTCTGTATGCAGCCATTCTCGCGTTGGTTTGTTATGGCGCTTTTGGCAGTAGCAGAACGCTGGCGGTTGGTCCCACAGCGATAATTGCAATGATGACCCTGGAAGCAACGTCTCGCTATGCGACGCCGGGTAGCGAAGACTATGTTGAAATCGCAATGCAACTTGGATTGGTTACCGGATTTACCTTGTTATTACTGCGGGTGATAAATTTCGGCGCAGTCATCAGTTTTTTAAGCCATGCTGTTGTCAGTGGCTTTATCACGGCAGCAGCCATCCTCATTATGACCAATCAGCTACCGGCGATTCTTGGGTTGGGTCCGCCACCTGATACCAGCGTTATCAGTGTACTTCAGCATCTCATGAACGGTATCGACGCAATCAATATCTTCAGTCTGGTCATCGGTATTTCTGCAATGGGTTTGCTCTTCATATGTCGCGCGTATCTATCCACTCTGCTTGCCGGTATTGGATTGTCTGAAGTCTGGATTAATGCACTGACCAGGTCAGCACCCATGTATGCAGTCATTTTCTCGGTAATCGTTGTCTACTTTGGTGCCATGTCGGATGATCATGGGGTTTCAATCGTTGGCAGTATTCCCACCAGCCTGCCAGGCATCCAGCTTTTCGATATGAGCGTCGATCGGTTGCAGCTTCTTGGTCCATCGGCCTTGCTTATTGCCATGGTGGTATTTATGGAGAGTACATCAATCGGAGCAGCGGTCGCGAGCAAGAGAAGGGAGAAGATTGATCCGAATCAGGAACTGGTAGGTCTGGGTATCGCCAACGTTGGCGCATCAATCGTTGGTGGATTTCCAGTAGCAGGAAGTTTCGCCAGAACAGTTGTTGCCTACAGCTCAGGCGCGATTAGCCAGGTTGCATCACTGATTACAGCAGCGCTTGTTGTTGTCACGTTGGTCTGGTTTGCCGGTTTCTTTTACTATCTCCCTAAAAGTGTACTGTCTGCCATAATCGTTATGTCCGCTGTTCAGTTAATAGATTGGACCGCGATCAAACGGACTTTCTCTTTCAACCAGACAGACGCGGTCACTTTCTTCTTTACGTTCATTGCTGTCCTTGGACTGGGTGTAGAATCCGGTATCCTCATTGGTATCGCCATCTCGTTCGTGCTGTTAATCCGAAACAGCAGCAAACCTCATATAGCAGTGGTGGGCCGATGGCAGGGGACAGAGCATTTCCGGAATATTCTCAGGCACGAGGTAGAAACATTTCCTCATGTACTGGCGGTTCGCATTGATGAGAGTCTGTATTTTGTCAATACACGTTATATAGAGACTTTCCTGCTTAACAAAGTGGCTGAGTCTGATGACATTGAACATATTCTGCTGATTTGCACGGCAACCAATTTTATTGATTCCAGCGGATTGGAAATGCTTGAACTGCTTTCTGAAAATCTTGAGGAAGTTGGGGTTACCCTTCATCTGGCCGAGGTAAAAGGACCTGTCATGGACAAACTTAAAGAAACTGCATTCTTTAAAACCATGAAAGGTGAGATATTCTTTACGACGGATATCGCGATGAAGTCACTCGCGAGTGCGAAATCACAAACGAGCTGACTGAGCCCCTTTGATGTTATTGCGGATATTAGTCGTGATCGGAACACTCGCCATCGTTGGAATGGCTGTTCCCGGATTAAATCTTTATCTCGCGCATCAACAGATAAATCAGCTAAATCCAGCCTTGCCTTCTCTGCAGGAAATAAGACAGACAACCAGGGGCAGAGGAAGACCTGTTTCCATTGAGGTATTTAATACAGCCAGTCAGATGCTGCCAGTTAGTCTTGTATTGGAAGATGCAGAGCCAGGAGTGATGTTTGAAATGTCATTCCCCGTTTTTGTCGTTAGCTGGGCCGATGGTCGCAGGTTTCTCATAGACACGGGATTGACTGAATCGACTGTGGAAGACTTTGGGCAGCCGTCGGAAATTCTTGGCGCCGAGCCAATTCAATTCCATGCCGGACTCAAGGACCTCATCGACATTGGATCTATCGATGCTGTTGGATTCACTCATCTGCACAGTGATCATGTGGACGGTATATCCGATCTCTGTCCTGTATCTGAGACGTTTTACATTATCCAAAGTGTTGAGCAATACGCTGTTAGCAATTATACAACCAGTGGCGGCAAGCTTCAGCTTGATCAACTGGCGTGCGGTCAGCGATTGCTCATCAAAGAAGATTCGCCCCTTAAGTCAATTGGAGGTTTTCCAGGGATTTACCTCGTCAATGCAGCAGGCCATACACCCGGCAGCCAGGTATTTATCGTAAATATATTGAATGCCGGGCGGTCGCTGACTTATGTGTTGGCAGGAGACATGGTTAATCACTTTAGAGGGATTGAAGAAAATACCGGCAAACCTGCATGGTATAGTTATCTGTTCGTTCCAGAGAATGGGCAACAACTTGAACGTGCAAGACTCTGGCTGAAAGAACTCGATAGGCAAACTGATATCAGCGTACTGGTTTCTCACCATAAATCGAATATTGATGCTGCACTTGCGAATTGAGTCGCAGATCAATCAGACTTAAGCGAATTGTGCTGGCATGCGTCCAATAGATGGTCTATCCGTGCTAGTGGGCGTTGGCATAAACGATCAGATTTCTATTGAAGACTATTTTCTGATTTTGACGATAAAGCACGAGAAAATCCCTTGTTTGATTGAGCAGGTCTGAAACCCTGGTTTCCTCGACCATTGTTGGCAAGACCACACCATAGAGTGCTTGTCCATTGACAAAATGCGCAACCAGTGAAACCGGCGTATGCGGTGTTTGAGCACTGGCTTCGGAGTCGTCCTGGTTAGTCTCGATATAGGTAATCTGACCTTTGTTGATGACACGAAATGCACCGGCATCGCTCTCGAAAGAAAAAAAGTTATCTGTTTCCTGATTCAGGAATTCTTCGACAAGCGGGTCGCCACCAGCAGAAATCAGATTTTCTGTAATCCATATCGACCCCGGGATCGACTCATCATTCACCAGGTGGACAACTACCGGTACTGATATTTTTGGAATTTCATACATAGTGATCTCACTTGTCTTTGAACTTTAGTCGATAGTCTAACAATGTCTCTGCTTCGAAACTAAACCAGCCTTCCACATAGGCACCATCGAGAACCTGTGGCAACCAGAAGCGGTCATCTTGCCACATTTCATCAAAGGGAATCTGATCGACTGGTGTCCACATTGGAATTGCTTCATCAGTTTCAGCAGGAGAACCGCTGAAGTCCGTTGCAGTAAATACATAACCGTGAATTCTGGGCATGTCCTCGGCATGAAAAAATAATTCTCCAGCGGCACTGACTCCCAGAGGCGTTATACACAATTCTTCTTCGGTTTCCCTGATGGCACATTGCTGGGGAGTTTCTCCTGGTTCGATTCGACCGCCGGGTCCGTTGATATTTCCAGCTCCCAGCCCACGTTTTTTACGTATTAGCAGTACTTCTCCCTGCTTCTGGACAAACATCAGCGTGGCCGTTTCTTCCGGCTGCCAGGTTTGCCAGTCAATGTTTTCAATCTTCATTCTGTCAGGGATGGTCTTGATATCAGTTTGCAAAAATACATCGCTCCTCTGCCCACTGTTTTAATGATTCGATCTTCTCGAACATGACGATCGAGAGCGGATTGGTGGCAGCGAGCGATGCTATCAGATCTCTTGTATCAAGTGAGCGGTCATCGGCTGCCACGGAATAAAGTGCACTGACAATGGATTGTTCAATCTCTGAACCCGAAAAGCCCTCGCTCCTGCCCGCTAGTAGCCTAAGATCAAAATCATTTGGATTTACGTTCCGTTTTTGCAGATGGATTCTGAATATCTCTTCTCTGGTCTCGGCACAGGGCAGGTCTACGAAGAAGATTTCATCCAGGCGGCCTTTCCTGACAAGTTCTGGGGGTAGTTGAGAAATATCATTCGACGTTGCAACGATAAATGCCATGCTTTTTCGTTCTGCCATCCATGTGAGCAGGGTGCCTAGCAATCGCTGCGAGATTCCATTGTCGCTTTGGCTTACAGAAATACCTTTTTCGATTTCATCCAGCCAGAGTACACAGGGAGACATCATATCTGCCAGGCTCAATGCCTGACGCAAATTACGTTCAGTTTCACCGAAAAACTTGTTGTACAGAGAACCGAAATCCAATCGCAGAAGCGGCAGGCTCCACATTCCCGCCACTGCCTTGGCAGCGAGACTCTTCCCGCTGCCTTGAATACCCAACAGCATGATGCCCTTTGGCGCATCCAATTCTGAATTGGTGTCAGAATTCAGAACGACTTCTTTGCGATCATCAAGCCATTTCTTCAGATTATTGAGTCCTCCGACTTCGGTAAATTGAGTAGTATCGTACTCAAAGCTCAGCACGCCCTCCATATCCATCAGTGCGAACTTGGCTTCATTGACCGCAGGAATATCGCTTTCTGATATTGCACCGTCATCGTATATGACGCCACGCACGAGTTGCCTGGCTTCCTGCAATGGTACACCCTTCAGATTGTTAACCAGCTTCTTGAACGTTGCCGAATCACTGCGAACTGGTCTGCCACCCTGTGCTTTCGACCAGCCATGGGCCTCTTCGCGAACAAGCGCTTCGAGTTGGTCTTCCGTGGGCATGGATAGTTCAAATTTTGCGGAGTACCGCTTGATTTCATTTGGCAGAGAAAATTCAAAGCTCAGCAATATGATGGTATGCCCCAGCCGCTGGTGTCTCATTGCAATTTCGCGTAATAACCGCACATTGATGGGTTCGTCCTTTAGATAAGGATGAAAGTCACATAGCACATAGATACCCGAATCCGGCGTTCCCTTGATATGTTTCAGGACCTCTGTCGGTTCATCCATGATTGTTTCACTGCTGATGTCCTCCCCGAAACCAAGTCGGCAGAGCCCCTCGGTGGCTGACCAGGTATATAGTGGAGATGCGCGTTCTACGGCAAGGCGGGTGATCATTTCCAGTACCCTTGGCTCTTCGTATGATTCGATAACAAGTATCGGCACCTTGGAATCGAGCAGAAGACTCACGTCTTTCAGATCAGCATTGAGTGGCACTTTTTATCTCCTCTCAGCGTTCCGGGTATTAATTAGTCCATGGTCATTATAGGTGATCTAGCTCTTCGAGTGTTCGTGGCCAGTCTTTCTTTAACAATCTCGATAATCCCCGGTCTGCAAGCAGATTGCCTTGATTCTGACATTCGGCACAGTAGTTACACTCGTTTGTCGCATAGCGAATTCGCTGAACCGGTTTATTACAGACCGGACAGGGCTGTTTATACTTGCCGTGTACTGCCATCTCTTTGTGAAACGCGGTGACCTTGTCCGGGAATTTATTGCCGCATTCTGCCTGTAATCGTTCAATCCACTCGATCAACACTGATTTTGTCGCTTCGTAGAGGCTTCGCCATTGTTCATCGTCCAGGTACTTGATTTGTCGCATGGGACTTATCTTGGCTCGATGCAGAATTTCGTCTGAATAAGCATTACCGATACCGGCGATAAATCTTTGATCCGTCAGTGACCGTTTT
>CAZJRI010000133.1:0-15001 GCA_964548025.1 uncultured Pseudomonadales bacterium
TCAACTTCCGTTGCATCTGGCGTTACGCTTGCGCAACCCCCTAATATCAGGCAAAACGCCAGTAAAATCATCGGTGTTCGGAGCTTATCGTTCACACAATACCTATATTCACTTTGCTAACCAACGTACAATATGCCACTTTAAATACTGGCTCTTTATGTAAATTACACGTAGATGCGTTCAAATTAGAAGTGCCAGAGTTCATTTTACTTTTACGAGACCATCAAAGTCACCAATCATTCGCCAAAAACCCCGTTTTTGGTCAGATTATGGGTGTTTTCCGGCTCGGTTGTAGGGCAGTTTATAAGTATCGCGGTCATGGCAAATTAACTTAATGGATTTATTAATTGTAGGTGTCAATCACAATACCGCGCCAATTGACATCCGAGAAAAGGTTGCATTTACCCCGGAACAACTGGGGGATGCCCTGCTGGACCTCAAATCCAACCATAAACTCGACGAACTGACGATATTAAGCACCTGCAATCGCACCGAAATATACGCAATCAAGAAGGGTCACGACCCCGATGGCATTGTCAGTTGGCTGGCGGACTACCATCAATTGCCCCTGACAACGCTCGAATCGAGCATATATACCCATTCAGGACAGGAGGCGGTCAGGCATATCATCAGGGTTGCCTCTGGCCTGGACTCAATGGTACTGGGTGAGCCGCAGATCCTGGGGCAGTTGAAAGATGGTTTTGCATCGGCCAAATCAAATAAGGTGATGGGCAAAAACCTCGATCGCCTGTCTCAGAATACTTACAGAGTTGCAAAACAGGTACGAACCCAGACCTCTATTGGTGAAAATCCCGTCAGTGTTGCCTCAACGGCTGTTGTGCTTGCCTCTCGGCTATTCTCAGACTTCAGCACCTGCAATGCACTGATAATAGGTGCCGGTAAAACATGCGAACTGGTCGGCAGGCATCTGAGGGCAACGAATATCAACAATATTGTCATTGCAAACAGAACGGTAGGCAATGCAGTCACGCTCGCCACGGAACTTGATGCCAAGGCAATTCCACTTACAGCCATCGCAGATCACCTGGCGGATATCGATATCGTGGTTGCTTCTACTGCAAGTCAGCTCCCCATACTGGGCAAAGGTACGGTTGAAAGGGCGATTAAACTCAGACGTCACAAACCGATATTTATGGTCGATCTTGCCGTACCAAGAGATATTGAACCGGAAGTGGATAAACTGCGCGACGTCTATCTCTACGGCATCGATGATTTGCAGCAAATCATCAACGACAATATAACCTCCCGGGAACAAGCCGCAGCACAGGCTGAAACCCTTATCGACCAGGCAATTCATGAATTCGGTCAGGTTGGCAAATCACTTGAAGCCGTCAACACCCTGGTCAGATTTCGGCGCAAACACGATGATATTAAGAATATTGAGCTCAAAAAGGCTCTCGACAGGCTGGAAAAAGGCGATGACCCCCAAAAGCTGCTTAAAACACTGGCGAATCAACTGACCAACAAGATTATCCACACCCCCAGCGTGCAGATTAAGCAGGCCAAGGTAGATGGCAGAGATGACATTCTCGAAGCAATCGAAGAGATCTTTCAACTCGAAGAAGACCAGGAAGATGCACAGGAATGAATACTTCTCTCAAGGCCAAACTTGATCAGCTTCTTGAGCGATATGACGAACTGGGCGCACTGCTGAGCGATAGCGAGGTTATCGCAAACCAGAATCAGTTCCGTACCTACTCCATCGAGTATGCAGAAATTGAGCCCGTTGTGCTCTGTTATCGGGATCTGGAAGAAAAAACCGGCCAGTTGGCTGAAGCGAAACTGATGCTCGATGACAGCGATGAAGAGATCAGGCAGATGGCTGAGGATGAGATAGTCGAACTGGAAGCGGCCATCACTGTTCTCGACTCTGACGCCGCCGAGAGCGGTGGCGGTGAATTGCAACGACTGCTCTTACCCAAAGACCCGAATGATTCCCACAATGTATTTCTCGAAATCCGTGCAGGCACCGGCGGTGATGAGGCGGCTATTTTCGCGGGAGACCTGTTTCGGATGTACAGTCGATATGCCGAAGGCAAGAAGTGGAAAGTCGAGATATTGAGCGAGCGCCTCGGTGAACACGGTGGTTATAAAGAGATAATCAGTCGCATAGAAGGCAAAGAAGTTTTTGGCCAGCTCAAGTTCGAATCCGGCGCACATAGAGTCCAGCGGGTACCCCAGACAGAATCACAGGGGCGCATTCATACGTCAGCCTGCACAGTGGCCATCATGCCAGAGGTCGAGGATCTTGATGAAATTGAAATCGACAAAGGTGACCTAAGAGTAGATACCTATCGTTCTTCAGGTGCGGGCGGTCAGCATGTTAACAAGACAGATTCGGCAGTGAGACTGACTCATATTCCCACGGGTATCGTGGTTGAGTGCCAGGACGAGCGATCACAGCATAAAAACAAAGCCAGGGCGATGAGTCTGCTACAGGCCAAGTTGATGGATGTTGCAGAACAGCAGCGGGATTCCGAACAGGCAGAAACCAGGCGAAACCTGGTTGGCAGCGGGGATCGCTCTGAAAAGATTCGCACCTATAATTTCCCGGACGGACGCGTTACGGATCACAGGATCAACCTGACCCTGCACCGCCTCTCTCAGACAATGACAGGCGATCTTGACCCTATACTTGATCCGCTGATCCACGAACACCAGGCAGATCTGCTCCGAGACCTCGGCAGAGATTCAGAATGACATCCCTCGATATGCCTGCAACTGCACTCCCCAGGACTGTTGAAGAGGCATTGAAATACAAGAATCACCTGACCTCAAGTGACAGCCCGGATCTGGATTGTCAGCTCCTTCTGGCTCATGCGCTTGGTCAGTCGCGATCATGGTTGTTTGCACACGACGACTATCAGCTCGGTCACTGCGAGCGGCAGAAATTTCTAAATTACTGCCAACACCGGGCCGACGGTAAACCGCTTGCCTACATTGTTGGCCGGCAGGAATTCTGGAGCCTGGACTTTCAGGTCACCGAGGCAACACTGATCCCGAGACCTGAAACAGAACTGCTGGTTCAAACGGTTCTGGATCGTTATAAGAATGAATCGGCAACCCTTATTGATCTCGGCACAGGTTCCGGCGCAATAGCCGCCGCAATAGCGACTGAACGACCTGCTTTTTCAATCTTCGCCACAGATAAGACCGACCCGACGCTCATGGTTGCTGCGGGAAACTGTCAAAGACTTACCACCAATCCTGTCAGGCTGATCCAGGCCGACTGGCTTGAGACATTCGCACCCGGGCAATTTGATATCATTGTCAGCAACCCGCCCTATATAGATCCGGACGATGATCATCTTCTGAATTTAATCTATGAACCCACTGCTGCACTTGTCTCGGACGATACAGGGCTCAAGGATATCTCAGCAATCATTTCAGGTGCTGATCGCTGCCTTAAAGCTGGTGGTATGATTCTTCTGGAACATGGTTTCGATCAACAGACAGCGGTTATCGAGATGTTCAAAAAGCACAGGTTTGTTAAAGTTGAACCCCTGTCTGATCTGGCAGGTCAACCGAGGGCCGTATTGGCATACAGGCGATGATGGAAGACGAGGAATTGTTGCGCTATAGCAGGCAGATCATGCTGCCTGATATTGAAATAGAGGGTCAGGAGAAGTTACTTGCTGCCAGTGTTCTGATTATTGGCATGGGCGGTCTGGGTTGCCCCATCGCGCTTTATCTGGCAGCGGCGGGTGTAGGTCATCTACTTCTCGCTGACGATGACGAGGTTGATCTCAGCAACCTGCAGAGACAAATCGCCCACGGCACCAGCGATATAGGCAGAAGCAAGGTGGAATCTGCCAGGGATTCAATCCTTGGCCTCAATCCGAATACCAAAGTTACGCTGTTCAAAGAACGGTTTGACGCCGAGAGCCTGAAAAAAACCGTTAGTAGCCTTGATCTTATCGTTGACGCAACGGATAACTTTGCCACCCGCTTTACGATCAACCAGGTAGCCGTTGAGACAAAAACACCTGTTGTATTCGGCGCTGCGGTTCAGCTCGAAGGGCAAATTCTGGTTTATGACCCGAAGACAGACTCCGCCTGCTATCAATGCCTGTACAAATCCGCATCGGACGAGCTATTAAACTGCGCAGAAAACGGTGTTGCTGCGCCACTCGTCGGCATCATCGGCACCTGCCAGGCAATGGAAGCAATTAAGATTCTCGTGGGAATCGGCCCGAGCTCAGCCGGATTCCTGCAGGTTTTTGATGCAAAAAGGATGGAATGGCGGAAGCTGAGGCTTCCAAGGGACGAGAAGTGTGCGGCGTGCGGGGCAGCGCCTCACGCTACTGGCAACTAGCTACTGGCAACTCGCTGCTGGCTTCTGGCTAGCAGCTAGTTGCCAGTAGCCAGTAGCTGCTCCAACTTCTTTTGATCGGCACTAAAATTTCGAATTCCTTCCGCGAGTTTCTCGGTGGCCATGGCGTCTTCGTTCATTGACCAGCGGAATTGATTCTCTGAGTTGTCGGGTTTCGGGGTGAATTCACCAGGGTTATCTGGGCTTAATCGACGTTCCAGTTTACCGTTGTCTTTACTCAGTTCATCCAGCAATGCCGGGCTGATGGTCAGTCTGTCGCAACCGGCCAGTTCCTTTATTTCATCACTGCTACGAAAGCTCGCGCCCATGACGATAGTCTGGTAGCCATGTTGCTTGTAGTAGTCGTAAATTCGGGCAACGGAGAGTACACCAGGGTCTTCTGCAGCGTCGTAATCTCTCTGGTGCTTTGCCCTATACCAATCGAGAATACGTCCGACAAAGGGAGATATGAGGAAGACACCAGCGTCGGCACATGCTGTCGCCTGTGCAAATCCAAATAACAGGGTCAGGTTGCAGTTGATGCCTTCTTTCTCAAGTACTTCGGCTGCACGTATGCCTTCCCAGGTTGAGGCGATCTTAATCAGAATCCTATCTGCTGCAATCTCGTGCTCGGCATAGAGTTCAATAATTCTCTTTGCCTTCTCAATCGTCTCTTTTGTGTCAAACGAGGATTTTGAATCCACCTCGGTTGATACTCTGCCGGGAATTATCTTCAGTATTTCACTGCCGATACCTACGCCCAGTCTGATACTGCAATTTGCCAATTGTTCTGAATCACTGCCGCCCTGTTTTATTGCCCAGGTTTTCGATTGCTCAACGAGCCCGGCATATTGAGGTAATTGTGCTGCCTTCAGGAGCAGTGAAGGATTGGTGGTCGCGTCCATCGGCGCGAACTGCTCTATCGCTTCAAAATCGCCGGTGTCCGCGACGATTACGGTCATCTCTTTCAATTGATCCAGTACGCTTTTCATTTCATATCCTGAAGAATTTTGTGACTGACATGTCCCGTTTCAATCTCTCAACGGACCACTTCTCCACTGGCCTGCAAATCTGCATGATACGAGGATCTTACCAGCGGACCACTCGCAACATGCTTAAAGCCAAGGGATTCGCCCCAGGCTCTCATCATTTCAAATTCATCAGGGTGCACGAATCGCTCGACTTTCAAATGTTCTCGGCTCGGTTGCAGATACTGACCCAGGGTCAGCATCTCGACCTCGTGTCGGCGCATATCTTCCATTACCTGCTTCACCTCATCGAGGCTCTCGCCCAACCCCACCATGAGACCGGACTTGGTAGTCGCAGAGGGTACAGCCAATTTGTATCTGTTGAGTAATTGCAGAGACCACTCGTAGTCAGCTCCTGGCCGGGCTTTTCTGTAGAGTCTCGGCACGGTTTCGAGGTTATGATTGAAGACATCAGGAGGCTCGTTAGCAAGCGTTTCGACGGCGATATCCATGCGACCACGAAAGTCAGGTACCAGCACCTCAATCGTTGTATCTCCATTAAGTAATCGCATTGCCCTGATACATTCAGCAAAGTGCCCTGCACCACTGTCTTTCAGATCATCTCTGTCCACAGAGGTCACAACGACATACTTCAACTTCATCTGGGCGACAGCTTCTGCCAGCAATACCGGCTCATCCGGGTCCAGCGGATTGGGTTTACCGTGGGAAACATCACAGAAGGGACATCGACGAGTGCAGATATCACCCATGATCATAAAAGTTGCCGTACCATGGCTGAAACACTCAGACAGGTTGGGGCAACTGGCTTCTTCACAAACTGATGCCAGTTTTTTGTCCCGCAGGATATTTCTGATTCGATTCACTTCGGCACTGGCGGGGATACGCACCCTGATCCAGTCCGGTTTGCGAGGCAATTCGTCGGTGGGCACAACCTTCACAGGTATTCGCCTCACCTTATCAGCGCCCCGCAGTTTCACGCCCTGCGTCAGCCTGTTTCTTTCGTCTCTTGCCATGATTTCAAGTTTAGTGCCCCTGGATCAGGAAGGCGAATCATACCCGAATTGCTTTCTGATGTGCGCATCCAGCTTTTCTGCCACTTCATTGATCGTATCCGTTACACCAAGTTCACGAAGCTGTACCACTTCAAGACCTTCATAACCGCAGGGATTGATTCGGGTGAAGGGTTCGAGATCCATATCCACGTTCAGACTCAGACCGTGAAAGCTACAGCCCTTTCGCACCCTGAGTCCCAACGCAGCAATTTTGTGTCCGGATACATAGACTCCCGGTGCCTTCCGGTCTGTTTCTGATTCGATCTGATAGTCGGATAAAAGATTTACGACAGATGCCTCGATACCTCCGACAAGATCCCTCACTGTCAGACCCTGTCTTCGAATATCAAACAGCAGGTATGCCACCAGTTGACCCGGCCCATGATAGGTAACCTGGCCACCTCTGTCGGTTTTAATAACGGGGATATCACCCGGTGCAATAAGGTGTTCTTCTTTGCCTGCCTGACCGAGTGTAAAAACGGGGTGATGTTCCAACAGCCAGAGCTCATCTGTGCGGGCTGAATCCCTGGTATCTGTGAAATCTCTCATCTCACGCCAGACAGTTTCATAGTCCCTTAGCCCCAGGGATTGGCTGGTGAGCTCCATCAGAGCACCATGCGTACCGCGCTGCACATTTTCAAATCTTCGAACAACGCTTCTAACTGTGGTTTGCCAGTGGCCCAGAACTCATAGCGAATCGAAACGTATTTACCGTTTCTGCTCGGATTCTGCTCGATACTGTTCATCGATATTCCCATATCGTAAACACTGACGATGTCAATAATCTGATCGACAATCTCGTCATCCATCTCGACAATGATCTTGATAGGATAGCGACAGGGAAATTCTATTACCGGTTTTTCTGTCATCTGACCAATCTCTTGTAGAGAATCTCTTATAGAGAATCTCATATAGAAGCTCTATTAGAAGAGCTCTTCTAGCGAAGCTCCTGGAGCGAAGTACCTGTAAAACATCCCTTACCTAAAGGCTTCTGCTGATCACACGCTGAGCGTATCCCCTGAGAACAGCTCCGTGAAAAAGAGCATGATCGCATCCCACAAGCCCTTGAAGAAGCCAGCTTCTTCTCCGACCTTTAACGCCACCAGTGCGACTTCGGCAACGACCTTTTCGCCATCCATCACTTTCAGTGAACCCAGTTTGCTGCCTTTATCAAATGGCGCTTTGATGACACCCTGTACATCGAGTGACGCTTCAAGATTCTCTTTTGACCCGCGGGGAACGGTGATCACAACATCTTCATTCAGGCCAAGATCGATATCAGGTTGATCTCCTCCCCAGACACGGACCGTTCTGAGTGGTTCCCCTGCCTTGTAAAGATGCAGGGTTTCAAAATATCTGAATCCATAGGACAGCAGTCTCTGGCTCTCCGCAGCACGAGCCTCTTCGGAGGCAGCTCCCATCACAACGGAAATCAGGCGCATACCATTTCGAACTGCTGATGATACCAGGCAATACCCGGCAGCTTCAGTATGGCCGGTTTTCACGCCATCTACCGATTTGTCACGCCACAGTAGCTGATTCCGGTTTGGTTGTCTGATCTCGTTGTACGTAAAGTATTTTTCCTTGTAGAGCTTATAGTGCTCCGGGTGATTGGTTATAAGCGCTACTGCGAGCGTCGCCAGATCACTCGCCGTTGTATAGTGATCCTCATCAGGCAGTCCTGTTGCATTCACATAGTGCGTGTCTTTCATGCCCAGTAATTCTGCATGCTGGTTCATCAGGTCTGCAAAGGCAGCCTCGCTACCGGCAATATGCTCGGCAAGCGCCACGCTGGCATCATTGCCTGATTGAACAATGATGCCACTGATCAGGTCTCCTACTTTTACCTTGGTGCCTTCCTTGATGAACATTCTGGAGCCTTCCATTCGCCAGGCTTTCACACTGATATCGACTTCTTCATCAAGTTTCAGGGTGCTGTTTTCCATCTCTGAAGCACTGATATAACTGGTCATAATCTTGGTGAGGCTGGCAGGCGGCAATCGCTGCTTACTATTATGTTCTACGAGCACCTGCCCGGTATCCGCATCGATCAGCAAATAGCCCTCTGCGGCTAGTTGAGGCGCGGCAGGAATGATGACCGGGGCTGCATCAGCAACCGAAATAAGCGCGCTGAGGGTCACCATGGCTAATGCCGATAAACAAGATCTAATATTGGTAATTCTCGTTCGCATAAAACTCCTGTTGTTAACTCGTGCTCAGTTAGTCGCGTCTTAGCCTACACGGCTTGTCGCTACACCTCTACCTTATGAGGTACACCCAATCCGGCGCTTTCGATGATGCGCAGGATATGCTCTCTTGTCCTGTTGGTTGCAATCGGTCCAATCCAGAGTTTATGCATCACGGATGATGGCGAACCTGCTTCCACTTCTGATTGCAGTATATTGACTGCCACTGAATCGATACCATTGATTCTGATTAACTTCTCAATTTGCCCTTTCAGGACTTCAGCGCCATTGATTTTGTCGAATTCGCCAATCTGCAGATAGAAAGACAGATCCTTCAGCAACTCCCGGCTTAGCCCCGGGTAGTTCCGCTCATCCAGCGCCTCGACCACAACCGGTGCAGTACCCTTATCCGAGAATCCGAGCTTTAGCGCCGTTTGATACGACAGATCAATAATCCTGTCGTCGTGGAATGGCCCCCTGTCATTTACCCTCACGACGACACTCTCGCCATTGTCGAGATTCGTCACTTTTGCAATCGTTGGCAGGGGTAATGATTTATGAGCCGCCGTATATTTGTACATGTCGTAGGTCTCACCATTGGATGTCATACGACCATGAAATTTCTTCCCGTACCAGGAGGCAATGCCGATTTCAAGATATCCCAGACTGTCAGGCATCACTTCATAGGTCTCACCGAGCACGACATAGGGTGATTTGTTACCACGCCGGTATTTTTTACCTGAGTCGTCTTTTTGAACCACTGCCGGATTGTTCGTGGGATTGCTCGTGGGACTGTTCGTGGGCTTGTTTCTGATTTTGTTTAAATCAAAAACGGTTTCACAACCAGCCAGTAGCAATCCACAACAAACTGCAAAGAGAATTGAACGCATTGTATAGATAGTTGAAATTATATTAACTGCTTGCCAAGCGCGAGGTTCTTAACCTTTCACTCAGTTGAAAAACTGCCATTGCGTATAACTTGCTGTGATTATATCGGGTAATAACATAAAAATTCTTCAGGCCAAACCAATATTCCTTGCCTTCTTTGCCATTTAGCATCATCGGCGACACAACAGTATCATCCGCAACCTGTTTCAGTGATCTGATTCCCAGTTGTGACAATTCTGCAACGGTTTTGTTCGGTTTTAGCGATGTATTAAATATCTCAATCTGATCGTTTGCCGGTTCAGATGCCTCAACCGTCACTATTGCCCCTGCGCGCCAGCCGTGTCTGGCTATATAATTTGCAACACTGCCAATTGCATCGGTAGGATTATTCCAGATATCACGAATGCCATCGCCGTCAAAATCAACTGCATAACTTCGATAGCTGCTGGAAATAAACTGACCATAACCCATGGCACCGGCATAGGAACCAAGAGGGTCTCTGGCGTCCTGGCCTTCTTCTTTAACAAGATACAGAAACTGCTTTAGTTCTTTTCTGAAAAATTTGCTGCGTGGCGGGTAATCGAAAGCAAGTGTTGAGAGCGAATCAATGACCCGGTACTTGCCCCGGAGTCTGCCGTACATTGTTTCAACCCCTATGATCGAGGTGATGATTTCAGGCGGCACACCATACTTCTTTTGTGCAGCTAACAATACTTCCTTGTATTCCTGCATGAATGCCAGGCCTTTCTTAAGCCTGCTCTCGGTGAGGAAAATATCCTGGTACTCTTTCCAGGTCAGTACTCTTTCTGCTGGTCGCGAGATCGCATCAATAATAGTCTGCTTGTATTCGGCATCTGCAAAGAGATCATTGAGATACTGTCTGTCGAACCCTTCCGTCACCATCTCATCAACGAATTGTGCGACTTCTTTGCGGTTGCCATAATCACCCGGATTTGCAAGCAGGTCCGGGCTGAGAAAAATTAAGAGAATTGGTACCAGGCACTTGTTTCTGATCAAACTGTTTAACAATACCACTAAAGTGTAATCCTACGATGTGTGTGAATAGACATGATCACGCCGAATCCAGCAAATAGCGTAAGAATCGATGTGCCTCCATAACTTACCAGTGGCAGTGGCACCCCGACAACAGGGAGAACGCCACTTACCATCCCGATATTTACAAATACATAAACAAAAAAGGTAAACGTAATACTACCTGCCAACAGTCGACCAAAGGTATCCTGCGCCTGAATCGATATCATTATCCCACGTCCAATCAATAAGATGTACAAGATAAGTAAGATCATAACCCCGACAAGACCCAGCTCCTCTGCCAGCACCGCAATAATAAAATCAGTCTGACTCTCTGGCAGAAAATCCAGATGGGACTGGGTCCCCTGGAACAACCCCTTGCCCGATAATCCTCCTGAGCCAATGGCCGTCTTAGACTGGATGATATTCCAGCCAGCACCCAGTGGATCACGTTCCGGGTCGAGGAACGTCAGGATTCTCTGGCGTTGATAGTCACGCAGCACAAACCAAAGCGCTGGCGCTGATACTATCCCCATGCCGATTACACCCATGACATAACGCCATGAAATTCCCGCAAGAAACAGAACCAGCAATCCGGAGGCACCAATAATCAACGCTGTGCCAAGATCCGGTTGTCGAGCAATCAAAAGCACAGGCAGAATAATCATCACAGCAGCCCAGAACAGGTGTTTTGTCCTGGGTGGCAGATGACGGTCGTGGAAGTACCAGGCGAGAATCATGGGCACCACCAGCTTCATAAGCTCTGAAGGCTGAAAGGACAGAACACCGGGGATGCGAAGCCATCGCTGAGATCCGTTTACCGTAAAGCCAAAGAATATAACCAGCACGAGCAAACCCAGCCCAATCAGGTATAACCAGGGTGCCAGCCTCAGATAGAAAATGGGCGAAATCTGGGCCATGACAATCATCACCACAAAAGCGACTCCGATTTTTGTACTCTGGGAGAGAACAGGCGGGGCTTGCCTCTCTACCGCGCTATAGAGGATCAGCAAACCGTAACTCACAATCACGATAATGAGTAATACCATTTGAATATCAAGGTGGAAAACGTTCCCGCTGGTGTCCCTGACATTAAATGAAAAACCAGCATCCGGTAGTCGTCTGACAAAATCTTCGCTCATCTGTCAGCCACCCTGAAGCGTTCATTCAGCAGATAGTAATCAAGCACCTCTCTTGCTATCGGTGCAGCAAACTGACTGCCTCCACCGCCATTTTCGAGCAGTACTGCCATAGCGATGACAGGATCATCCACCGGTGCAAAAGCTACAAACCAGGCATGCTTTCTCAGACGTTCGTCAAGAATATCCTCATCATATTCTTCACCCTGTGCAATGCCAACAACCTGTGCGGTACCTGACTTACCTGCCATTCTGTACTTGATACCACGACCGATATAAGCCCAGGCTGTACCATTTTCGCCATAACCCTGGTTTCCACGATGAACAACATTTTCCATGGAGCCAATAATGAGGTCCCAGACGTGTTGCGGAATAAGTTCCACGTCATTCAATCTCGACCCGGGCATGACCGAAAGCTCGGCTCCCTGCTTTAACATCCGGGGGGCAACTGCCCGGCCACGATTTGCCAGCAGCGCCACTGAGGCTGCCAACTGCAACGGTGTAACCAGGATATCACCCTGCCCGATGCCTATATTCAGCGTGTCTCCCGGATACCAGGGTACGCCCCTGGCACCCATTTTCCATTCCCGGGAAGGCAGCAGGCCGCTTCTTGCTTCCGGCAGATCGATGGCTGTATTGACGCCGAAGCCGAAAAGAGACAAATTCTGGTGAATTCGGTCGATACCAAGGTTGAATGCCAACTGGTAGAAATAGACATTACACGATCGGTATATCGCTTTTTCTATATTGACCCGCCCATGGCCGCCTAGTCCTGATTTCGTCCAGTTCCAGTCTCGATAAAGTCGCTTGCTGTTGGGTAACTTAAACCAGCCTGGATCTTCGATCGTGTATTCAACACTCGTAAGACCTGCCACCAGTCCAGTCAGACCAATGAATGGTTTAATGGTTGAACCGGGTTCATACTGCCCCTGCAGTGCACGATTAAACAGCGGCACATCGATTGAATCTCTGAGCGCCGCGTAGGTTCTGAAATCGATACCCGTTACAAACAGATTTGGATCGTAGGATGGTTTGCTTACAAGGGCGAGGATGCCACCTGTTTTCGGTTCAATCGCAACAACCGTACCCCGACGATCACCCAGGGCATCGCTTGCTACCTGCTGCAGGCCAATATCCAGGTGAAGGACAAGATCACCCCCGGGAACGGGCGGTGTTTTGTCCAGTTCATTCATGACCTGCCCCCGGGCATCGGTTTCTACCCGTCGATAACCCACCTTACCCAGCAGTACATTTTCATAATATTTTTCGATACCGATTTTACCGATGTGATCTGTACCGGAGTAGGCGCTTGCATTTAACTTTCTGGCATCCTCCTCGTTTATTCTTCTGACACTGCCAACAGCATGGGCCATGAGCTTATCAAGCGGGTAGTGCCTGACGAGTTTAGCCTCGACTGCAACGCCTGGAATGGCATGTCGGTTGACACTTACCCTTGCAATCTCTTCCTCCGTCAGCTTGAACAAAATGGGCACTGACTCAAAAGGTCTTTGTCTGCGTTCGAGCCTGCGTTTAAAAGATTCGATCTGGTCAGGGGTAAGGCCGATCAACTTGTCGATCTCTGCAATCGTCTGATCCAGATCAGCGACCCGCTCCTTGGTAATAGTAAGACTGGACGATGGAATATTGTCTGCAATCAGATCCCCGTTTCTGTCGTAAATCAGCCCCCGCCGGGGTGGGATAGACTGCACCTGAATACGATTCTTGTCGGATAGCGTGCTGTAGATATCATGTTGAACGATTTGCAGGTAGAACATTCGAGCAACAAGAAATAGCGTTGTTAAGAGCAGAATGCCAAATCCAAGCACTATTCGGTCAAAGTAAATCTGACTCTCGCTGCCATGATCTTTTAACGCTAAAGGTTCTGCCATGCTCTACCTAAACCGCTATTTATGATAAGGGTGACTATTCAGAATAGACCAGGCTCGATAGATCTGTTCTGCAATCAGGATTCGAACAATAAAATGAGGAAAGGTCAATTCTGAAAGAGACCAACTCTCATCTGCTCTTGCAAGGCAAGTGTCGGACAGGCCGTCCGGGCCACCCACCATAAGTTGTATCTGCCCGTAATCCAGTTGCCAGTCATCAAGCTTTCGGGCAAGCATTTCCGTATTCCATTTCGACCCGGATCTGTCCAGGCTGACCAGTCTGCTGTTGTTCTTGACCGAGGCCAGTATCTTGTCTCCTTCCATGTTTCTTAACTTTTCCAGCGATTCGCCCTTACGGCGTTTCGCTACCTGAATTTCGGTCAACCCAAGTTGCCAGTCCCTGGGTAAACGTTTCTGATATTCATTGAAACCGTCGGTTACCCATCCTGGTGCCCTTGTTCCAACAGTCAGAAGTTCAATTCTAAGCATTCAACCTTCAATAAACTGATTTCAACTTTCAAGAACGCTACTTTCGTCACGATCCGGTTCTCTCATATCCCACAGGTTCTCTATGTCATAAAATTCCCGGGCAGCAGGTAACATCAGGTGAACCACGACATCAACAAGATCTATCAGCACCCACTCGCCTTCTTCAAAACCCTCAACGCCAAGCGGTTTGATACCTGATTTGCTGGCATCATCAATGAGATTACGTGCCATCGCCTTAACGTGTCTGTTAGACGTGCCACTGACGACAATCATATAATCCATAATCTCAGTCAGCCTGGTCACATCCACACAAGCTATCTCGACTCCTTTCGTATCTTCAAGGGAATCGATGACAAACTGTTTCAGTTCTATCTCCTTCATATTTTCTTTACCCTTCGGGATTTACTCTATGACCTTTTAAATCGTACAGATCGTGTTGCTGAATGTACTCAATGACAGCATTCGGCATCAGATACTCCACGCTCTCACCCCGCGAAATGAGATTGCGAATCATCGTCGCCGATATTTCAAGGGGCGTCAGTCTCATTTGGCAGATTAACCCAGCCGGTTGACTGCCAAGACAGCGGGGTTCTGATACATGTTTATCTCTCGACCAGCTTTCAAGCCTCTCACTAATCTGCCCTACGGAGTGACCCGGTCGTTCGAGGATGACCAAATGGGCAAAGTCGGTCAATGTCTGCCATTTAACCCACTCGTCCAGCAGTACATAGGCATCAGCTCCCACGATCAGTGACAGGGGTTTTGAGGAACCTATTTCTTCTCTTATTGACGCCAGGGTATCTACAGTAAAAGACTTGCCGCCGCGATTAATCTCTCTGTCATCTACCTCGATGTAGGCTGAATCACTAGTTGCGAGCCTCAGCATTGCCAGCCTTTGTTCTGCCGTTGCTGTCGGTGCTTTGCGATGAGGTGGGATAAATGCCGGTACCAGTTTAAGCGTTTCAACCTGAAGCGCCTCACGCACTTCTATGGCAGATCTTAAATGG
>CAZJRI010000134.1:0-10039 GCA_964548025.1 uncultured Pseudomonadales bacterium
GACCACAATCCCTTCCGCGCCTGCCAGTTGATCCTGGCTGACCGGTTTGATTTCAACATCACAGCAACGTAGTGTTGATCTCCCTGTCAATAATGGAAGCAGGTCAATGAAGCTCTATGAACTGGCGGCTGAAGATGGAAGGCGTTTTAGCCCTCACGGCTGGAAGACAAGAATGGCGCTGGCCCATACTGAACTTGAGGCGAAGAGCGAGTGTGTGGGTTTTATGGTAGAAGCTGATGATCTCCTTTATAAGTGGTTTCAGAGATGCCTTGATCTGTATGAAGGCATGGGTAGAAATGAACCTGGTTTCGACTGGGCCCGGTAGCATTACGCTATTGACTGGTTCCTGCTGATTCCTGCCGCACAGTCTCACCGGATGCTCCCACGTGATCGGTAGCGTTCTGCGGGTTGTAAAGATAATCCCTTGTATTGGGTACGATTCCATGTTGTTTACTCAGTTGAACCTGGAATACCACAGCATCGGCGTGAGTAAAAACGACTTCGCTGATATTCAGATAGAAGTCCCAGATACGACAGAATTTCTCTCCTTTTAACTCGACGAATTTATCTCTCTGGGCTAAGAAACGCTGTTTCCAGATCGAAAGGGTTTGATTGTAATGTTGTCTCAGTATCTCCACATCAGTTGTCATAAGAACACTGTTTTCCACCGGTATCATGATGTCGGACAGCGAAGGCAGAAATCCCCCTGGAAAGACATATTTGTTTATCCAGGGATTGGTCGGGGCTGATGTATTGCTGCGTCCAATCGTATGGATCAAAGCGACACCGTCAGATGTCAGGCAGTTAGCTACCTGATCAAAAAAAGTCTGGTAATTGGGGCGACCGACGTGCTCAAACATGCCCACTGATACGATTCTGTCGTAGACATCAGACTCGTCTCGATAATCCTGGAGCTTGAACTGAACCCGATCCTTCAGCCCCGAATCCCTGGCACGGTCAGTCGCTACCTTGAGCTGCTCTTCTGACAGGGTGATGCCTGTTACCTTAACATCGTGATATTTTGCGAGGTGTAGGGCCAGACTGCCCCAACCGCAGCCGATATCCAGTATTCTATTACCGGGTTTCAGCACCAGTTTGCTGGCCAGAAATTTCGATTTGGCCAGTTGAGCAGCTTCGAGCGACATGGATTCAAACTGGTGATAGGCGCAGGAGTAGTTCAGTTCCTGGTCCAGAAAATCTCGAAAAAGTGCTGCATCCAGATCATAGTGGCTGGCAACATTAGCCAGGCTGGACCGTAAGGAATTCCATTGCCTCTGCATTGCAAGAAGTCCTAGCAATGGCTTCATCAAAAGGCCGGGGTTCGGTTTTGAGAAGTTGGACCTGAGTATTGCCAGGAGATCATAGAGGGTACCATCGGCGATATCCCAACCGTTGTTGATATAGGTCTCCCCCAGTTCAAATTCCCAATTACGGCTTATTCTGTTCAGGGTTTGGTTGTCGTTCAGTATCCAGGTCACCTTAGGACCTTCGTTACCAAACTTATGAGGTTTTTGATCCGGCGTAATTACAGTCAGTTGACCGTAGCTGATGCCCTTTTCCAGCAATCGGAGAAATAGTGACATATCTATCCTTCGGATTCTCAACTACTTCACTTATTACTAAGACCTCAGAATCGATGAGAATCTTCCTGTCAATTCTTTATCTGACGTGATTGTCTCGTTTTGGCGATAGGGATTCAATCCATGATTTGTCGATAAGAGCCATGTCCACACGAGCCATAGTGGTTAGCTGGCAATGGCTCAGCAACGCGAAATCAGCATACGGGGTCATTTTGCATGGTTCTCTACCGGTCATCTGTTAGACTGCCCCCCTCCTATTTAAAGCACACTCAATCCATTGTCGTTGTCCCCACACTATCGTTGGTATGTCGTCGCACTGACCATTGTAAATCAGGCGATCAGTGTAGGGATTCTAATATATAGTTTCGCGCTATTTGTCGTGCCCTGGCTTGACGAGTTCCAGATAAGTCGCGGTCAGATCATGCTGGCGATATTCTTCCTGCAGTTGACGGTAGGACTTGTCAGTCCTGTACTGGGGCGATTTCTTGATCAGCATTCGATCAGAAACCTGGTGATAACAGGCGCCATCTGTACCAGTCTGGGGTTGTTCGGATTGTCCCAGGCAAAGTACTTCTGGCAGATAGCCGTGCTCCACGCAACCCTGCTACCTTTGGGTATGGTCCTGTGTGGCACGCTGGCATCACAGACTCTCGTCAGCAAGTGGTTTTCGACCAACAGAAGCATGGCAATAGGTATATCAGCCATGGGGACTTCTCTCGGTGGCTTCGTCTTCCCGTTGATTACGGCCAGGCTGATAACAAGTTATGACTGGCAGACCACGCTGTTGATTCTCTCGGTAGCATCCCTGATTGTCCTCCTGCCACTGAATCTCATTATCCTTCGGGTGCCGCCGCCTGAACCCGGTGTTATTACAGGTGATGCAAGCAGTATCGATCATAAAGCGTGGACCAGCCGTGAAATATTGTCCACTCGCATGTTCTGGATTCCCGTAATGGGACTTGTCCCGATTAATGCAGCGTTTGGTGGGGTTCAGTTCAACCTTGGTGCTTATGTTGGTGATCTGGGATTTGATCAGCAGGCAGCAGCCCAACTCATCTCTATCACCTCCCTTTGTATGATTGTTGGTAAATTCATGTTTGGAGGATTAGGTGATCGGGTTGATCACCGTAAACTCTATTGGCTGATGGCAGTGCTGCTGGTTTGTGCGCTATTGCTGTATCAGGGATCACCGGGTTGGCAGGCATTGATGATTGCCGCTGCACTTCAGGGGCTCGCAACCGGTGGTGTAATGCCTATGATGGGCATAATGTATTCAAGTCGGTTCGGTACGCTCTCATTTGGTCGGGTCCTGGGTTATGTGAATATGTTTTTAATGGCGGGCAGTTTTGGGTCGATATTCAGTGGCTGGATTTTTGATACTTTTCACTCCTATGATTATGCATTCTGGATTTTCATGATCAGCCTGCTGCCCTGTATGATTATGATGTACTGGTTACCGCCACCACAAAGATCCACATAGGAGATCTGGCCAATCCAATGAAGAGATGGTGAATCAGGAATGTACAGGGTCAGTCCCTCCCTCTCTGCAAGAGGTGCTAATGCGCAGAATATTTTCAGTTAGAGCAGCAATCTATTTCATTTGTTGTTGCAGCTTCCTCCCATTGATCACCGGGTGTGAGTTATCTGATTTCACGCTCGATATATCCGAAGTCAGTGAAGAGAGGAGAGCAGAGAGCATGAGCAAGTGGGCTCGTAGCTGTGCCCTTTGTCATATCAATGGCGAGGGTGGTGCACCCAGGGTGGGTGTGAGTGCAGATTGGCAGGAGAGGATCAAGCAGGGACCTGATACGTTGATTGAACATACCCTTGCCGGTTATAACAGAATGCCTCCCCTCGGGTATTGCATGGACTGTTCCGTAACGGACTTTGCAATAATGATTGAGTACATGACGGGTGCAGTAGAGTGACATTAAGCAGGCGTCACTTTTTAGCATCGGGACTATTGACCGCACTTTACGGCTCGGCAGTCGCTGCGACTGAAGGGAGCAGATTAAATTTAACTCAGCTTAGCGAAACTGCGACCTGGCGAAACTGGTCCGGTGCACTTGAATCGAATCCTGAATCAAGACTTGCACCATCGACTGAAGATCAGCTTATCGATGCGTTGAGAATGTTGAAGACACCGATTCGGCCAGTTGGTGCAGGGCATTCGTTTTCACCCCTGGTGCCGACAGACGGCACGCTTGTCGTAATGGACAAGTTGAACGGACTACTTGAATACGACGAGAAAAAGAAAACAGCAGTGCTGGGTGCGGGAACGAGGTTGGGTGATGCAGGCCCATTGCTCGAGAACATCGGCCAGGCAATGTACAACCTGCCGGATATTGACAGACAAACCCTTGCCGGTGCTATCTCGACATCTACCCACGGCACGGGAGGTGCATTCGGATCTCTATCGCATTATGTAAAGGGGCTCAGGTTGATCACACCCCGGGGTGAAGTCATGGATTTGAGCGCGACGAATAAGCCTGACCTCTTCGATGCAGCGAGGGTTAGTCTGGGCGCATTTGGTCTGATCACACGGATTGATTTTCAAAATAGAGAATCGTTCAGATTACGCTCATCCGTCTGGGTAGAGAAAACCGAGGATGTAATTGACAGTTTTGATGAACGTACCACTCAGTACGAACATTACGAGTTCATGCCTTTTGTGCATGCCGATTATTCACTCGTAATTGCCCATAAAGAGACTGATGATCCAGTCGCCACCCCTGCAGAGGAAGAAAGCGGCGGGGATCTGTTTGGGATTATGGCCAGGATACCGGTATTTCTGAGACGCCCGATTATCAACTTTATCGCCCAGGCGATACCATCTGCTGAATCGGTTGAAGCATCTCATCTTGCCCTGACCAATGTCAGAAATGATCGATTCAATGAAATGGAATATTCTGTGCCGGTCGATGCCGGACTCGCCTGTGTGAGGGAAATACTGCAAACCGTCTCGGATCTGGGTATCGATGTGCTCATTCCTCTGGAATACAGGGTTGTTGCCGGGGACGATACCTGGCTCAGCATGTTCGCAGGCGGGCCCAGGGCATCCATATCAATTCATAGAATCGCCGGGTACGATTACAAGCCGTACTTCGATGTTATTGAGCCGATCTTCTGGAAATATAACGGGCGACCCCATTGGGGTAAGGTGCATTCCCTGGGCTATGGGCAGTTAACAAAACTTTACCCGCGATTAGAAGAATTCAAGGCGCTTCAGAAAACACTGGACCCAGAGGGGCAGATGCTTAACGAGCATCTTCGGGCGTTATTGGGCATTGACGCTTAGAGAATCATCAAGACAACAAGCGGGGGTTGTCTCACCCCCGGCTTATTGAATTCAATCAGACAGTCAGGGCTTTTACGACCTGTTCGATGACATCATCCGCTTTCCGGCGCATTTGATCATCGGTTGCATCCTGAATGGGATGCTCGACAAATACACATCTGGCATCTTCAAGGCCGAGTGCTTTTGCCTGGGTATCTGCTGCTTCTTCGAATTCCTCGGAAGCAACGGTAACTGACGGGATACCCTGTATTTCGAACCATACCGTATCATGCAAACTGCACGTGGTACAGGAACCTCAGTCGGCCAGGGCTTCAATCACAAAGTCGTTATTTGCCTTTATTTCAGCTCTTAAATCGTCAGGTGCCGGTTTTGTAAAAGTAGGCTTGGCGTACCGATTGATGGTTACATTGGGCAATCTTTCCGCCAGCATTGTCTCGAACGAGTCAAGAAGCACATTGCCCCGCGGTTTTGAAATATCAAGCATGGCGAGTCGGCCGGTAATTTCACCCAATCGCGGCGATAGTTGCCGTTCAACGGGCACCTGCTCGTTGGTTGGATCCAAGATAGTGGTCATTTATCCCTCCTCTATTTTCCGTGACACAACTATAGAACCTCCAGGGCCGGTTAACCAGCCATGAAATGCGCCGGAAAATTTCCCGGCTTCCGAACCAGCAACGACAATATGAATATTGTCTGCTGATGCAAACTTGGGTAAATCGGCATTCTGCATCTCTTCCGGCATTGATTCGAACTTGTCCGGCGGAATACCGACGCCAGAGTTCTCATCCTGAACCAGCTCTCGAATTGGTTTCTTTGTCGATTCGAGTATTTGATCCTTCAGTTGCTGTTTACTGTATTCTCCGTCGCGCATCATCGTATCGATATGTTCAGGGCATACGACCAGAAGTGTATCAGATCCCATATAGGCTTTTGGATGAAGAACGCTTTCAAGTGCCATGGCCATGCTGCTTGCCAGTTGTTTTGCATGTAATGATGTCTGATCGACAATAAGCGTGGGGCCACTGGTCATACAGAACAGGGTAACAACCGAATCGCTCTCATCGAAGCCGCGCTCGACGTGCAGAGGTTCCCAGGGGCTGCGTTCTTCCCATTCGGCGAAGCACATGGTGAATTTCATTGGATTGCCCAGGGTCGGTCTTTCCGTTCCGCCTGGTTTTGCGCCGCCGATGTTGCGAATGGCCAGTCGAAGAGCCCGTCCCATCGTCGCATTGGCCCGATTGCCCTGACCGAGGGCGGATAACTTCATATTCATGCCGATTCGTTCCCGGATGGGTCCACTGACGACCATCACGGGTGATGCACCCATTGTTGTTGCCATCACACCGTGAATATTAAACTCGTCAGTACAGGCCGCTTCAAGCGCAGTGAGAACAACCGGGAAGTACTCAGGCTTGCAACCGGCCATAACAGCATTGATCGCGACCTTCTCGACTGTTGCCTCACCCATATTGGGCGCCACCGTCGCGACGACTTCCTGAGGATCACGTGAAGTGCCTGATAACATTCTGATGACACGTTCCGGCGTTGGTGGAACAAGGGGAAAGCCATCGGAGAATCCCTGATCGAACATGAATTCAAATTCATCGTCTGCACTGGCGATTTCTATCCTTCGCGCCCGCAGGGGAGAGTTTTCTGCTTCTGCCCGAAGACGGTCAGCGATTACGGGATCAACAGAAAGTGAGCCGCAGCCGGGTCTCCAGTCTGGCAGGGATTCCCAGTTGACATCAGGGTTTGCACCCAGGCCTTCGATTAGCGCCTGCCAGTCTGCCTTTACAAATCCCTCCTGTTTCTCAAGCTGTTTGCCTTCACTGTCTGCCCAGATGAGCGTGGGTACTGTTTCGATATCATATGCAAAGGATACTTTCAGTTTACTGTCGTCGAGAATGGGCGCTGTTAAATTGAATTCCTCAATCAGCTTATTGTTGCCGGAAAGTGTTTGCCCGACGAGATTGATTCTGACCCCGCATTTATGGAGCGCTTCAAGCAGCGGCATCGCTGTTTTACAGGTAGGACAATCTTCTTTGATGAAACAGATAAGTGTCTGTTCTCCGCCAGGGAAGCTTGTATCCTTCCCCTGACTGTCTTCCAGGCTAAATGCGGGTAGTAACGCCCCCTCAGTTTGAGTCATCGAAAGTCGTCCTCGAAATTGGTTCGTGTTTAGTTTAAGACCTAGGATACACCCATAATAGAGCCATGTACCGGTTGATGTGGAAGTTTTCTGGCAACGTTACGCCATAGCCACATGTCGCCAGTTTTAACGATCTGCGTCATTGCAAGTGTTGCTGCAAGTGTTGCTGCAAGCGTTATTGCAAACTTCGACGGCTTAACTGCCAGATCATACGTCGCAGCGTCAGAGGAGAAAACCGCAGGATTATCTGAAGGACGACAACACTGATGAGCGTCATAACGCCCATTAAACCGTGTTGATACATCCACCATCTGAGCCTGCACTCGTTTAAAAAGTTCAGGGTGCCGGCACGACGTTTCAGGGTTCCTGCATCGAATCGGTACAGGTGGAGTGCCTTCTCGATATTATGAAATCTTGCGCCTTTAACAATCAGTTTTGCCCAGAGGAAATAATCTTCGAGGTACTGCAGGGAAGGGTAGCCACCGATCGATTCAATTGTGCTTTTCTTCATCAGCACGGTGGGGTGATTCATGGGATTCCTGTAGGGTAACTGTTTTACTATGGCTTCATGGGTTTCTGCTACCGGTTTTTGCCTGAGCGGTTCGTCGGGGTTGTTTTCAAATTCCAGCATTGATGAGCCAAGTACATCGATCCCAGGATTTTTGCGGATAAAATCAAGTTGAACCTCAACTCGTTCCGGTACTGCGACGTCGTCGGCATCCATTCTTAGTATCCATTGCCCATTGCAGTGAGAGAGCCCTGTATTCAGCGCTTTGATGAGGCCCTGGTTCTCATTTAACGGGATGAGTTCAACAGTTTCGGGGAATCTTGCTGCAAAGATATCGAGAAGATTATCGAGCGATTCAGTCAGCGGTCCGTCCTTAACCACAATTATCTGCCTCGGCATTACGGTTTGAGATGACAGGCTGTCGAGACACATGGACAGCGCGTCTGGGTCGACACGATGATAGACACTCATCAGGATGCTGATAGTGAAATCGGGTTCATCAGCCACGAGCTGTGATGCCTTCTGGTGATACCGCTTTAAAGTTTAACACCGGATATCTATGGATCTCGTTAAGTAATGATTCTTTAATCATGCATTGACGCTCTGCCATGGACATTACTGTTAGAGGGTTGGTGATTATCCCATCACCAACCCTCTATTAAATATATCAGGCAGAAATCGCTAAAAGTAGTCACCCGAACTAACCAGGTCTGATACCCGGATTGTTGAGGCAGGTAGGTTGTATCGGTTAGCATGGCTGTCAATACGTGATTTTTCAGGCCCAAGCCAGTGAGGATGATCATTTATGGCACAATCTATTAGGCATCTCTTTCCCAGGCTGGACGTTTTCGGTTTCCTGGAGGAAGAAGACTTTCCGGTGATTGAAAAGCGCATGTTCACCTATCACTACAAGAAAGGTGACTATGTATTCAAGGAGGGTGGGCATGGTGGTTATATGTTCTTCATCGTTGATGGTGAGGCTGAGATATCGAAGCAGTTTGATACAAAAAAAACCACGATAGCCATACTGGGAAAGGGTCGATCCATGGGCGAAATGTCGCTGCTTGATGGAGGTACCCGATCCGCTACTGTCAGAGCCCAGTCCGACCTGACGCTCATTGTATTGAAAAGGGAGGACTTTAACGAACTCATGGAGGAGCACCCTAAAACAGCCAATCGCATTATCATTGGCATCGCCAGCCTGCTGAGCAAGAGTTTGAGGGATACGACAACTGAGTTTACAGAACAGACACTCAGTCTCCCCTGAATGGTACTGCTGACCTCACTTCAATCTGCCTGTGCCAACTTCGTCGTCCTATGATTGTCCCTCAATCTTATTCAATCTAATCGGAATGGCGTCATCCCGTCCGAATAGATATCCGATAACGCTGTCACCCCAGGTATATTTCTCCTGCATTTGCTGATTAATATCATCTCTCAGCTCAGGATGCAGCGTGGTCTGAAAGCTGTTAACTTCGTCGTTGCGCGTGATTCTGACCTTCTTATTTCTATTCAATCGGGTGAACCAGCCAGACTGGTCATCACCGCTTCGCAGATAGGCATATCCCTGGTAATCAACTATCCAGAGGCGAGTAGTCAGCTCGTCACCTGTCTCATCGAGGGTATAGACCTCCACGACTTCAACTCGCTCAGATGCAACCATCTGCAAAACAACAAATCCGATCATGATTGAAACTAATCCCCCGGTAATCCAGAGCAATATCTTCATGACGTTCTCCAATATAGTTTAGTATTAAACAGTTTAATATAAAACAGTTTAAATGCAATAGTGTTTAACGTTAAACTATTAATATTTCTTCAGGTCGAGAATAGAATTGGCTGAAAATAAAGACGTTGATCTCATATTCACCTTCTTCAACGAAATGAATATCATTGCCCAACTTTCAAGTAATGCATTTGACAGAACCCTTCCTGAAGCACTCAATCAGTCTCAGTTTTCGGTGCTGAACTGGTTTTTCCGCGTTGATTCGGTGGCGACGCCGGGTCGTCTGGCGACAGCTTTCATGGTGACGCGGGGCGCGATGACAAACACATTAAAGAAACTGCATGAAAAGGGGCTGGTAGAGATCCAGCCTGACGAAACCAGTGGACGGCAGAAACGGGTAACAATTACGAAAGAAGGCAGAAAGGTCAGAAATGCAGCGCTCAAATCAGCATCCCCGCTCATGCTTGAACTTGCCGAACACTTCCCTGTCGAAGATTTGGAGAAACATTTGCCTTTTCTTCAGGCAGTTAGAAAATTCCTGGATGAGAGTCGATATCAGTAGATCAGTTTACCCTTATCCCGGCAGTTGATATCTTGCAGGGTAAATTTTTCAAGAGTGTGTACCCATGGGAAAATTCATAGTCGCGATTGATCAGGGAACGACAAGTTCACGTGCGGTTCTGTTCGATGACGGAGGGAATATCCTCAATATCGCACAACAGGAGTTCAAACAGTATTTCCCAAATGACGGCTGGGTAGAACATGATGCCGAGGAAAT
>CAZJRI010000134.1:10049-13065 GCA_964548025.1 uncultured Pseudomonadales bacterium
GTGCTTGCCAAATCCGCCATCACTGCTTCGGATGTTGCTGCAATTGGTATAACCAATCAAAGAGAAACGACACTGGTTTGGGATCGCAGGACGGGAGAAGTCATTTACAACGCGATTGTCTGGCAAGACCGCAGAACAACGGACTATTGCGAACAGCTAAAAACAGAAGGATATGAACCAACAATCACGGAGAAAACAGGATTGTTACTCGATCCGTACTTTTCGGGGACCAAACTGAAGTGGATTCTCGACAACGTGGAGGGTGCAAGAGACAGGGCAGTTAAAGGTGAGTTGGCTTTCGGTACAGTTGACAGCTTCCTGTTGTGGCGATTGACGGGAGGCAAGTCCCATAAAACAGATGCGACAAATGCATCCAGAACCTTGCTATTCAATATCCATTCGCAGAAGTGGGATGAAGAATTACTGTCGAAGCTGGATATTCCAGCCGCGCTGCTTCCAGACGTGCTGGACTCAAGCGCTGAATTCGGAACGACGAATGCTGAAATATTCGGTGCAGCAATTCCGGTAACGGGCATGGCAGGGGATCAGCACTGCGCATTGTTCGGGCAGGGATGCTTTGACACCGGCATGCTGAAAAGTACCTATGGCACCGGGTGTTTTGCCGTGCTTAACACAGGACAGACTGCAGTTACCTCGAATAACCAGTTGTTAACCACAGTAGGGTATAGATTAAATGGTGAAGTGACCTATGCATTGGAAGGCAGCATTTTTATTGCAGGTGCAGCGGTGCAGTGGTTGAGGGACGGCCTTAGACTGGTGGGTCACGCAGCAGAAACAGAGGCGATCGCTGAGGCTACGGGGGATTCGCAGGGTGTCTATCTTGTACCGGCATTCACGGGGCTTGGCGCACCCCATTGGGACCCTGATGCACGCGGGGCTATTATCGGCCTAACCCGTGATTCTGGAATCAACGAAGTCGTTACAGCGACCCTTCAATCTGTCTGTTATCAAACCCGTGACTTGCTCCAGGCAATGTCTAATGACGGAATTGATACACAGAAGTTGCGAGTAGATGGTGGCATGATTGCGAATAACTGGGTTGGCCAGCATCTGTCGGATGTTTTGAGAATCCCGGTCGACAGACCACGGATTACCGAAACCACGGCACTAGGTGCCTGTTATCTTGCTGGTTTGCATGTCGGTGTGTTTGAATCGCTGGATGATTTGCGGCATAAGTGGCAACTCGAACGACAATTCAAGCCTGAACTGGAATCACAAATTGCAGAGGAAAGATACAAGGGTTGGTTGGAGGCTGTCAGCCGGGTAAAAACAATCCAGGGATGATGCGAGGCATTCTGCCTGTCGGTAAGGTAGACTCAGTGATGTTAAGATTAATCAATTGTTTGATCCAAAAGACGTATATTGATGCAGTCCATTGAATTTAATACCAAGTTAGTAAAGTTGCACCTGCAATGGCCAGACAGGCGAAAATATCTTGATTCTGAAGATGAGCCACTTGAGTTTTTCAAGTGGCTTTTCGTCAATTATCACGACCAGCCTGAAGTGGAGCAACTGGAGCACGTTGAGGATGTTGAGGAATTCCTGAAGCAGAATACCAGCGTTCTGCAAGCGAAAAAGGCAACCGGCGCCGCTAAGAATCCAAACGCCAGATTAGAGCCAAGAATTGAAAATGACGTAAAGGTCAGCCTTGTTGTTGATGAATGTGATGAACAGCCGGAACTGGTTGGCGTAAACCTCGAAGGCCGCACAATTAACCTGGGTCTTCACGGTATGCTGGTGCGAATGGAGACGTCACTGCCAGAAGGCAGCAGTTTATCACTGAAGCTGGTTACTGAAGACGAGTTAAGATTCGAGTTATCCGTTGAAACCAAGTGGGCTCGTGAACTGGAAGATGGACAAAAATTGGTAGGGTTCAGAATTCTGGAAACTGATTCGTTTGAATCATGGCAGAGTCAATTCGGCGCATTGTTCGTCTCGCCAAAAATCGCAAGAGATTATAAGAAGAACAAGTCTGAGTCCGAATAGGAAATACACAGGTCTCTAATGTCCCGAAAGCGCGGCTTCAAACCAGGCATGGCAATCGCACTGGTGATTGCCAATATGGTAGGCACAGGTGTTTTCACCAGTCTTGGCTTCCAGCTAGTAGATATCCAATCGATCTTTGTACTGCTTTTGCTCTGGTTTGTCGGAGGTATAGCAGCGTTAAGCGGGGCACTTACCTATGCGGAATTATCTGCTCGTATGCCTCGCTCGGGAGGTGAGTACAATTTTCTCAGTCAGATCTACCATCCATCGATGGGATTTATCTCCGGCTGGATCTCCCTGACAGTTGGATTCGCGGCACCAACAGCTCTGGCAGCGATGACCTTTGCTGCGTATTTATCTGCTGCGTTATCGGATGTGATAGAGATAAACAGGGAATTAGCTGCTATTTCGCTAGTTGTGGTGCTAACGGTAGTACATGGTTTTAGTACCCATGCGAGCGGTGGAATACAGCAGTGGTTTACGGTGATAAAAGTCGTGCTCATCATCCTTTTTTGCGTGCTGGTTTCTTTGTTTGCTCAAGTACCTCACGAATTCAACCTGGTGCCGGTGAGCAGTGATCTTAAGTTGATTACGAGCGGTAGTTTTGCTGTTTCACTGATTTATGTGAACTATGCCTATACTGGCTGGAATGCCGCGACCTACATCACCAACGAGGTAGAAGATCCTCAGAAGAATACGCCACTTATAATGGTTGTTGGTACGTTAACCGTTATGACTCTCTATATTCTGCTGAACGCTGTCTTTCTCTATTCGACACCAGCAGAAGCCATGGTAGGGAAAATTGAGATAGGTCTCATTGTGGCTGAGAGAACATTTGGCGGAACCGGTGGTGTGATGATGGGTTTTGTCTTATCTCTTATGCTGATATCTACTGTAAGTGCGATGATTATGGCAGGGCCAAGAGTGCTGCAGGTGATCGGAGAAGACTTCAGTATTTTTAAGTGGTTGTCAAAAGTTTTTTCGGAATGAATCGTCACGATTTGGAAAA
>CAZJRI010000134.1:13075-14971 GCA_964548025.1 uncultured Pseudomonadales bacterium
GGTTGTCAAAAGTCAACGATCGGGGTGTCCCGATGCTTGCGATATATGCGCAATCCGCACTGACAATTGTATTCATCAGCACTGCGACCTTTGAATCAATCCTGGTCTTCTCGGGATTTATTCTGGGCGTTAATTCACTCTTTGCCGTCATGGGTGTATTTGTTCTTCGGTTCAGGAATAGAGACGTTGATGAGGTGAGTTATTTAACCTGGGGGTATCCTTTAACCCCAATTATCTATATTGCAATTACCACCTGGACGATAACCTTCATCTCCATCAACAGACCGATGGAGGCAGCAGTGGGGGGTGGTATCGTTTGCGTGGGACTTATCGTTTATCTGCTCAGTCAGCGAATGCAGGTGGCTGAGGATGTCAAAAAGGTATGAGGATCATCGTCTTCACCTGAGAAGCTCTCGTGGGGTTGGCCACCAACTCAATATCATCATAATGTTCAGGGTCAAAAGGACGACTCGAATGAGCGACATAGCAGTCAATATTCTGTCGAAAACCACCAGGAAACCGAATAAAAAAACATCCTGAGGCCAGAGAAAAATAGCTGTTATGTGGATAGTTGTTCGTTCGTCGTAAAGCACGTCATTCTGGTACCCCGGGCAAGGCAGTAACGGCAATTAAAGCTATAGTTAGAAGCAAAGACGTGATTCGTAGTAGAGCATCTTTATTGCCCATGAGTGAACAACAATTTCCAACAGAAAAAGCCTACCAGAACCATCTTCACAAGCAATGGTATAACGATCTAAAGACACTCGTTGCACAAAGAGGACAGGAGTATTTTGATCAGTTGACCCAGGGGCTCTCGTTGATCCTGGGAGCAGATCGAGTCTTTGTTGGATCATTTGATCTTGAGCTCAGTTTCGGTACGACCATTTCTGACTATCATGCCGGGCAGTTTCGCGACAATTATGAGTTTCATGTGCCTGGCACACCTTATGAGGCAATCAGCCGGGGCAAGTCGCTATTGGTTGCAGACGACTTGCCAGAGTTTTTTGTCGACACTGACGCAGAATGCTTTGAAGGTCACAGCGGGGTGATCGGCCGTGCGATATTCGATGACAACAATATAGTCGTTGGTCTAATCGTCATCTTGTTTTCGGAGCCGGTTAAGTGGATACATGCTTCAAACTCGTTAATTGATTTGTGCATCGTCAGTATGAGTTCAGAGATGAACACGTTCTTTAAGAGCCGACAGTTAAATGAAATGAATCATCAGTTACTTCGCGAGCTGGCACTCTCCAACCAGCTCAAGGAAGAACTCGGGCGTCTGGCATTTGTCGATCGTGTAACGGGACTGGCAAACAGAGAACAGTTTATTGTCGATGTGGAGGAACGTGAGAATCTTGACGAGTGCTGGATCGCATTGAGTGGCATTGACTGTTTCAAGCCAGTGAATGAATCGATGGGGCTTGAGTCAGGCGACATACTTCTCAAAGACATAGGAGAAAACATATCCAATCTGGGTATTATCGGTACGAGTGTTTATAAATGGACTGGCGATGAGTTTATGACACTTGGCAGTGCGAAAAATCCAGGCGATATCAAGGAAACGATTCGGTTGTGTGATCTTGTTTTCCAACAGCCCTTTGATGTAAACAAAAGCATGATCCGCATCACCAGAAGCACAGGGGTCACAAAACTCAGTGATCACGACTCCATTGACGACGCGATAAAGGCTGTTTGTATTGCCATGCAGAGAGCAAAGATGCGTGGGGGGAACCGGGCTGTCTTTTACGATGAGTCAATGGATACGGACAATACGCAGTTTTTCAGGATTCATACCCTCATGCAGGAAGGTATCAAAAAGCGTCAGTTTATCCCTCATTATCAGCCAATTTACGATACCGTAAATGAAGAATATGCCGGATATGAAGCGCTGATGCG
>CAZJRI010000135.1:0-14686 GCA_964548025.1 uncultured Pseudomonadales bacterium
AGTGTCTCTTAGGCAATCAGGCTAATTGGTCCACATGGTGCTGACGGGGTACAAGGCAAGATCTCGATTCGAAACAATATACGTGATGAAGCAGGATATGTATGGTCGGCCCTGCTTGAAGATCTCAGGGTAAAAAGCAGTCTTGCATTACCCATAATGGCCCAGAATGAAGTCGTGGCAGTGATCGAGTTCTTCTCGAGAAATACGATCAAACCGACAAAAAACCTTTTGCAAACACTCGACTACGCTAAAGATCAGTTGGGGCGGGTATTTGAACGACAGCAGGCGGAAGATAAGTTTATCCATATGGCTAACCACGATGCGCTGACGGGATTGCCAAACCTGGCTTTGGGCACTGACAGAATGACTCAGGCGATTTTCTCGGCCCGACGTCATTCGACTCGTACCGGATTAATGTTCATAGACCTGGATGGGTTTAAGAGAATTAACGATGTATTTGGTCATGATGCGGGAGATCACGTACTGAGGGAAATTGGATCGCGTCTGACTGCCTGCCTACGTGAAATGGACACGGTTGCGCGAATTGGCGGAGATGAATTTGTCGTGATTCTAGCCGAAATAACCGAACGTCAGGCTGTCGAACTGGTGGCCGACAAGATCATCAGCCTGGTTTCAATGCCAATGCGTTATCTGGGTCAGGAGTTGTCAGTCGGAGCCAGCATTGGGATATCAATGTTTCCCCACGACGGCAATACGAGCAACCAGATGTTCAAACAAGCAGATATGGCCATGTACGAAGCTAAAAAGAGCGGGAAAAACACCTATCGGTTTTCGATAGATTCGTGCCCGGCTGATGCCGTCGCGGCACAACGTTCAGTCGTTGGCATAAACGAAAAGCAGGGTTGAAACTGATTTGTGCATTGGTCTGTGAGGGTTATCGTGAATAGCTTGATACCGTGCTAGTCTTCTCTCGGCACAGAGAAGTCCCAACGCTTGTTAAAAAACAGTTCCCCATCGTCAAATGAATTGAGTTCAGTCCGAACGTGAAAGGATGATTCGTCACAGGTCATTTGACTTTCAATCCTCGTAGTCAGCGCCCAGTTATCACCTGTCATTGAATAGCTGCACTCGCAACTGACTGAAGCGGTTAGCGGATCATTATTCCTGATCTCATATTTATTAAACTGATGGCCGGTTGAAGCAGTCCCGCCCATAATCTGAATATGACCATGGTTTGAACGCTCCGTAATACAAATATCACCGTTGGCCGCATCGGCGATAATCCCTCTCTCACTGGCTGGTGGGTCGAGTACCTGATACTCGATAGGCGCAGCGGTTTCAGGGTCCTCAAAGGTGATATCTTCATTCTCATTACCGATGGTCACAGGAAGAACCAGCCGACTGCCTGATCCGACTTCTATTTCCAGATCGGGTAATTGAGGGGTAGGCCAGACTATTGGCCAATAACTGACAGCAAGGTTAAGTCGGAGTCTGTGCCCCTTCTTCAAATGGTGGGCGGTGGCATCAAATTTCAGCGTTATTTCTCTGACCGGTTGCTGCTTCAGATTAAGTATGCTCCGGCTAATCAATAGAGAAGTATCGTCAGGTGCGACGTCGCATAACCTGGCAGCTATTTGCCCTGATGCCTGGGTTGCTGTGAGATATAAATGAAGAGCAGGACAACCAACAATGGAGACATTCTTTTCCATCTCTTCGCCTTCCAGTGACAACGCCAATTCATCATCAGCGGACTGATCGCCCGGTAATTCGTCTCCGCCGCCAAAGGGACAAAATACACCGGAGGCTTGACCCTGAGTCAGATTCGAAGGCAATTTAAGGGTGCATACCGTTGTTGATTCATCTGAGCGATCCGGGGAAAGACTGCCATCGCCAAGGTATAGTCGGCTGTTTCGAATATTATTGGAGGGCCAGCTTTTCTCGGCCTGCCAGCTTCCAGGGCGATTGGTATAGGATGTAGCCGGGGTGATCGCCTCCTGTAGCCAGTATCTCAACTTGGGAGTTTGCGGAATGCCATTTTCGATCCCCTTTAACCAGTGGTCCCACCAACGAAGCGATTCCTGCAGGTACCCGATAGCCGGTCCGGGTGCTGTATTATTTGGCCAGCCATGTGCCCAGGGACCAACTAATCCCAGTGTTGGCGCCCGCAGATTTTCGAGTAAACGAAAAATAGCGTTTGTATAGGCATCTGCCCAACCGCCTACGAGAAATACCGGGCACTCAATTGCGGCATAGTCCTCACAGACAGAACCATGTTGCCAGTACCCGTCATAGGACTGATGACTCAGCCAGGGTTCGATAAAATGTGGCAGATGCTGCAACCGTTCAAGCCACCTACTTCTCCAACTATCACCCACAACAGCAGGGTCAGGTGGCCTGGATACCACGGACATGAAAGAAGTGGCCCAACTCAACATGTCATTCGCCAGTACGCTTCCGCCGATATAGTGAACATCATCTCGATATCGATCATCAGTAACACACGCGGCAATGATCGCTGCCAGCCCCGGTGGCCTCATTGCTGCTATCTGCAGGCTGTTGAATCCACCCCAGGAGATACCTGTCAGTCCAACGCGACCCGTGCACCAGCTTTGTTTTGAAGCCCATTCGATGAGTTCGCAGCCGTCGTCGAGTTCTTGTCGGGTATACTCGTCTGCGAGCAAGCCATCTGAATCGCCGGAACCTCTTATGTCCACCCTCAAACAGGCATAGCCGTGTCCTGCAAGATAGCGGTATCGGGCTGAATCGGAGATCGCCGTCCCGTCACTCTTTCTGTAGGGAATGTACTCGATAATGACAGGAACAGGATGTTCGTTGGCGTTCTCTGGCAACCAGAGTCTCGCAGCAAGTCGGATGCCACTTGCGAGAGGCACCCATAGATGACTGATCTCTTTGACACGATGCGGCAAATCTCTTTTTATCGGCATCTACGACTGTCCTTTATTTATTCGCCCGTGAAGTTAGCCGTTCGTTTTTCCAGAAATGCGTTGATACCTTCCTGACGATCCTTGATTTCTACCTGCTGAATGAGTGGGGCTGCGAAATCCATGAACTCGCTATGGGTCATTGAGAGTCCGGAATAGATTTGCCTTTTCATCAAACCTATCGCCTTGGTAGGTGCCGATGCGAGCTGTTGTGAAACTTCAGCGACACGAGCATCAAATTCATCTTCACTTGCAGCTTCCGTGACCAGGCCAGTTTCTGCAGCTTCGGAACCAGAGTAGGGTTTGCCCAGAATCAAGAACTCCAGCGCTTTGGTTATACCCATAGCCCGGGGTTGAAACCAGGCGCATCCGGTAACGGCGTGCATGCCGCGCTCAATCACTCGCTGATCTCGCAGACGGGAACTGTTTTCTGCAATTCTGAAATCGCATGCCATGGCCAGATCCAGACCGACACCGAATGCATAACCATGAATGGCAGCGATAGTTGGCTTTGGCAATTCTCTGAGACAGGTCTGCAATGCTGCATGAGAGACTGGATGCTGGAGATTTTCGAGGTATTCTTTTGGTAGTTCGCCCATGCCTCCCAGATCATCACCCGGGCAAAAACCTTTGCCTGCTCCCCTGATGACAAGCGCTCTAACTGACTTGTCTTCCGTGCACTGCTGAATTGCATAGATCAGTTCCGCCAGCATTAAATTGGTAATGGCATTTCTTTTTTCCGGCCTGTTGAGTAGTAAAGTAAGTACACCACCTTCCTGCTGCCAGATTATTTCCTGAAAATCCTGCATCATCATGTCCTCATTGTCCCGATTGTCGATTGATCGCCTCAATACTACTAACCTAGCATTACTCAACGTCCAGACCAATACAGAAGCGGTGCAGCATGCAGATGTAACCTGGTGAATTAAAAACAATCACCCAAAATCACAGACTTTCGTGATCTCAATAGCAATATGCCGCTTCATCAGATCCAGGAAGAGAGTGCCGAAATGACGGGACTGGTGGAAGATTGAATCGAGGGTCAGTCCCACGTAATATCCTGATTCAGCGAATCGCAACCTGGACAGGATAGTTGTTTCTATGATTGTCGGAGCGATGAACTAGAGGATTTCCAATATCTTCAATTGAGAAGAGACTGTAAGAGAATGGCCAAAACCCCTGCCAGCTATTGCAGTTTGTTGGATTTCAAAGGTCGGCGTGCAGGAACCTTTTTCCCGATACCTAACGATGGGGTCTTTATTACCGGAGGCCTGCTATGGCTGAACTCAAGGACATCTCGGACCACGTTGAAGCTGGTGAAGAAATCAGTTCATCGATTTATGTGCCGCCACTCCAACTCACAGAGGGGCAGCCACCACCTATAGCGGCAAATGGCGGGCTTTCGTATATGTCACTTGATCGGGACGGTGATGCGGGTACAACGGCTGCAACAGAGGATGCGCTCAAGCAGATTGCAGACGGTGAGGGCCAGGCCATAATCGAGATGCTTGAAAATGCACCGCCTGGTGCCATTCAGACGAAATGGGGGCCCGGCTTTCGTCGCTATGCTGAGTGCCTTGAATACATCAAAGCCAGTGATGTTGAAGTTCCTGAAGGGGGATTGGCGCTACCGCTGCGCTACAGCATCCATGAGGAGCCATCCTATTCCGTCGTTTCATCCAATGCGCTCTGGAGAGATCCAGAGCGAGCTGATGAGGCAAAAGCATTGCGCAAAGACGAGATGGATAATGTAAGACGATGTCTCTATTTCCCCCAGGTGATGCGCGATGCAAGGCGAATTGAAGAATATTACCCCGGACTTTCACCAACAAGTCCAGCGTGTATGGACAAGCTCGGTGTCGCTTTGGCTCACTGCGAGTCTAGTTGCGAGAACTTCTACGACTCTGAAGAAGTGGAGCGGGTTTTCTATCCTGAGATGGAGAAACTGCTCCTCGAATTCTACCCGGATGCCACAGATGCGCTCGTATACAATCACGATGTATTCGACAAAAACTACGAGGGAGATCGTACGGAAAACCAGGAGAAAAAGAACCCGGGTGTAAACGCCAACTATGCCAATCTGGTGCATAACGATCTGAACGATAATAGCGGCCGCGTGCGTTGTCGTGAACTACTCACAAAAAATCTGCGTAATTTTGGGCGTGAGCAGCACTATACGGAGGCTCAGGCAGACGAGAAGATGTCTCGGCGATTTATGTCGATTAATCTGGCCAAACCAATGGAAACCGTGCGCCAGAATCCTTTTGTACTCTGCGCCTGGCCATCGTTTGCAGACCAACCCTATATTAACAATTACCGCGTATATGATGATCGAGTCGGTGAGACCACCCGTTTCACCTACCGGCCTGATCATGAGTGGTACTGGTTTCCGAATCAGACATCGACGGAGGTATCGATGCTCAAGTGTTACGACTCGGTCACCGACGGGTCCGTGTCGCGCTGGTCATTCCACACTGCCTGCATCGACCCAACTGCACCTGATGATGCGCCGTGTCGCAGGAACCTGGTTGTTCGCTCCTATGTGTTCTTCTAGACTGCATTTAGCCTGATCTGAACATCAGTTTTCTGGTAGCTCGCTATGTCTGGGATGATCACCGGCGAAATTGTAGCCACCCGGTTTGTTCTCGCAATATATCTCGCCCGTCAGTTCGAAAGGTTGCTCATTGAACATACCTGTGCCGATAATGTATCGGTCAGGTTTGAGAAAGTAGAACAGATTGCTGCCACATAGCTTACAAAATCCGCGTTCTGCCCAGTCTGATGAAGGATAGCGTACTATATTTTCTTCTCCTGTGAAGACGACCGATCCAACGGAGCTGGCCATTGCCGGTCCACCATTCCATCGCCTGCACATCGAGCAGTGGCATGCATGAATCCCGGTTTCGATGTCCTTTGCTTCAAATGTCACTGAACCACAAAGACATTGTCCTTTGCCATCCATAATCATTACCTCCTTTCGCCACTAGCCTTTGTTGATGATATCAGTCAGATACTGATTTGCGCCTTGAGTCGGAAATCCGTTTAGCTTCTGAGACTCAAGGTAATCCTTATGCCAGAGTTGCGCATAGCCCTTAGAATAGATTCTTGCAGTATTAGCTTTGAAGGAACTGCGCTGATATTCGCCCAGATGGTCGAGATTCTCAGTTGTCTCGATACGATACATCCAGTCTGAGGCTTGGTAGATTCGTAAGAGTCTGGCCTGTTCGAGACTAAGTTCAGCTTCCAGTTCGGTAATTTCTTCTATCTTGTTAGTCAGAATCTCTTCTGCCTTACAAATCGCTTTCAACAGTTCAAGATTTCTCAATGGTTCAGTAAAGACTTCTCTATAAGTTGAGAATCGACTCTGACGGATTGACTGTCGGAGTTCGGATCGGGCGTGCGAGACTTGAACTGCTAGATAAATCAATGTCAGGAGAACTGCAAGTGAGCCAATCAGTTCCCCGATCGCGCCAAGTGCGTCCCAATTCATAAAATGATCTCAATTTCAGAAGTACCAGTTTTATAGCCACTGAAGGTAGTGCGCATCGCAAGTGTTTCAGAGAGTCTGGCTATTGGATTGAACCGTTTATCCAGTGTCGCTGGTCGGTCATAAATCGTGTCTGAACAATCACGACCTGGGCAGACTGAAGACGTATCTTTGTAAGTAAATTGGTACATGTTGATACTGATTCAGGGTGATACATTAACAATACCCGCTTCGTGGCGTATTTCCAAGGACTTGCTAACCGCTAGCCGGTTGTTAGAAATAAAGGGATGCTAGCAGCAACAGAAACATGAGCACGGATGTCCCCTGCCAGAAAAGTGTCGGATCTCGTTCAAGCAGCGGTGCTGATTCGTGTTTTTTTAGAAGGCTCTGATTGGGAGTACAGATATCCTGTATGAATTCCGAATACGCCTGCTGGCGTCTTGAAGGATCGCGCGAGAGCGCTTTCTCGATAGCAAGATCAATCCATACCGGGATGTCGGGTCTATACCGCCGGAGGCTTAGGTACTGCCAGTCCTTGTTTCTGAGAGATTGGACTGCCTGGGATTTTTGACTATATGGCAGCTTTCCGGTCAGCAATTCGTAAGCGATTACCCCAAGAGAGTAAAGGTCTGATGTAGATGCCGCTTTTCCATATCGGATGTATTCAGGTGCTGTATAATTCACGGAACCGACCGGGATCTGTTCAGCCAGAGGGCTACTGACTTCTTGCAGTCCACTCACCTGCACTGTGCCAAAATCGATAATCTTGATCGAGCCATTGGCATCGAGCATGATGTTTTCAGGTTTGATATCACGATGAACCATACTCATCCTCTGAAAGGCGCGCAGGGCGATAACGATGCTTTTGAGGAAGTCGCGTACCTTTTCTGGTGGTGGGTTAGGATTGTCCAGTATCCATTGCCTTAGCGTCTGACCTTCAACGTACTCACACAAATGGTACAGAAAAGGGCTGGTTTCCTCCCCTGGATAAATTTTCATAATGTTGTGATGGTTAAGGCGTCTACCAGCCCATTGTTCACGCAGGAATGATTCGAGATAGAGAGGGTCGTCTTCGAAGTTTATCGATGGCGCCTTCAGTACGTATAGTGTGCCATCAGTTTGATCTTTTACCTGGTAGACATGGCTTCTCGTTCCAGCATGGAGAACCCTGATTACTTCAAATCCATCGAGGGTCATCCCCGGTTCCATTGCCGGTGGAATGGTCAACCTCGTGAGTTTACGATGTATCTCATCTACCGCCTGGCCTGGGATCTCGTTAACTCGAATCACCAGGCAGCTCAGGTTGTCGTCACTACCTTGCGCTAATGCCATGCTGATAAGCTGCTTCGAGGTTGATTCCAGGTCTTCATTGTCGCAGTCAAGCAGCTCTGAGATCCTGGTTTTATCAAGGTATTGGTGCAGCCCGTCCGAGGTTAAAAGAAGCAGATCCCCCTTATTGATCTCAATTCGTGAATAGTCAACCTGCAGATGACTGTCAATGCCAAGGGCTCGTGTTAAAAACGGTGATTGACCCAAACGCGGACGCGTATGATCCGTCGTGAGTTGTTCCAGTCTTCCGTTCTTCAGCCGGTAAATTCGACTGTCTCCAACATGAAATAAATGAGCAGTAGTTGACTTCAGTATAACGGCACTGAAAGTCGTAACGAGACTATCCTGCTGCGAACCTCGTCTGCCTGTATTAAATAACCACGAATTGAGAGATGACAGAACACAAGCGGCCGACTCTCTGACGCTCCATGAATCAGGGGTGCTATAATAGTCTTCAATAAAATTGGTTACACTTGTCTGGCTGGCGAGTTGTGCACTGCTACTGCAACTCGCGCCATCAGCAATGCAAGCGACGATGCCTTTGTGATTTCGCTCGGACTCGCCAGGTTCACGGGCGGCAAATGCGTCCTCGTTCACTGGTCTGCAACCTGCACTAGATGCACCGCCGATTTCCACGTCAAGCATAGCTGAAGGTACTACAGAATCTTCAATTGAATGAGTCATAGTCATGTCACGCTAATGAGTTCCACTGTGCCATCTTCACGAATTTCGGACATCTGTCCCCTCGGTTCCTCCATAAAAAAGAGGATGATAAAACCCAGAATCGCTGTGCAGGAAATCAGGATAAAGAAAGTTCGGTAGTCGACAAGAGAAAATACGATGAGATAAATCACGGCGCCAACATTACCATATGCGCCAGTCATGCCTGCGATCTGACCCGTCAGGCGACGCTTGATTAAAGGCACAACGGCGAATACGGCACCTTCACCGGATTGAACGAAGAAACTACAGCTCATGGCGGCGACTATTGCCATCCAGAGAGGCCAGCTAGCATCGACCATAGCCATCGTCAGATAGCCTATCGATAATCCGGCAGTAAGAAACAGCAAAGTTGATCTGCGCCCGAGTCTGTCGGATATCCAGCCACCAGCAGGACGAGAGAACAGGTTCATAAAGGCATATGCTGAAGCAACGAGACCCGCCAACACAGGACTAAGAGAAAAGGTTTCTGCAAAAAATAACGGCAACATTGAAACAACTGCGAGTTCAGAACCGAAGGTCGCAAAATAAAGAATGTTCAAAACGATGACCTGTTTGAACTTATATTGATGGAGCTTCGGTACAGGATCATGGAAGACGCTTCTATTTACCCGCCAGACTTGCTGCACCTCAAAGCAGTAAACAAGCACAAGACCAAAATAAATCGCATCAGTAAGATCTGTGGTCAATAAGCCTTGTTGCGCCGGTGAAAGCTGCCAGGTCAGGACCGCCAATGCCCCATACATGGGAATCTTGGTCAAAAGCAGGAGGAAAAAGTCCAGTCGGCTCGTGATCTCAATCGCCCCAAGGTTTTTTGGCTTGAAGTATGTGGAACCTTTCGGTGTATTACTCACGCGCATATAAAAAAGCACCGAATATCCCAGACAGATAGCGCCCGTTAGTCCGACTGCATATCGCCATCCGTCGTCACCTCCGAACATGAGCGCAATAGCAGGAAGACTGAAAGCTGCCGCTGCAGAACCAAAATTGCCCCAACCACCGTAAATGCCTTCAGCCGTACCGAGTTCATTTGCCGGGAACCATTCTGAGACCAGTCTTATGCCAATCACAAAACCGGCGCCAATAAAACCCAGCAGGAATCTGGCCAATAGTAGTTGTTCATAACTCTCAGCGGCTGCAAACATAAAACAGGGAATGCTTGAAATTCCCAGAAGCAGGGAATAGACAATTCGCGGGCCGTATCTGTCCGTCATCATGCCGATAATCACACGGGCTGGAATCGCAAGGGCGACATTTATTGTGAGCAGGGTCTTGATCTGTGAGGCACTGAGGGACAGCGACTCCCCTATCGCCAGCAGTAATGGCGCGTGATTGAACCATACTAAAAAGGTGATAAAAAATGCGATCCAGGACAGGTGCAATATACCCATCCTTCCCCTGAATGAAAAAAGATTAAATGATTCTGATGTCACGGAATTTACAGCCTTAGTATGGCAACCACGGCTACCGCACGATAATAACAACGTACGGGAACGCTCATTTCGATGATCGTGGTTGTAGTTGTGGTTCAAATTGATCGTAAATGGTGTGTAGCAAACCCGGTGCCAACTCGTTCACAAGGCCCGGGGCTTTGTTCTGTCAGTCATCTCATAGCGCAGTTTTTGTTAGCGTGCCGGGTTACCGAAGTCCAGGGGAGAGCGCATTTGCAGAGTGCTTCAGGAGTTTGAACAGGCGGTAACTTTTGTCCCTCAAGGATTTCAGTTCTGAATTTTCATCTCACGTTGCAGAACCTGAAGAAAAGAGGGCTCCGAAAAAACGTGTATGTCTGTCCCAAAACGGGGCGTGGGGATAACTCCTTGGATCGAATTGGTGCAGTTATCATTAAGGATATGGCATTTCGATAGCTATCGACGCACTAACTCACTGATTTATATAAGAACCTGGTCGGTCTCTGGTGATTGGCGCTAATCTTGCTCAGTAACGTTTATTCAAGACCCTTATAGAAACTGTTAGTGAAGATATGCTCTTTGTTCGCGATAAATACAAACCGATAAAAATTCCGACCAAGCAGGTTGTCGAATGGAAGAATACGACCTGCAATTATTGCTCTACCGGTTGCTCGATTGAACTTGGGTTGAATGCCGAAGGTAAGGTCGTCACAAGCCGGGGGCGCGCAGATGCTGATGTTAATCGCGGCAAGCTATGTATAAAAGGAATCCTGGAGCATGAACTATTTGATTCATCCGGCAGGGGAACCGAACCGCTGGTCCGTGATAACAGCAGAGATGATTACCGGACAGCAACCTGGGATTCGGCTCTGGATCATGCCGCAGGGAAAATAAAGTCAATACAGAAGCAATATGGTCGAGACAGCTTTGCAGTGGTATCAACAGGGCAGTTGATGACAGAAGAATTTTACAGCCTGGGAAAGTTGGTCAGAGGTTGCATCGGCACGAACAATTACGATGGTAATACAACCTTGTGTATGGCTTCCGCAGTATCTGGTTACAAAAGATCATTTGGTGCTGATGGTCCGCCTGGTTGTTATGACGACTTTGAACATACTGATTGCCTGATGGCATTTGGTTCCAACCTGCCTGAACAGCATCCGGTTATTTACTGGCGCCTGAAGGAGGCTTTGGAGAAGCGGAAGTTTCCGCTGATCGTGGTTGATCCGAGGGTGACGATGTTTGCACAGTTCGCAGACATTCATTTGCCCATTACACCAGGTACTGATTGCGTGCTTATCAATTCAATGCTGCACGTGATTCTCTCCGAGGGACTTAACGATAGTGCGTTCATTGAGGCACATACAGAGGGGTTCTCTGAACTTGAGAAGATGGTGGCTGCCTATGATCCAAAGCGTGCCCAGCATCTCTGCGGAATAGATGAACATCAGATTCGTAAAGTGGCGAGGCTTTACGCCAGGGCTTCGACTGCAATGAGTATCTGGACGATGGGGATCAATCAGAGTACCCATGGATCAGACGGCGTGGTGAATATTAATAATCTCAATCTGGTTACAGGTAATATCGGCAAGCCCGGCGGTACCAGTCTGTCCATCACAGGCCAGTGTAATGCGATGGGCACGAGGGAGTGGTCCGGTTGTTCCGGTTTGCCGGGCTATCGGGTGCTTGAAAATCCTGCACATCGACAAGAGGTGGCTGAGTTTTGGGGGATTGATGAGGACTTTTTTCCGGAAAAACGCGGCCTCACCCAGACTGATATCTTTCCCGCAATGGAGGCAGGGACGATCAAAGGATTGTGGCTGATTGCGACCAATCCATTGACATCCATGCCGAATCAGAGACGAATTCGCAAGGCATTGGATCAACTCGATTTTCTGATCGTGCAGGATGTCTATGAAGATGTTGAAACCGTTCAGTATGCGGATGTCTACCTGCCTGCCGCTGTCTGGGCTGAGAAAGAGGGATGTCATACGAATACAGAAAGGAGAGTCAATCTGACTCGAAACGCATTGCCACCCTATGCAAATTCGAAATCGGATTTCTGGATATTCAGACAAATGTCCAAACGATTTGATAATGGTGCAAGGATTCCATTTCCCGATAAACCCGAAGCAGCATTCGATGAAATGCGCGCTCTATCTGATGCATGCGATCGCACACTTGATATAAGCGGTATGACTTACGACAGGATTGAAGCGGCGGGGGGAATTCAGTGGCCCTATCGTGCAAAGTCAAAATCCGATAAAGGAGAAGCGAGGCTATATACCAATGGGGTATTTCCAACTTCGAGTGGCCGGGCGCAGCTTATCCCGGTTGAATTTGTGAACAACAATGAAGTGCCTTGCGATGAATATCCTTTCTGGCTCAATTCCGGTCGTGTGGTGGAGCATTTTCATACCCGAACCCGGACCGGAAAGATTGCCAATTGTAATAAATTCAGCCCGACGCCCTATATGGAGCTAAATCCTGAATCGGCGAGAAAGCTTGGTATTACTCATCAATCCTACGCGAGACTTGTATCGAGAAGAGGGGATGCGGTGGTTCTGGTCCAACTCACTCATCGTATCTCTCCAGATATGGTTTTTGTTCCTTTTCATTTTCATGACTGCGTTAACCGCCTGACACTGGGCTTGCTGGATCCTCATTCCCGACAACCCGCGTTTAAGCAGGGAAGTGTTCGAATTGAACCCGTCGATCAACTGGAAGCGGCAAAACAGAATCTGGAAAGCAGGAACTATTGAAATGTATATGAAACAAGGGCAATCACCGGGTACCGGGCTATTTCCAGTAACGGGAAGGGAATTGCGAGAGAAGGCTGGCAGCGGCTTGTGGGAGGTTCGACCGAAAGAGCGAGACTACGCCCTGTTGAATGATCCTGAAGTTAAGGAAACCAACCGCTATGGCCAGAGAATTGATCTGGTTGACCTCACAGAGAACAGGGCGCCTGTGAATCGATCGTTAGGTATCAATGGCAGCCAGGAGGTTGGATGCAATGTCAATCGAAACAAGCAACACGGGTTTTATTTCAATGCTGACAACTGTATAGGATGCCATGCCTGTGAATCAGCCTGCGCTGAGAAGAATGAGACACCGGATTATCTCGCATTCAGGTCCGTTGGATATCTCGAAGGAGGCAAATACCCTGACTTTCAAAGACTGAATATTTCAATGGCATGCAACCACTGTGATGATCCGGTTTGTCTGAAAGGATGTCCAACGGGTGCCTATACCAAACACGCTGAATATGGTGCCGTGCTGCAGGACCCTGATACCTGTTTTGGCTGCGGCTATTGCACCTGGGTCTGTCCATACAATGCGCCGCAGCTTGATCCGGTTGAGGGTCAGGTTTCCAAATGTAATATGTGTGTTGATCGGCTGGAGGTCGGTCTTAAACCAGCCTGTGTTTCTGCCTGTGTTGGTAATGCACTCGATTTTGGGGTTATTGAAAATATTCCGGATAATCGAATTCAGGCGGAAGCAAGTATCCCGGGTTTCCCTGATCCCGAAATCACCCATCCGAATATACGATTTCAGCAAAAAAACCCGCTTCCGGCAGAATTGAAGCGAACCGATAGTACACCGGTCTTGTATCGACGGGTATCGACAGGAGAGTACGAGCCTGCTCTTGATCCCGATAATCAATCCAGACCTGAGTGGAATCTCAGCAGACTTAGCAGCCACGAGAACCCTCTTTTGATATTTACTCTGGCCACACAGGCTTCGATGGGTGCGTTTCTTGTTACATTTCTTGGCGTGCAGTTTAATTTCGCGCCTGTTAGTGACATAAGAGAAACCTTGTCTTTTCTTCTGTTGACCGGATTCTGCCTGGTATTGGTTGCTGTTGGTTTATTTGTCTCGACAACGCATCTGGGCAAGCCTGTGCGATTTTATCGTGGATTCAATAATCTCAGATACAGCCCTGTCTGCAGAGAGGGTCTGGGAGTTGCAATCTACCTGACCATGCTCGGAATCTATCTGATCGTTGAATCGCTATCCAACGCCGGATTGCATAGTTTGATTGGTACGACTGAGCCAGCAATAGCCGGTTGGATTGACAAAGAATCACGCGATTTGCTGTCCAATCTGGCAGGCTGGCTGGCAGTCATCAGTTCTTTCGCCGGTCTCTACTATATGAATCGATGCTATCGAATCAAAGCGCGTCCATTCTGGGATCACTGGCAGGTCCTGACCAGTTTTTTTGGTAACAGCCTGTCGATAGGTGCGTTTCTCACGATCCTGTTTATATTACCGTTGGCATCCCAACAGGCTGCTGTACCAGATGTATTAGGTTTGTTGATGTTGGCCGGGGTGATGATTGAATCTGTGGGATTGCTGGTTCATCAGAGAGATATGATTCATGGAAAAAATGAGGGTGCAGCATCACACCAGGTACAAATCACAACCTTCGGTAGAGCGTACCAGTTTCGAAATATCCTGCTCGGTCTGACCATGGGGGGTGCTGCCCTGCTGTTGCTGCCAGTTGCTACGGCTGAAATTGACCCTGAGATTAGAAATGGAGCCTGGTTGGTGCTCGGAGCGATGACTATTACAACGAGTATAGTCGGTCGCGCACTTTTCTATGTGGTGGTTATTCCAACGACCATGCCTGGTGCTTTCTTCTGGCGAAATCGGGGATTTGAGGAGCACGCCAGAGATACCGGGTTGGCGGAAATGCCTCAGGCAGGTATATTGCCTTATCGTTAGAGAGAAATGACGTGGCGTTATGGTAGTTCTCTGATATGAGAATCGCTGATGGAACCTGCAACCAGGATGTCAGCCGATTCTTAGTCCCGGTTCCTCTCAATCAGTCTCAAGTT
>CAZJRI010000136.1:0-14591 GCA_964548025.1 uncultured Pseudomonadales bacterium
GTTTAGCGAACAGATAACAGAACTGCTGAATTTTGAATATACACATAAATTCTTTATCGACGTGACACCAGCGTTAAATGACGTCTATATCGATAGCGACAACGACAACGATAAAGAGTGGACGACCTTCCTCATGGGTGGTCAGGGAGCAGGTGCCAAGGCTTATTTCGGGCTGAACGTTACCGATCCGACGAAGTTAAGAGAATCGACCGCGAGCGACGTGGTTATGTGGGAATTCACCGATGAGGATGATTCATATCCTGTGGACACTGGTGGTTCTCCACTCCTGACAGACGGTGACTTGCGTTTGGATCTGCAGACAGTGCCAAGGCCCATAAAGGATCTGGGCTATACGTTTAGTGTGCCGACACTGGCAATGAGTAATGTCGTTGACGGTAACGGCAACCAGGAGTGGGTGGCAATATTCGGCAACGGCTACAACAGCACGGCGGGTATCGCCAAGTTGTTCGTTCTCTTTATAGACAGGGGCGTAGACGGTAACTGGTGTCACCCTGACAAGATTCATAATGTGGTCAAGGATCTGACGCCATTACCTACCGGTTGCGCTGCTGATGAATACGACTTCGTCAAGATTAATACAACCTTTGGTGTCCAGAATGGATTCCCCAACGGTCTGGGCACGCCGCGTGGCATAGACGTCGATGGTAACGGTACGATGGATTATGCCTACGCAGGGGATGTATTTGGTAACTTCTTCAGGTTTGACCTTACTTCTAGCAATCATGCTAACTGGTCTTATACGAAGATCTTTAAAGCCGAATATACTGACGCTTCATCCAACGTATTTGAGCAGCCGATAACGACGCAGCCTATTATCACGGTGCATCCAACGGAAGAAGACGGCTATATAGTTGTCTTCGCAACGGGTAGCTATATCACAATTCCTGACGGATCAAGCAAGCGAATCCAGTCAATTTATGGCTTGTGGGATCGCCTGTCTCCGGAACAGTTGACCATTGGGACATTGGTGCAACAGCGATATACGAACAAGGCTGATCCTACGTTTGGCAATGTTCGAATACTCAGCAACAATCCTGTGGATTATACGATCACGGGTGGTAAGCGTGGATGGTACAACCATCTTGATTCTGTCGCAGCGGGTGAGACCCAGGGTGTGGGTGATCCTGAATTCCCGGGTGAAAGAGCGGTACGTAATATTCAGGTGCGTGGCGGACTGGGCTTTGTAAACAGTATTATTCCAAGAAGTGATACCAGTTGTGTCGATATCGCTGGTGGATTTGCACTGGCATTCTGTCCTGGTACTGGCGGTAGTGACTGTCTTGGTAACCGCGGTATATTTGACCTCGACAACGATGGTGATTTCGATTCCGGTGATGAAGTTGATAATGCAGTCGTTGCTGCGATCCGATTCGAAGATGCGGTACCGACGGATTCATCCTTCATCGAAGATCAGCGGATAACACAATTGAGTGACCAGTCTCTAGATACGATGAGCACCAATACAAGCGGCGGCAGGAATACCGGTCGGCTTTCCTGGAAACAACTGGATTCGATTGAATGAGGGTCAATATGATGATGAAGATAATCTGGATATTTGCATTTCTTGTAATGACCCCTTTCACTTACGCAGAGGATCCTGACTACGACGAGTATTTCAATTCGGAAGACAGTGAGCTTGAGACTGAAGACGGGTTTATTGAAAATGCGACCATGATCACCGGTAGAATCCGTTCAATCGATCTTTCAGATCGAAGTGTGATTATAAGCGGTTATAAGTATGAATTCGGTCCGCCAACCGGTGTTGATAGAGTTGTCGTCAAGATGCTCGGTCGGGATTTTGGTGCTGTCGAATTATTACAGGCTGATATGTTCGTTCAGGTCTATTTTGTTCAGGAGCCCCAGAGGAGACTGGCAAAATTGATTATTCAGACAGAAGACGGTGACGAGTTCTAGCATCGAAGCCGTTTACCCTTCCTGTCAATTCCAAATCCTTCGGAGTCCCGGGTGTTAACTACCCGGGCTCTCCCCTGTATGTTAATCACTATTTGTCTCGCATATCGCTGGTTTCGATTCTGAGGACAGTAGACAAAGTTACCGTTCTGGTAATTGGTATAACCCATCGGGGTGATTTGTAGATATTGTCTGTTTCTAAACGCCCGCCATGTGAGTGTTCCGCTTAAGTTCTCCCCACGAATTCTCTCTATCAGGTAGTCCTTGCCGTTAAATTTGGCATCCGCATTGTGGTCGGCAAATACGATCAACCCGTCATGCCACTTGCCTTTGCAGATGTGTTCGTCGTCGGAAGATGGGCAGAGTGTGATCATAATACGGTGATTGATAGCTGCATGGCGTGTGAAATTCACCGCCCCGATAATCCAGTTAATGCCTGCTGTTGCCTTGCTGCGCGAATAAATTTGCTCCATTGATGGCATTGCAAGGCCTGTTATCAATACCATGATGGCAAGCGCCGAAACCAGCTCAATGATGGTCCACCCAGACTGCTTCATTAAATTGAAATTGCGTAGAAGAGAACTTGAATGATCTAACGATCAGAGGGTGTTGGGATTAGGAAAGCTCGCCTGTAGATGTCAGAGAAAAGCGATAAACTGCGGCAGATTCAGCCTATTCAAGCTCCAGCTTTTTCAAGCGATAGCGCAAAGCGCGAAAAGTGATGCCCAGTTTTTTTGCGGCAGCCGTCTTGTTCCAGCGAGTTGCCTCAAGTGCATCCACGATGACACTCTTTTCGATCCCTTCAAGATAGGATTCGAGTGAATCCTCATCTTCTGGTAGTGAAGCCTGTCTCTCTTCGCTGCTTTCAGCAGTATCATCCTGGGTCGAGGTCTCGTCGTTGCCAGTGAAATCAGGTAGCTGACCAAGTGAACCCTCACCTGAAGAGAGGCTCAGGTCTTCGACCATGATGACATCATCTTCACAGAGGGTAAAAGCCCGCTCCAGAATATTCTCAAGCTCTCGCACATTCCCGGGGAAATGATATTGTTTGAGCGCCTCCATTGCTTCCTCACTGATGCCCGGTGCTTTGTGGTTGTAATCTTCAGCGATTCTTTTTAGTAGCTCGTCGGCAAGTATTGGTATGTCGTCCAGTCTGTCTCTCAAGCTGGGTACTTTGAGTTCTATAACATTAATTCGATAGTACAAATCCTGCCTGAAATTGTCGCTCTCAACTTCTGCAGTGAGATCTTTGTGGGTTGCACTCAAAATACGCACGTCAACAGAAACTTCGTTTTGCGAGCCGATAGGTCTGATGGCTTTTTCCTGAATTCCCCTGAGCAACTTGACCTGCATGGGAAGCGGCAGATCGGCAACCTCATCCAGAAAGAGGGTGCCCCCGTTAGCAGCTTGAAACAACCCTTCCTTATCGTTCACAGCACCGGTAAAGCTACCTTTTCTGTGGCCGAAAAACTCACTCTCCATTAACTCGCCGGGAATCGCGCCGCAGTTGACGGGTATAAAAGGTGCATCCGAGTGTGGTCCCTGATCGTGAATCATTCTCGCGACCAGTTCCTTACCGCTACCAGACTCACCGCTTATGTAAATTGGTGCCTGGCTTCTTGCAAGTTTCTTGATTTGTTTTCTGAGCATTTCCATCGCTGGTGTATCACCAAGCAGACTCAGAACGCCGGTTTCCGTCCTTGTATCATCAAATGGCTCAAGGTTTAAGGCAGTGTCGACCAGCTTGCGCAGGAGTTCGAGATTAACCGGTTTGGATACAAAGTCGAAAGCACCGGCTTTCAATGCGTCCACGGCAGATTCCATACTGCCGTGTGCGGTGATCATTGCGACTGGCAGATGAGGATGGTGTTCGCTGGTATGCTGCACCAGTTCTATTCCGTTGCCGTCAGGCAACTTCATATCAGTAAGGCAAAAGTCGAAGTGCTGGTTTTCCAACAATTTCTTCGATGTCTTCAGATCTTCCGCGGACTGGGTCCGTATATCCATTCTGCCGAGGGTAATCTCCAGGAGTTCACGAATATCTGGCTCGTCGTCAACGATCAATGCACTCTTCTGATCCATCTGGCTCCTACTGCCTCATCGGTTGTGTGAAAGATATTCTGAAGCAACTGCCGCCCGTATCTGCTCTTGAATAGCTGAGTCGCGCCTTGTTTGATTCACAAAGTTCCCTGGAGAGATAAAGCCCGAGGCCGGTACCTGATGTCTCTGTTGTATAGAATGGTTCAAACAGATTCTGAGTCAGATCCTCGCTTACTCCCTGCCCATAGTCGATAACTTCAATGCTGATACCTGACAGCATTTCGTTATTCACTCGTATTTTTAACTTTGGCTCTCCAGTATGCTTCTCGCTGTATCGTAATCCGTTCTGGCAGAGATTTCCAAGCACTTGTGATAGCTGGAGGGGATCGAATTCCAGGGTTAGATTCTCAAGTGCAGCATCACTCTCAAATTCCACATTTATCCCGTCAGGAAACCCTGCGGAAAAATCATCGATAAAGTCCCTGATCCAGTCGCATATTTTTAAGGGTTTGGGTTCTGAGGTTTTTCTGCGAGACATCTGTAAAACGTTTTCGATGACACTGTTCATACGAATGCAGTGATTCTGAATGATTTCACTGAGTCGCTTGTCAGCCTGGTCAAGGCTTGTTGATTCACCCAATAACTGTGCAGCGTGGCTGATTGCCCCAAGTGGATTTTGAATTTCGTGTGCGATGCTGGCGGATAATCGACCCAGTGCGGCTAATTTTAGTTGTTGGGCCTGTCTTTGTACCTCCGTACTGTCTTCAAGAAAGATAAGTACGTCTACATCGGGATCAGGTGTTTCCACGGTCGAAAAATTTGCAAGCAGAGAAGGTGAGTCATCTTCCATTTGCATCGTCAGGGTTTGAGGGTTGTTGTCAGGTTCCGTTGACTGGATTTTCTCAAGCAGTTTGACCGGCAGTTTATTTGACCTGACACTTGAATCTCCGCTTGGATAGAGAAGGCGCTCGCCTGAAGCATTGATGAGTTTTATATCTCCATCCTTGGAGACAACGGTTACTCCCACGTGCATCTGATCGACGATAATCTGGTTAACCTGCTCAAGGGTAAATACCTCTGTCTCTCGCCTGCGCAACTGTTGAGACAGGCTCTGAAAGAAGATATTTGCAACAAAGTAAACGATGCCAAGAATGCCCGCCTGGAAGAAACTCTGCACCTCGTTTTCATCAAGAAAGAAAAGATAGAATTCTGTGTACAAGGTCAGGATGAAGGCAATCGCAGGTAGTACGGTTGAAATTCGTCCAAATATCAACCCGCCGCCAAATGCGACAGTGAATATAAGAAAGTTCCCAAGCCCGGATGATACGCCTCCGCTGGCGGACATCAGAAGCGTGAGTGCAATGATATCTATAATCAATATGGCAAACGAAGGGGCTGTCTTTGAAATAAACTCCTCTGAGATGATCAGCGGTGAGAGCGCAATGAGGATATTGATGAGAATATAGGCAAGGATGGTGTTCTCAAAAAGCTGGGGGTTTACCGTACCCACGAATTCGGAAAAATTCTCATCAAGAAACAGAAATAAAAATACGAAAGAGATCAGAATACGGTAGTAGTTGTAGACCCGCAGGATGGTTGAGCGCTGTAGACTGTGCAGATCCTCAAAGCTGTCGTCTTTAGCAGCTTCCATGGTTATATACTATCCCATCAAACCGAAGGTTATGAGTTTCAACCAGGATTTGTCGCTGTTCTCTGCAGTTTTCGATTTCTTGAGCTTACCTGATTTGTCGAGAGAGGCATGATCCGGATAATTACTGGTCAGAACCATCAAAGCTTCGTTAGCCAGATCCGGCATGTCCAGGAGTTGATAGGCTTCTACCATCACGGCCAGGGCATCGGGTACGGAGGGGGTATGCTGATAACTCTCAAAAACAAATCGTCCTCTGTTTGCGGCGGCAATGTAGGCACCCCTGCGAATATAATATCGAGCGATGTTTATCTCTGATTCGGCCAGCAGATTTCTAAGATAGATCATTCGTTTTTGAGCATCTGGCGCATATTTACTGTTTGGAAAGCGACGGATCAACTGTGAGAAATCGCTGAAAGAGTCTTTGGTAGCCCCGACATCTCTTTTCGATGGATCCATGGGTAGAAAGCGTTCCAGGAAGCTTTGGTCCTCCTCGAAAGAAGCCATACCCCGGAGGTAGTAGGCATAGTCGACATTTGGATGCTGAGGATGCAATCTAATAAATCGATCTGCTGCCGCACGTGCTGCTTCCGGTTGAGCACTCCTATAGTAGGCATAAATAATCTCTAGCTGAGATTGCTCCGCATATCGACCGAAGGGAAATCTGGCTTCCAGCAATTGGAGTCTGCCCACTGCATCCTGATAATTGCCCGATCGCAGGCTCTTCTGAGCATCCTCGTATGCCTTGAGTTCCGTTGTCTCGATGTCGGTTACTTCATCGTTTGCACAGCCGGATAAGAGCAGAATTGAAATGGTCAGTACAATAAATCGCATACGTTTCTCGTTCACGTGTAATAATTGGGCGTTGGTTAGCCCTTTAAAACCGGCCTATTTAACCATAGCCGCAAAATATACCCAAGCAACCGGGGAAGAGCCGTCAATGGTGAGACAACAATGTCAGCAATGATCGAGCATGATGCCCGGGTGCCGAGAGATCTGTCTTTGATGAGATTAGATCGTGTGGCCTCTGCTCTGTTCCCACAATATTCAAGGTCTCGCCTGCAGCAGTGGATAGAAAGCGGTGAATTGACGGTCGATGGAGCCAGTCGAAAATCAAAATTCAAGGTGCCCTCGGGTGCTTTGTTAAGCATCCTTGCCGCTCCCGATGCCTCCCCGTTCAATCCTGAAGATATTTCTCTGGATATAATTCATGAAGATGATTCTCTGCTGGTAGTCAATAAACCAGCCGGGCTGGTTGTTCACCCGGGCGCCGGGAATCAGACCGGTACGATGCTGAATGCGCTTCTTTTTCATTGCCCGACTGTTGAGGCGGTGCCAAGGGCAGGTATTGTTCACCGACTTGATAAAGATACAACCGGTCTAATGGTGGTCGCCAAGACGCTTGAAAGTCAGACCAGGCTGGTTCTGCAACTCCAGTCGCGGGAGGTTAAAAGGGTTTATGAAGCGGTTGTCTATGGTGTTAGTCGTGAGGCGGGTGAGGTTAATGCAGCGATTGGTCGTAACCCGTATCACAGGACTCGAATGTCAGTGCAGGCAAATGGTAAAGAAGCGATCACTCGGTATCGAACGATTAAGGCCTATGAGCACCATACTCATCTTGAACTTTCACTTGAGACAGGAAGAACCCATCAGATAAGGGTTCATATGCAACATCGAGGCTACCCGCTTGTCGGTGATCCTGCCTACGGAGGTACATTCCGCTACCCGCGGGATAGTCCGGATGAAGATCTGGTCGATTGCCTGAGAAATTTTCCTCGTCAGGCATTGCATGCCAGAAGCCTTTCTTTTGTGCACCCTCGAACAAATGAACTGATTCATTTTGAGTCAAGCCTGCCCAGTGACTTAACGACATTGTTGGGGCTGCTGGATCAGCAGAATACGTGAATAATGAGTCAGAATCCGTCAGACAGTAAATCAAGCGTTGAATTTCTCGACCTGAACTGGTCTTTGCCAACCGGTTTACATCTGGTCATAACCACCAGACGTGGGGGCGTGAGCGAGGCACCCTATGAAAATCTGAATCTGGCTGCCCATGTTGGAGATCGAAGCTCATCGGTAAGGTCAAATCGAGAGATGCTCATCTCTGCACTGGAACTGCCGAGGGAGCCAGTCTGGTTAAACCAGGTTCATGGTAGTGAGATACATCTCGTTGATGGCGAGGATACCCTTACAAATGTGGTTGATGCGGACGCAAGCTATACCACGCGTGAAGGGGTGGCTCTGGCAATATTGGTGGCAGATTGCCTGCCGATATTCCTCAGCGATACCAGGGGAGAGGAGATAGCCGCGATTCATGCAGGTTGGCGGGGTCTGTCGAATGGCATCATTGCAAAAACGATAGCTAAGTTCCGTTCAGATAAATTGCTGGCCTGGTTGGGCCCTGCCATTGGACCCTGTCATTACGAGGTGGATCGACTGGTCAGAGATCGTTTCGAGTCGAAATCGTCTTTCCAGGCGGCGGCGGATGAAGACCACTGGTTGTTTGATATGCAGATGGAAGCTTCCAGCCAACTGCGGAAACTGGGCGTCGAAAACATCCAGGTTGCTGATATCTGCACTCATTGCAATCGGGATTTATATTCCTATCGCAGGGATGGTGTGACGGGGAGATTTAGCGGTTTAATCTGGCGATGAGCTTAGCTGGTTGTCAGCCGGTACAGTTTTCGCGAATTACCTGACGTGCTTCGGTCACTCTTGTTGCTTTTTCATCGTCTGTGATAATTCGATTCTCGCCTTTTTCATCTGATACACGAATTCTGGCGAATGCTTCTAACTGGGCAAGATTCTGTTTACCGATGTTGCAGTTCTTGCGCTTCGTTTCAGCTATTTCAGCGGCCAGAGCAGCCCTTTCTTTCTCGATCACAGCATCCGGGTCGGCACCAGCCTGACCAGTTGTCGATGAATTAGTGCCAGTAGCTGGCGCATTTGTTGGTTGGGGATCGGATCTTGGCAGCACCCGCTCACCGAATCGGCGAGTTTTGGTGATATGTTCGGCGTCATAGCCGTTCGGGTTTCGCTCTGAATAGTTGGTGACGCCGTTTTCGTCAATCCACGTGTAGTACTCAGCCGCCTGGGAAGGCAATGCAATGACGAATAATACCAGTAGGTAAGGTATGAGGTTTCTCATGTAAGCCAATGCTACACATAACTTTTTATTAAGTTTACTGCAACAATTACAAATTTTCGAGATTAATAAAGCATCGAATTGAGATAAGCGATAACCTGTTGATTTCGAAAGATTGACAGCACAACTAAGGATGACAGAGAATGCCCGCCCTTGTATGCAGGCTGATTCGCACGGATCAGTGGCTGGTTAGTGGTTAAATGCGGTAGAGAGAATAGAGGAAACTAAGTTGGAAAGGTTATCGGGTGGCGATATTTTAATCCGCTGTCTCCAGGAAGAAGGTGTTGAATATATCTTCGGTTATCCTGGTGGAACGGTTCTGCACATCTATGATGCGCTTTACAAGCAGAACAGGATACATCACGTGCTTGTCCGGCATGAACAGGCCGCCACACACATGGCGGATGGTTATGCACGCAGCACTGGTCGTCCAGGTGTCGTATTTGTAACCTCGGGTCCCGGTGCGACCAATGCGATCACAGGCATTGCAACAGCCTATATGGACTCAATCCCTATGGTGCTGGTATCAGGCCAGGTACAGAGTCACCTGATTGGATCTGACTCATTCCAGGAAACGGACATGGTTGGTGTGTCAAGACCAGTGGTCAAGCACAGCTTCCTGGTTAAAAAGGCCGAAGATATTCCCGGCGTGATTAAGAAAGCATTCTATATAGCAACCACCGGTAGACCCGGACCGGTAGTCGTGGACATACCCAAGGATATTACAAATCCAACCGATCTCGTCGAGTACAAGTATCCGAGGAATGTCTCAATCCGCTCGTACAACCCGGCGGTGAAAGGACATACCGGACAGATCAAGAAAGCGATAACACTGCTGCTTGCTGCAGAGAGGCCGATGATCTATACCGGCGGAGGTGTTGTGCAGGGGGGAGGATCTGAGCTGCTGGTTCAGCTTGTGAAACAACTGGGTTATCCCATTACCAGCACCCTGATGGGACTGGGCGCGTACCCGGGTACTGACGATCAGTTTCTGGGCATGCTCGGCATGCATGGCACCTACGAATCCAATATGGCGATGCATCACTGTGATCTTATTCTGGCAGTTGGTGCCAGGTTTGATGATCGGGTTACCAATACGGTTTCTAAATTTTGCCCTTATGCCAAGATCATTCACGTTGATATCGATCCTGCATCGATTTCCAAGAATGTGGAGGTTGATATACCCATCGTGGGGCCGGTTCAGAGTGTGTTGAAGGAGATGGTAGAGCTTATTGAACCCAAATTATCGAAACGGACACGCGTGCAGGCAGAACACCTGAGTGAGTGGTGGGATCAGATTGAAGGCTGGCGAAAGCAGGATTGCCTGAAAATCCAGCGAGATGATCAGGACCCCGAGATAAAACCACAGGAAGTTGTGCAGGCTGTCTACAAGGTGACCGGAGGTAATTCATTTGTCGCCTCCGATGTGGGACAACATCAGATGTTCGCGGCGCTCTATCATCCATTTGACAAACCTCGCAAATGGATAAATTCAGGTGGACTCGGCACGATGGGTTTCGGTTTGCCCGCTTCGATGGGTGTCCAGATTGCCTATCCGGATGAGGTGGTTACCTGTATCACTGGCGAAGGCAGCATCCAGATGAATATTCAGGAACTTTCGACCTGCGCTCAATATGCATTGCCGATCAAGATAGTGAACATTAACAATCGATCTCTGGGCATGGTGAAGCAGTGGCAGGATATGCAGTATGAAGGCAGGCATTCACATAGCTATATGGACTCATTACCCGATTTTGCAAAACTGGTTGAGTCCTATGGCCACGTTGGATTCTCAGTTACGGCAATCGACGAGCTGGAAACTGTTCTTCAGGAAGCGTATTCCCAGCCCTTAAAAAACAAGCTTGTTTTCGTTGACGTGAAAGTTGATCCCACGGAACACGTCTATCCAATGCACGTGGCACCCAATGGATCAATGAGAGATATGTGGCTGAAGAAAGGAGTACGGACATGATAAGACGAATCATATCTGTGCTTATCGAGAATGAAGCGGGTGCTTTATCCCGCGTAATAGGGCTGTTTGCACAGAGAAACTACAATATAGAAACGCTCACGGTGGCACCCACGGAAGATGAGACCTTATCCAGGTTGACATTAACTACTCTGGCCAGTGATCAGCAGGTAGAACAGATTACCAAACAGCTCAATAAACTGATTGAAGTGGTCAAATTGGTTGATCTGACTGACGGAGAACATGTTGAAAGAGAACTGATGCTGATCAAGCTGAAGGCATCCGGTGCCCAGAGGGCAGAAATTAAAAGAACCGCAGATATCTTTCGCGGTCAGATAGTAGATGTCAGCAATAGTGCTTACACTATTCAATTGACAGGTAATAGCGACAAGCTGGATGCTTTTCTGCGTGCGATGAGTGAGGCCACTGTTCTGGAGGTGGTTAGATCCGGAGTCTCGGGGCTGTCACGAGGAGAAAAAGTACTCTCGCTCTAATTTATATAAAAGTCAGGTTTGCTGAATAATGACTCGGAGATTATGCAAATGACTGAAGACGAGGCTAAAGATCAATCTGGCGAGAATTCGGATTCCGAATCATCCGCTGATGGATCGAATATTTCTTCTCTTTTTGAAGTTAAGGAAGAACGTGCTGGACTCAGGCGCGGGATTTATCTGCTACCCAATCTGATAACGACTGGCGCATTATTCTCAGGTTTCTATGCAATCATTGCAGCGATGAGTGGCGCGCTTGAAAACGCCGCAATTGCAATCGTCGTCGCTGGATTCCTGGACGCCCTTGACGGGCGAATCGCGCGGCTGACAAATACACAAAGTGAGTTCGGTGTTCAGTATGACAGTCTGTCGGATATGGTCGCATTTGGCGTGGCCCCGGCTGTATTGATGTTTAGCTGGGTGCTTTCAGATCTTGGTAAAATCGGATGGATGATTGCTTTTCTGTATATGTCCTGCGCCGCTTTGCGATTAGCCAGATTCAATACAAGACCCGAAAACCAGGTGTTTTATGGTCTGGCAAGTCCGATGGCAGCAGGTGTTGTCTCGACCATGGTCTGGGTATGGGCCGAGTATCTCGGTATTCCAGCGGATCTTGAGATCAGCGTGCCTATCGCCATCCTGACCACGATACTGGCGCTTCTGATGGTCAGCAATATTCGTTATTACAACCCGAAGGAAATGAAAGAAGGTCTTTCATTTATGCAGATGCTGGGGATCACTACGCTGTTTGTGCTGGTATTTGCCAATCCACCGGTTGTGCTGCTTATGATTGGTACGTGTTATGCCGCTTCCGGACCAATGCTAACACTGATCAGAATGAGAAAGGCTTCCTGAGAAACAAGGTGACTGGGTTTTGGAACGGAACCTTGCCATTCAGTTACTTGAGAGCAGTAATAGAGAACGAGGAGGTAGGATATGAAGAAGAGATCCTGGGAACTGCCTGAGTCGGAAGTAACCGACCAAAGTGTCTATTTAAACAGGAGAGAGTTCGTCAAGGGCGCTACGCTGGGTTCTCTGCTTATGGGGTCAGGCATTTCACTTGCCAATAATCCGACAGATATCAACCAGCATACATTTGCATGGCGATATGACGAAAAAGGTCCTGGCTGGCTTTCTGAAAAAGTAAAGGCCACCTTGCCGGGCTCAATTCGCACTGACGAAAAACTCACCCCGTATCAATATATAACCCAGTACAATAATTTCTATGAATTTGGCACCGACAAGAGTGATCCGCACAAGCGGGCGCAAAGGTTCGAAACAGCTCCCTGGCATGTCGAGATTGGGGGTGAAGCTGAAGTCACCGGAAAGTTGACGCTGGAGGATATCCTCAAACCCCACAGTCTTGAAGAGAGGATCTATAGACTCAGGTGTGTAGAGACCTGGTCGATGGTCGTGCCATGGATCGGATTTCCACTGGCTGATTTGTTGAAGCGATTTAAACCAACCTCGAAAGCAAAATATGTCAGATTCGAGACGCTGGTTGACCCCAGACAAATGCCCGGTCAGCGAAGTGCTTTCAATTCAATTGACTATCCCTACGTTGAAGGTCTTCGCATGGATGAGGCGATGAATGATCTGGCTTTTATGAGTGTTGGTTTATATGGTGATCTGCTGCCTCCACAGAACGGTGCACCGTTAAGGCTGGTTGTGCCCTGGAAATATGGCTTTAAAAGCATTAAATCCATCGTGAAGATTGAATTTGTCTCAAAAAGACCCCGCACGACCTGGGAGATTGCAAATTCCCGGGAATATGGGTTCTATGCCAACGTAAATCCCAATGTTGATCATCCAAGATGGAGTCAGGCGACAGAGAAAAGACTGCCCAGCCCCTTATTCGGCGCCAGCAAAATGGATACCCTGATGTTCAATGGTTATGGCACAGAGGTTGCGCATCTTTATGCCAATATGGATCTGAGAAAACAATATTAGAGCAACATCGATGAAGCGGTCTGCGAAGCCCGTCTGCTTTCTCGTCTGCGGTACTCCCTTCGCATATTGTCTCTACCAGATCTATCTGCAACTGAACGGCATGGCAAATGAGCTGGGTGCTGATCCTGCCGAGGCGATCGTTCATTTCTTTGGAAAGTGTGCAATGGTACTGTTATTTAGTTCTCTCGCCATCACACCATTGTGGAAAATCCTGGGCATCAATCTCGTATTTCTGCGTCGCATGATCGGATTATTTGCATTCTTTTATGCCTTCTCCCATGTCGTTTCGTACTTTGTGTTTATGCTTGAATTCGATATTGGGAATCTTGCTGTGGAGATTGTTGAAAGACCATATATCACAGCAGGCATGATCGCATTCTGCTGCCTCATCCCACTGGCGGTTACCTCAAACAGGTTGATGCAACGAAAATTGGGCCGTAACTGGAAGCGATTGCACAGGCTGACCTATCCGGCGGCGATAGCAGTACTTGTACATTTTATCTGGCAGACCCGGGCTGATTTCGCAGAGCCTGTTTTCTACGGGCTGATTCTGTCGATGCTGCTGGGATACCGGCTAGTTGGACCAGGAAGATCAGATTGGTTGAGAGGGAAGTGAATATAACAAATTGGCAGAAACAGCCTGCTGGTTACTCTGATTTGTTGTATAAAATTAAATCCTGGCACGGGAATGAACCGGGCTCAAAAAAGTATGCAATTAATTCAATTATTTGCCGCTCAAGGCTTGTAAAGGCATCTTTTGAACGTATAATACGCCACCTCGATTGACGAGATCGAGCAGGTTGTCTGCCAACAACCTGAGGATTCTGAGACAGGATCCACGGACATTTAATACACGTAGTTTTAGAACCCACTGAGATTGTATCGGTGAGGGGCTTTTTGCGCTTTAAAGTGTCCGAATATGCTCTTTAAAAAATTGGAAACATGCAATAGGTGTGGGTACTTGTTTAGTTGGATGCATAATTTATCCAGCGCGTTCATGGTTTGCTTAAGCAGATATGAACAAACAAGTTACCGACAATTTATTGAGTGATACTTACTTAATATATACATACGGTAATTTTGAGTTGGAAAGTGAGGCTTGTCTTCGTCAGAAGACAAACACGCTGGGCAAAAGGTGGTTTGCATCGCAAAACACCGAGAGTCTGGTCTCACTTTGATCAGATTTGCGAACTTAAATCGCTACTAGCGTCCTGAGGGAGTTCCAAAAGAATGTAACAAGGGAGGCTAGAGAAATAACTCTTGAATTGAAGAGTTTGATCATGGCTCAGATTGAACGTTGGCGGCAGGCCTTAAACATGCAAGTCGAACGGTAACAGCGGAGCTTGCTCCGGCTGACGAGTGGCGGACGGGTGAGTAACGCGTAGGAATCTACCCAGTAGCGGGGGATAGCCCGGG
>CAZJRI010000137.1:0-14578 GCA_964548025.1 uncultured Pseudomonadales bacterium
GGATACGAGATCAGGGATTCAGTGCTCGTTAACAGTAAAACAGGCGAACCTTTCAGCATTGAATTCATCGTACTCAGTATCTATCTGGAACGCGGATTCATGCCATTTCTGGATCGGTTGCAACGACTCGGTATAAAAACCCAGGTTCGAACCATAGAGGTTGCCCAATACATCAACAGGCGGGGCAAGTTCGATTTTGAAGCAACCCGGCGAACCTACTCCCAGACTATGACCCCTGGTATTGAACTTCGAAACTACTGGGGTAGCCGGGCCGCAGACCGTCAGTTCTCCCGAAACAGCGGTGGCATTAAAGATCCGGTTGTCGATGCGCTTATCGAGAAAATTCTGGCCGCACGCAATCGGGATCAGCTCGTTGCGGCTACCAGGGCACTGGATCGTGTCATGCTGTGGAATTTTTACGCCATCCCGGGTTTTTTCCCGCCAGGATATCGATACGGCCACTGGGACAAGTACGACAGGCCAGAAATCCAGGCCCGGTTCCGCACGGGATTTTTTGATACCTGGTGGTACAACGAAGACAAGGCCAGAAGGGTTGAAATGGGCTTGAAGTCAATCGAGAGCACAGAGTAGACCAGTATGGGAATCTATATTCTGAAACGAATTGGTCTGATTTTCCCAACCCTCTTCGGCATCATGGTCATCAATTTCCTTATTGTGCAGACAGCACCTGGTGGCCCGGTTGAGCAGATTATCGCGCAACTCACCGGAGAAGAGACATCTGCCACCGCAAGAATTACAGGTGGTGCCGGTGGTGACATGGGCAATATCTCAGGTGAGGCAGCAAGTTATGAGGGGACCCGTGGACTCGACCCGGATTTCGTTAAAGACCTTGAGAAGCAATTTGGTTTCGACAAACCCATGCACGAACGATTCTTCATGATGATGGGAGACTATATAAAACTGGATTTCGGTACGAGCTACTACCAGGATCGATCAGTGATTGATATTGTCGTGGAGCGAATGCCCGTTTCCATTTCACTTGGTTTCTGGACTTTAATCATTATATATACCATCTCGATTCCACTGGGCATCGCCAAGGCGGTTCGGGATGGCGCCCCATTTGACATCTGGACCAGCGCGGCAATCTTTGTCGGCTACGCAATCCCGGCCTTCCTGTTCGCAATATTGCTGATCGTTTTATTTGCCGGAGGTAACTACTGGGACTTTTTCCCGCTCCGTGGACTGACCTCTGACAATTTCGCTGATCTTGGCCTGTGGGCAAAAATAAAGGACTATGCCTGGCATATCACCCTGCCAATCCTCGCCATGACGATCCACGGATTTGCAACGCTGACACTGCTTACCAAGAATCTCTTTCTTGAGGAGATTAACAAGCAGTTTGTACTGACGGCGAGAGCCAAGGGGCTCACCGAAAAGCGGGTGCTCTATGGTCACGTATTCCGTAATGCGATGTTGATTGTAGTTGCTCAACTCCCCGGCGCACTGGTCAATGTTCTCTTTACCGGTGCCCTGCTGATCGAAATCATATTCAGCCTGAACGGCCTTGGCCTGCTCGGTTTCGAAGCGGCAATCAACCGTGATTATCCGATCCTGTTCGGTACTTTGTTCTTTTATACATTCGTTGGCCTGGTCATGCACCTGATTGGTGATATCGTCTACGTGCTTGTGGATCCAAGAATCGACTTCGAAACGAGGGAAGCCTGATGTCTGCTGTCGATATCTCCGCGCTCGAAGATGCCCACACCGGCAGGCAATCAGATGCGATCACGACTCTCAATCAGCGAAGATGGCGCAATTTCAAAGCCAACAGACGAGCCTGGTACTCTACCTGGGTATTCTGTTTTCTGTTTATCTGTTCGCTCGGTGCAGAGCTGATTGCAAATGACAAACCCATCATCATGTTCGTTGATGGAGATTTCTACTTCCCTTTTCTCGTATCCTATCCGGAGTCTTCCTTTGCTGACGATACGACACCAGCGACAGAACTATTTGAAACCGAAGTAATATATCGAGATCCTTTTTTCACAGACCTGATTGAACGCAGGGGTGGATGGATGGTCTGGCCAATCATTCGCTATGCCAACAATACCATCGACTGGTTTATTGACGACCCCGCTCCTGTTGGACCATCAACTGAGCACTGGCTGGGTACAGACGATATTGGCAGAGACGTACTCGCCAGGGTGATTTACGGATTCAGGCTCTCAATCCTGTTTGGCCTGGGTCTGACCATCTGCAGCACACTGATCGGCATTACTGCGGGTGCAGTTCAGGGTTATTTTGGTGGCTGGACTGATCTCATCATGCAACGATTGATCGAGATGTGGGCAGGCATGCCGATTCTGTTTCTTCTGATCATCATGGCCAGCATGGTAGAACCCAGCCCGGTCTGGTTGTTTGGGCTGTTGCTCTTATTTAGCTGGATGGCACTTGTCGGTGTCGTACGCGCCGAGTTCCTGCGGGCAAGAAATTTTGAATATGTACGTGCAGCAAGGGCATTGGGCGTGGGCAATATCAACATTATGTACAAACACGTCCTGCCCAATGCCATGGTTGCCGCATTGACAATGGTCCCGTTCATCCTGACAAATTCTGTGGTTCTGCTTACCTCCCTCGATTTTCTCGGATTCGGCCTGCCTGCCGACGCCCCTTCACTCGGCCGTTTGATCAAACAGGCAACGGCGAATCTGAATGCACCATGGCTGGCGCTGACTGCATTTTTCTCAATCGGTATTATGCTGACATTGCTGATTTTTCTCGGCGAGGGTATCAGGGATGCATTCGATCCCAGAAAAACTATTCAATAAAATCCGCTTGTGCAGCTATGGTAAATCTCTTACAGGATCGATAGCCGCTCTCGCGCAACCCGGCAGGTAAATTCCTTTATTCTAGGACTGACGAAGAAACAGGAATAACCCACAACGATTGCAGCGTGCACCACTACTGACCTGGACTATCACCAGCTACCCTTTGCTTGCTGTTTGTATCAGCATCCATAAACTGTAAAGGAGTTACAAATGAGAGAGCTAACATCTGAAGAGATTGAGGTGGTAAGTGGTGGATTCAGTCATGGCACACCGATCCCATTTACCAATGGTTTCATTCCAGGGCCCAACTGGCCGGGAGGGGCGCCTGGTGTGTTGGGGGGCATTACAATTGCCTGGAACATTGGCTTTGAGATTGGTAGCCGAATAAACAGCTTTAATCGAAATGTCTCTGGCATGAGTTTGGGTGTGGCGCTCCACAGAACACTTAATGACAAGATCATGGCGAAATAAGGAATCAACAATGCCGAATAATAGCTACGAGTTTGGCTATATAAGTCCTCGAGAAAAGAAGAAGATCCTGATCAGCAAACTATTTCTCGCGATTCTTATCTTTTCCAGTTTTCACGGACTGATCGCTGATCCAACCGCAGATTTGTCATCAGACCTCATTTCTGTTGGCGGTATTCTCTCAGCTATTTTCGGCTATATAAATATCCTCAGGGTCAAGTCTGAATTGATGGAGTTGTTTGAGCCACCCTACTCATACGTAGGTTACGAGTTTGTTATCGCTGGAACCATAGCCAGCACAGCATCGTTCTTTGTTTAGAATTCGGCCAGGAATCTGAAGAGAATCCAGCCAACCGATCACTCACCGCTGCTGGTCTTCTGCTTACAAACGAAAATTGAAAACTTACAGCTAGTGCAGATTGCGCCGCTACAGATTAGATCGCCTGTCAGTTAGCCTTAATTCCTCATCGAAACAGAATTCATAATAAGCAAGGGAGTTCCAAATGAGAGAATTATCATCAGAAGAGATCACTCAGGTCAGTGGTGGATATACCAGTAGTGTGATTCCAGCGCCGTCAGATGGTTTAGTGCCAGTCCCAAACGGTTCGCCTTTTCCAACATGGCGAAAAATAATATTCGCGACGAACGGGAATCCGTCTACTTCAACCGGTAGTACAGACACATCTCGTTTGAGCGCCAGCACGGCACTTTATTAATCTCTACGGGGTTCGATCCTGGGTTACGATCCTCGATATCCTTTCGGTCGCCACTGATGTCATGATACTGTTTGTATGCCGGCCCGGCACAAATGTTCGAAGATAAGCAGGAGAGTGAACATGACCACTGAGACGATACCCCAACAGACTGATCGCGTGGCCCTGGCGGTGCCCAATGCAGACAGGGTTGCTGAAGATTTTGAGAAGATCTTCTCAACTGAAGTGGTCGATGATACCCAGGATAGCGTTGCCGTTGCCCGTCGAGTGACACTGCAGTGGGGGCACGATCAGGTTGAGCTTTTCGAGCCAACTGCTGAGGGCCCCACCGAGCGATTTCTCAAGCAGGAACGAAGTGGTCTCTTCGCCGGAGGATTCGCACTCGCCGACCCGGCTGGATTGGCAGCACATCTGGAAAAGCGGGGTATAAGAGTCCACGAACTGGGCGCAGACCGATTCATGGTTCTGCCGGAGGACTGCAACGGAACAGGTATGATTCTCTCCACCACGGAGAAGAAGGAGCGCGTAGGTCTGGCGGATAGTATCTGGCAGATCACCTATGCTGGTCCGAGCCTTGACGAGATGTGCGATTTCTACGTGGATGCTCTCAATATGAGTTCGCTCTACACCAGTCGTTATCATAGTGACCTCTTCGTTTACGACGCCGGGGTCAGTTGGTTTGACGCCAGGGATCGTGCTCCACTCGACAGCCTTGAATACCTTGAGCCCACAGACCAGGAGTCGGCGGTGGCAAGATTCGTCAAACGAAACGGGCAGGGAATCTACATGTGCGCGATTGTCACCGAAGATATACCTCAAATCAAAGAGCGTGTTGAAGCAGGCGGCCGTGGTTGGACCCATGCCGATATCGGCGGCTATATCCATCCCAGCCGGTTAGGGGGAATGCTGCTCGGTCTCTGCTATTTCGACATGTACAACGAAACACGACCATTACAAGATTAACGGATAACCGACGTGCTCAGTCCCTATCGGGTACTTGACCTGACTGACCATCGTGGTGAAATGGCCGGTATGATTCTCGGTTCCCTCGGTGCCGACGTCATCAAGATTGAACCTCCCGGCGGATGCAACGGTCGCCAGGAAGGCCCATTCGTGGCAGGTGCTGATGGAACAGAGAACAGCCTGCAATTCTTCGCTCACAACAGGTTCAAACGATCGATCGTCCTGGATCTGTCAGAATCAGCAGACAGGGAATTGTTTTTTAGCCTGGTCGAATCGGCCGACTTTATCCTGGATTCAGGACCGCCGGGTTTACTTGCGAAACATGGCATCGGTTTCAAAGATCTGACCCGGTTAAACGATCAGATTGTACAGACAATGATTACGCCCTATGGTGTTACCGGACCTGCTGCCGGGCGACCAGCGAGTGACCTGACAATCGCAGCCATGGGTGGGCAGGTGGCACTTCAGGGAACCCGCGAACGGGAACCCGTGAGGGTATCTGCACCACAGGTATGGCGACACACCGGTGTCGAGGCAGCAGCCGCCGCGCTCATCGCACACCGACGAATGTGTACTACTGGCACGGCACAATTTGTTGACCTGTCTGCACAATGTGCTGTGACCTGGACACTTCAGAATGCCATGAATGCCTATGCCATCCAGAACTACGATTTCGAGCGCAGTGGTTCGACACTCCAGGGGTCGGTCGCCACTATTGAACCCATTTTTGCCTGTGCCGACGGGTACCTGGTAGCCGTACCCAATGGAGCAACTGTCCACGGTCTGTTGGGTCATATGATGGGTGATGAAGTCATAGATGCCGGTTGGCTGGAAGAGGAATGGGAAACCATTGATATGAGACGGGCCCTGGGCGAAGAGACTCGTTTTACACCGGATGATGTCCGTTCGGCATTAATACGCTTCTTCGCCGGACACAATCGCAGCGAGTTATTTACCTGGGGACTCGACACCGACGTTGTCCTGGCACCGGTTAATTCGCTAGCGGAGGTACTCGAATTCGAACCCCTTAAATCGCGGAACGCTTTCGACCAGGTAACATTCACTGACGGCAGGACAGTACAACTGCCCGGTGCCTATGCCAACGTAATCAACGAGCAGCCATCTGATCGGAGATCGGCGCCGCGCCTTAACCAGCATGGTGAGCAGATTAGACAGGAAATACAAGCTGGATCCCGGGTAAGACAACGGGTCGTGCCAGTCAACCCTGAAGGTGATCGCCTATTTGAAGGTATAAAAGTACTGGATCTCACCTGGGTAATTGCCGGGCCGGTATCGGTTAGATACCTGGCAGATCACGGCGCAACAGTTGTAAAGGTGGAGTCTGAGTTTCGCCCGGATGGCATACGCAGACTGGGACCAATCAATGATGAGGAAAATTTCGGTTGGGATAACTCCCACTTCTATGGCGACTTCAACGCCGGTAAGAAGTGTATTCAGCTTAATTTGAAACACCCGTCTGCACTGCCAATTCTAAAGCGCCTGATTGTATGGGCTGACGTACTGGTCGTGAACTGGGCACCCGGCGCAACCGAGCGGCTCGGTATCGGCTATGAGACCTGCAAAACCATCAATCCATCACTGATCATGCTGTCCACCACGCTGATGGGAAACGAGGGTGCAGGCGCTGCCATTGCCGGATACGGTTACCATGCAGCAGGCATGGCCGGATTCTATGACGTAACAGGCTGGCCCGATCTGCCACCGGACGGTGCCTGGGGAGCCTATACCGATATCATCGTGCCGAGATTCGTGGTGACCCTGTTGGCCGCAGCTATCGACTACCGGCGGCGAACCGGCAGGGGCCGATATATTGAAGCCTCCCAGTTCGATATGTCATTACACTTCCTGGCGCCCGAGATCGCTGACTGTCAGCTTAATCACCACGTCATAAAGAGAATGGGCAATCGATCCCGCTATGCCGCTCCCCATGGCGTCTATCCTTGTGAAGGAGAGGACAACTGGTGTGCAATCGCGGTACTCGATGATAGTCAATGGGAATCTCTCAAGCGCCTGCTCGGGAACCCGTCATGGGCAGAAGAACATTCGCTTGATTCAGTGGAAGGCAGAATAGTGCATCACGATCTGATTGATCAACATCTGGCTGACTGGACCCGCAAACGATCTGCCCATGGTGCGATGGAAGAACTTTCCACAATCGGTATACCAGCCGGTGCGGTACAACGAAGCAGGGATCTGGCAGAGGATCCTCAATATGCCCACCGCGGATTCCATCGTGAGCATGAGCACCCTGTTATGGGCAAAGTGCCCTATGCAGGTACCCAGTTCCTTATCTCCGGCTATGAGGCCGGACCTCATGCACCCTCCCCGTTGCTTGGCGAGCACAACTATGAGGTACTGACGGATATAGTTGGTCTCAAGGAATCCGAAGTAGACGAACTGGTGAAGCAATCCGTGGTGAAATAATGGATTTCGGGGAATTCAGACAGGCACATCATAGATTTCTCATGAAGAATGAAACAGGTTCGCGTTAATGGGCAGTGGTATAAAGATAATAGAAGCGACATCAACTTGTGAGGCTGAACGTCAGACAATCTCTGCAACGGTTAGCAGGCAGGATAAATCTGCAATTCTCAGATTAACCTGGTCCGGGAAACCATCCCCCGACCCGGCTACTGCGCTCAGGTTACTGTTTTCGTCCTTCGAAGGTATCGAGGTCAACTGCGATGAGGGAGTTCTCTACAAAGAACAGGGGAATTCAGAAGCTGATGTCGTCCATCCGGTCAAAAAGGGATTGTTGTTTGATGGTGGCATTGATGCTTTCTACTCATTGCACAAAGGTTATGACGATCTCACATCGCTGGTATTCCTGAACGGGCTCTATGGAGATGAAGAGCGTGAGATAAAATCGCGTCACAGCCTCAGGTCAGAATTGACTAGGGCCCTATATCAAAGCACAGAAGCAGACAAAGAGTTCATACAACTTGATATCAATCTATCTGAAGTGCTGGATGCCCTCGATATTCCTTTCATCCATCACCCCGGTTTGTTGCATGCCGGTATAAGCGGTGTTCTGGCTGGCGAAATTTCGACCATGGTTGTACCCGTTACGCATCAACCAGGCGAAGAGATAACTCGCCCTGGCGATCGTGTCGAATTGGATTTCAATCAATTGACTCTGGCGGATAAACAGTTGGCCATCGCTAGGGATTCCCGCCTGATGAATTCACTCCGTGTCTGTTGGGAGGTTGCCAGTCGAACCTACAACTGTGGGCGTTGCAGGCGCTGCAGTCGCGCTATTCCTTCAAGGAGGCTGGTTGAATCACTCAGGCGCCGTGAGGCAAACCTCAACATGTCGAGGCGCCGGATTCTAAAGCCAGGAACTGCCGACAGGCATGCCCCGGGAATTCGGAACACACCAACCTGATTTACATCCTGCTTGCTGTCATGATTGCTGTTCTGATTGCTGTTCAGATAATAGTAGAATCATTGCAAGACCGGATTAGCCACTGGCCGGGATGGTTAATACAGGGCAGGGTGCCATGCGTACGACCTGCTCAGTCGTACTGCCTATCAGCGCATCAAGGAAGCTTGTATGACCAGCAGTCACCATGAGAACCAGATCTGCATTCTGTGCTCGCTCACAGATAACATCCTGCGCCCGGCCCATCTCATATTCGACTGTGATTGAAGTCGCAAACTCTTTGAGTTTCTCTCCAACATGCAGGAAGGTAATTTCAGGTTCTTCTAATCCCAACTCCCTGGCAAGCGAAGTCGCCATAGATACAGCGGGTGAGTAATCTGGTTCATGATCAATCGGGATCAATATTCTGTTAACACTGATTTCTCCGGAGTTCTTTTCAACAATGCCCTGACACTTCTCCGGCACAAACAGACAGGGGACATTATTACTTCGTGCCACCGGTTCAGAAATGGAAGGAGAAATCCATCTGGAGATGCCTTGTCTTCCGCCGTTTGACAAGACGATCAGCTCGGTTTCTTTCCTGCGTACATATTTAATGGCTGCACTGACCGGATCGTCATTTTTTAAATCGAGCTTCCTGACAGCAACGCCGAGTTTGTCGTAGACCTCCTCTTTTTCAGCGCCCGGTGGCAGCCGCTGCCACGCGATGAGCTGATCTCTCACACCAGGATATTGTTCCCATGGATGATCTTTGTTTGAAACGGGGTCTACATGCAAAATGGACAGATTGGATCTGAACTGTAAGGCAAACGACAATGCATGATTGAATGCTTCATTGTCGGAATCCGAAAGAGAGTTCAGGTGAAGAATTTTCGTGAACATAACGAATTGGAACATACGGCCGCTTGCAAAATCAATATTAGGGAAGCTCCAATATGTATCTGAAACATGCCGGGCATTACATGACTTTGCTGTATTGTTCGGCTGATGGATTATGCAGGATAACGAGCCCCGTAAAATCCATGAGATATGCATTCACATGGTCATTTAATCAACAGAGGTAGAAGGACTACAGGTTATATGGCAGATCTCCCGCAGGATTCGACTACCAGTTCCTTCATCCTGTTCTTACACGAGAATACTGAATACCTACATCAATTGCAGCATGCACTGATACAGCTCAAATTCATCATCAACTACCCTCGACTTGCTGTTTTCAACAGCATCCATAAACTGTAGAGGAGTTATAAATGAGAGAATTGACAGCAGATGAAGTTGAGTCCGTGAGTGGTGGATTCAGTCACGGCACACCCATACCTTTTACAAACAGCTTTATACCCGGCGCAAATTGGCCTGGGGGTGCGCCAGGGGTAATAACTGGGATCACCGCCGCATGGGGGATAGGGGTAACTATTGGCGACGGAATAAACACATTTAACAGGAAAGTTTCCGGCATGAGTCTAGGTGTCGCACTTTACCGAACACTGAATCACGAAACTGAAGCTAAATAAGGGAGTCGTTAATGCCGAATGATAGCTATGAGTTTGGCTTCATCAGCAAGGTTGAAAAACGTAAAGTTATAGTTAGTAAAACCTTGCTAATACTGTTGATGACATACTGTTTTGTTGGTCTTATTGCTGACGACACTTCTACCATGTCATCAAACTTTATAAAAGTCAGCGGCATACTCTGTGCTATTTTCGGCTACATCAACCTGATAAATGTCAAATCAGAGTTGATGGAACTCTTCGAACCACCCTATGAATATACAGGCTATGAATTCCTGGCAGCAGGATTCCTGCTGAACCTTATCTCCTGGTTTATATAGGCAGATTTCTATTCGATACAATGTCAAGCAAATTCCCCCCGGCAGTCGACTGTCAGTTCCTTCATCCTCTTCTTACACGAGCAAACTAAATTCCTACACCAATTGCAGCATGCACTGATACAGCTCAAATTCATCATCAACTACCCTCGACTTGCTGTTTTCAACAGCATCCATAAACTGTAGAGGAGTTATAAATGAGAGAATTGACAGCAGATGAAGTTGAGTCCGTGAGTGGTGGATTCAGTCACGGCACACCCATACCTTTTACAAACAGCTTTATACCCGGTGCAAACTGGCCTGGGGGTGCCCCAGGGGTAATATCCGGTATTACGGCGGCCTGGGCCATAGGGTCATACATCGGTGGTTCAATTAATCGATTCAATCAAAGTTTCTCAGGTATGAGTCTGGGTGTCGCACTCCACCGAACGCTGAATCACACAACTGAAGCTAAATAAGGGAGTCACCAATGCCGAATGATAGCTATGAGTTTAGCTATATGGATCCGACAGAGAAGCGAAAAATATTGATTGGAAAATGTTTCCTCTCGCTGCTAATAGCCAATGGATTTTTCTGGCTAGTGAGTGATAAGAGTTCCACACTCTCTTCTGATCTAATTCAAGTGAGCGGCATACTCTGTGCTATTTTCGGCTACATCAACCTGATAAATGTCAAATCAGAGTTGATGGAACTCTTCGAACCACCCTATGAATATACAGGCTATGAATTCCTGGCAGCAGGATTCCTGCTAAACCTTATCTCCTGGTTTATATAGGCAGATTCCTATTCGACCAGGTCATACCTGTCCATCAAATCCCTCACCAGCCCGCTTCGAACGATATCGTCCCGATCAAATCTGTGAACATGGACGTTGTGCACCCCTCTCAGCCTCTTCACCGCATCAGCCAATCCGTTAGGTCCACGAATATCGCTCTGGTCAATATCGCCATTCACCACGACTTTGCATTGTTCGCCAATTCTTGTGAGAAACATTTTCATCTGGGCTATCGTCGTATTTTGCGCTTCGTCGAGAACGACAAAACTGTCACTGCCAAAGGTCTTACCTCGCATGAATGCAAGTGGCGCAGCGACGATTCGACCGTGCCTCAAGAAATAGTCCACGGCACCGGCACCCAATCTTTCATTCAGGGTATCCCTGAAGGCTTCGATATAGACTGCAAACTTCTCATCAATAGCGCCAGGGAGGAAGCCCAGATGCTCGCCCGCCTCAACAGCAGGTCTGGTGAGAATGAGTCGTTCGATACGACCAGACTGTAATGCCTCGGCTGCCAGAGCAGACGCACAATAGCTCTTGCCGGTACCGGCAGGGCCGATACCAAAGGTCAGGCAGTTATTCTTAATCGCATTAATATATCGCTGTTGGGCTGGATTTCTGGCTTCGAGGGCTCGACTGCATCGTTTGGGTACATACGCGGTCTCGCTTTGTGGTGAGTGAACCGGCAGCGTATAAATATCGGCGCTATGTCGCCTGGCCTGCCGTTCTTTCTGTTGTTGTTTCTTGCTTCTTCTCCCTTCTGTTGGTTTTCTTCGGTTTGCGGAACAGTTCACATATGATCTTTTTGCCATCTATACAAATACCTATCGGTGATTAATCTGTAATTTGATCTAAGGTCCCGGCGTTTTACTCCTGTGGTTGGTTGAAAGTGATCAGTCCTATCCCATTGTGCATCTTCTCAAAAACTTATCAAGGGTCAGGTTTTGATTTTTCAATTTTTTTGTTGCGATCGTATTTCATTAATCAATTGCAGCGGTAACCGCAATTTCGACCGTGAACTGGGGAGCTGCAAGGGTTGATTCAACGCAGGCCCTTGCAGGCGTGCAGCCCTCGACCACCCAGGCATCCCAAATCTCGTTCATTCCGGAAAAATCTTTCATATCTGCCAGCCAGATATTGGCTGTTAAGAGCCGGGAATTGTCTGTACCTGCTTCGGCAAGCAATTCATCAATCGCTGCGAGAATTGCCTCGGTTTGCCTGGCGGCACTCTCTCCAGGAGCCTCCAGAGCGACCTGTCCCGCGGTATAGACAGTATTGCCGTGTACTACTGCCTGGCTCATGCGAGGCCCTGTTTTAATTCGCTTAATCGTCATTTGTGATTCTCCTGCTTTAATTTCTGCCAGATCCGGGAGATGTGCCTTAATATCAGGTCAATCTCCCCAATCCTCCGTAAAAATCCTATGTAAAAACTTCGCCCTTCATCAGGGTCCTTGCCGTGCGAATCATGGTCGCAGACCGCGCAATCGCGGCTTCAATATCCACCTCTGCTGAAACTGAAATACTGCCAGCCGGATGCCCGATCACGAGACTATTGGTTTCTGAAACCACCGGATCTATTCGCTGTCGACAGGCGACAGTATCAGGTATGGACAATGCGATAGCGAGAGCAATGGCGCCGGTCCCGGTCATGGCGTGATGGGGTTTGCCCATCGACAGGATTCGGGCAACCACATCCACTGCCTCGTTTCGCGGCGATGAAAGCAGGCAGATCTTGGGCGTTGCCGGTCGATGCTCACTGATCCAGGCTGCATCCTCCCCCAACCCCATAGCAACACCTGCGACGCACCTTATTTCCTCCAGTTTCGCAAGCAGACTATCGTGATCTGCGATAGTTGCCGGTGATTCAGATCCGCGAAGATGTAATCTCTGGGCTTCTACGAACACGGTGGGATTACCGGCATTAATCAGGGTAACTTCGATATCCCCGACCCGTGGCACTTTTAAAATATCGATCGCATTACCAGTGGGAAATACGTGACCGCTGTCATCAAAACCGGGGTTAAGAAATTCAACCCTGATACCCGCTCCTGTTCCGGATACGCCATCAATAGACACATCACCTTCGGTGATAACCGTGCCCTCTGAATCTGTTGGCACGGTGATGATGAGCCTCTTTGAAACATTCTTCTGCCAGACTCTGACAATCGTTTGATCCGCTGTGGCCTCAACCAGCCCCTGTTCAATGGCAAAGACCCCAACAGCAGATGAAAGATTGCCGCAGTTGCCCGAATAATCGATGAGTGCATCCCCGATACTGACATGACCGAATAGAAAATCGACATCGCAATCAGGTACTGAAGATTTACCCACAACACATACCTTGCTGGTGCTTGAGGTAGCACCACCCATACCATTCATCTGGTTTTCATTCGGGTCCGGGCTGCCAATCGCCGATAAAAAGAGTTCATCTCTGGCCTGCGCATCAGACGGCAGATCCTCTGGTCTGAAGAAAAGTTCTTTACTTGTACCACCTCTCATCCAGGCAGCAGGTGTTGATTTTTGTGTCATCCGTCGATTCTAACTTATACTGCCGCGACTCATAAACTGAAGGAAGAACGATGCAGGATTTGTTTTCTATCAAAGACAAGGTGGCCCTGGTCACGGGTGGCTCCAGGGGAATCGGTGAGATGATTGCTGCCGGTTTTCTGGCAAATGGCGCAAAGGTATATATCAGCTCCAGAAAGGCTGATGTTTGCGAAGAAACAGCCAAACGCCTGGCAGAAACCTACGGCGGCGAGTGCATTGCTCTACCTGCAGATTTGTCAACACTGCAGGGCTGCAACTCGGTAGCAGAGGAATTGGCTGCCAAAGAAGAACAGCTCGACATCCTCGTCAATAACGCAGGTTCAACCTGGGGTGCACCACTGGGCGAATTTCCCGAAGCGGGTTGGGACAAGGTGATGGATACCAATGTAAAGGGCGTATTCTTCCTCACCCAGGCACTCCTGCCAATGCTGGAGAAGGCAGCAACCCATGAAGACCCGGCCCGGGTTATCAATGTGGGCTCGGTCGATGGAATAAAGACACCGGTATTTGACAATTTTTCCTATGGGCCATCTAAAGCCGCAGTGCACCACCTGACCCGGGTAATGGCAGCCCACCTGGTCAAGCGGCATATTATCTGCAATGCCATCGCACCCGGCCCCTTCCCCACCTGGATGCTGAGTGCAGGTGTTGGTTTTGGCGGTGAAACCGATGTGGACTGGAGTTCGGTTGGTGAAAGCAATCCGCGTGGCAGAGTAGGCACCCTCGAAGACATCGCCGGGCTGGCGATATTCCTCAGTTCACGTGCAGGGGCGTTTACGGTGGGTGAGGTGATTACTTGTGATGGGGGGGCGGTGGCTTGTTCATAACAGCCTAAGAGCGGCGAGTCTCGAGTTACGAGTTACGAGTTACGAGTTTCGCTCTTACTCGCAACTCGCCACTCGCAACTCGTAACTGACAAGGGGCTAATCGCTTTACGCGACAAACCCCTTCCACCCTTCCATATACCGAATAAAGTTCTGCGTCAGCCCTTCCTTGATCAGATGTTCCCGGGTGACGGGCAATGAAACGGGTGAGAATTCCGGGTTCTGCCTGTACTGATTGGGGAAGTCGTGATGGAGGATGGCGGCGCGGCCC
>CAZJRI010000138.1:0-14577 GCA_964548025.1 uncultured Pseudomonadales bacterium
CGGGCACACTGATCACGGAAGCTGTCAGGATATGCCCCAGTGCATCGTCCAGTATTCCCTGCAGGATGACGGAATAGAAAATCATGACAGAACCTGCAACGGTAGCCATGCCGCAACTCATGACGATGAACAGTTCACTGCGGGAAAGTTGAGCCATAAATGGCCGGATAAGCAGCGGTGATTCGACCATGCCAAGGAAAATATTCCCCGCAGTGCTCACACCCACTGCCCCACCAACACCCAGGCTGCGTCGTAGCAGAAAAGAGAACCCACGAATGATGAGCGGAAGAATTCTGTAGTGCCACAGGATTGCTGAGAGTACCGTGAAGAATAGAATCAGGGGTAAAACCCTGAATGCCAGGATAAAAGTAGCGCCGGGGTCGTCGACACCAAAGGGGTATGCAACATTTGCCGGATCTCCCCCGAGATACCCAAATACAAATTGAGTGCCAGCTTCAGTAGCTGATGCAATGGCGTTGACTGCGCTGTTGAGCAGTGCGAGGACACCCTGTATAGCAGGAATTTTGAACATAATCAGGGCAATGATGAGCTGCAATCCGAGCCCGACGGTAATCAGTCGCCAGTCAGGTAATGTACGACGCTCACTTAGTGCCCAGGCAATCGATATAAACACCAACAAGCCGAGCACTGCTTGTGCCTGTCCAGCAAGACTTTGCATGATTTTTTAACCAGGAATCGTTTGAGTGATTAATTTATTGTTAGTCGATATAACTCCAAGGGTATGATAGTTCCACGAACACAACGATGAATGCAACCGATGCCTGGATCTAAATCGCTTGATAAGCACACGGCACAACCCTCTCGGGACCATCAGATATGAAACCCGTGATTGTTTGCGGCAGTGTCGCTATTGATCTGATCGGGAGCTACGCCGGATCATTTCAGCACTACCAGGAGAATTACCCGACCAGGGGACTCAATATCTCGCTTCAATTAAAAAGCCTGACCACCAGCTTCGGCGGCTGCGGGATGAACATTGCCTATGGGCTCTCACGGCTGGAACAGCACGTGATACCAATATCCGCGGCTGGACTCGATTTCCAGGATCACTATCTGGCACATCTGAACGAGTTAGGTATCGATTCTCGCTATATCGCGGTTGATGACGCCTTCGAAAGGACGGCCCAATGCATCATCTTCTCTGATGAATCGGGCAATCAGATCACAGCATTTAATTCTGGTGCTTCTGTGTCTGAAAAGAGAGTCAGACCGGCTGAAGTCGAAGGCATCGACCAGGTATTCCTCGCCATATTGGCACCTGAGGATGCACCAATTATGCTGAAGCAGGCGCGGGATTTAAATGAACTCAACATCCCGATATTTCTGGACCCTGGTCAGGGAGTCGCGGAATTTACCCGTGAAGAGATTCTCGAGCTGCTATCACTGTCTGATTATCTGATTATGAATGGCCACGAGTGGGAGATAATTCAAACCAAAACAGGCATAGACGCAGCAGAAATTGTGCAAACTCATGAAGTCATCGTAACCCGGGGTTCAAAGGGCGTCGATATACACCGGCACAACGCCACAGACATACACGTCAATGCAGCAACGGCTCGATCGGCAATCGATTCCACTGGGTGTGGAGATGCGTTTCGGGCAGGATACGTATTTGGACTCCTTGAAGGTTTCGGCGCGAAGGAGTGTGCAGAATTGGGTTGTCTTATGGCTGTCTATAATCTCGAATCGATGCAGACCCAGCAATATAAAGTCACAAGGCAGGAACTGCTCGCAAGACATCTATCTGAATATGGTGAATCGCAGAGTCATTAGTCGTTGCGACCGGGCAGAAGCAGAGATCTGATCCAGTTAAGAAAGGTATTACCTGCCAGCTTGTTCCTGACAAAATCAGCATCAAAGTCGTCAAAACTCATATCCATATTAAACAGATACTCTCTGGTCGTCATATCTTCCGGGTCCAATTGACGAATTACCCGCGCCGGATTGCCCGCAACAACTGCATTGGCTGGCACGTCCTTTGTGACCACGGACCATGCGCCAACCACACTATTGTCTCCGATGCTGACGCCTTTACAGACCAGGGCACTATCTCCGACCCAGACGTTATTCCCGATGACGATGGGCTTGTGCTTGCCTGGTGCAAAAATTCGATGTTGAACGTCGTGCCAGTCGGCATCGGACAGGTAGGCGTTCATAGCAAACATACAACTATGACCAATCGTGATCGATGCTGCAGATGTGATGCACACACCGGGATTTACCACACAATAATCTCCAATATGAATACTGCCCATATCTTCAAATACAGCCAGTCGAACCGGTTTGTCTCTAAGGGCCATGAAATGTACGTGGTCACCGCTGGTGATCTTCGAGCCGGATAGTTCCAGATAACGGGGATTCATGACCCTGAGTCCGCAACCGACCTCGTCGAATTGTGGACGTATTCGATAATCGACGTACAACCTGCCAAGGGATTCAAAGAACCGGTGTAGCCAGAACGGCTGCTGGTTTTTTCGAGCCAAAGATCAATCCTTATTTGTAGCCAATTAATTCGTAGTATGTAAGCATGGCCCCGGAATTTAAATGAGCTGGAATAGCCAATGCCACCTGGCACAATCATCTTTCTGAACGGTACATCAAGCGCGGGTAAAACGACACTGGCCCACGCACTCCAGGAACAATTTGATGAACCCTATATACATGTTGCGCTGGATCAGTTTCGAGATGGGTTGCCCGATAAGTTTCGAGGTCTCAATGCACCATCCGGCTCTCCAGGTGATCGGGGCCTAAATGTGGTTCCGATTACAGATGTGGATAAACCCTATACGCAAATCAGGTTCGGTCGAGACGGTAAAAACCTGCTTCGAGGTATGAGAAGAGCGATGGCTGCAATGGTCACAAGTGGTAATAACATTATCATCGACGATATTATCCTCGAAACTGAATTCCTCGATGACTATCTAGTGGTGTTTGAACCATTCGATGTCATCTTCGTCGGGGTTCGCTGCCCGGCAGATGTCATCAATCAGCGTGAACGAGAACGACCGGGACGCTTTCCCGGCACTGCAGTCGGACATTTTGATATCTGTCACGACCATGACGTTTATGATGTCGAGGTAGATACTTCAAGGATGCGGCCGGTAGAATGCGCTACTGCGATCGTCAGATTCCGGGATGCATGCCAACCCGAAGCATTTAATAATTTGCGCGATCAAAGACAGCGATAAAATCAGTCTTGTACTATCAACCTGTTGAGTTGAGAGAATATGAGTGCATCAGGAGTAAAGCGAGATGAGTGATGAGATATCAGCAGACGAACTGGCGTATTTCCGGGATTTAATTCAGGCTTCATCTCGAATAGTTGTCTTTACAGGTGCTGGTATCAGCACCGAATCGGGTATACCGGATTTCAGGGGGCCAAATGGCGTCTGGAAAACCAATACACCGATTGATTTTTCTGATTTCATTGCTTCTGAGGAAGTGCGCCGCGAATCCTGGCGAAAGAAACTTGCAGGAAGCGGCATGGACAAGGCAGAACCCAATGCGGGTCATCGCTCAGTTGCCCGGTTGGTTGAGTTGGGGAAAGTAAGTCATATCATCACACAGAATGTTGATGGCCTTCATCAGAAGTCAGGTGTGCCGGATGATCAGGTCATTGAATTGCATGGCAACGCGAGCTATGCGTCTTGTCTGCAGTGTGGGAAGCGCTATGAACTCGAACATATCCGGCAAGTTTTTGCTGATCAGGAAACCGTACCTTATTGTGATGATTGCGCCGGGATAATTAAGACAGCAACTATTTCATTCGGTCAGGCAATGCCGGTCGCTGAAATGGAGAAGGCGCAAATTGCAACCATGCAGTGTGATTTATTCCTGGCTGTAGGTTCATCGCTTGTGGTCTATCCGGCTGCAAGCTTTCCCAGGATTGCCAAGCAACAAGGCGCAGGGCTGGTCATTGTGAATAATGAGCCAACTGATCTGGATCCAGTCTGCGATCTGGTTCTGCACTACCAGATAGGTCCAACACTTTCTCAGGTTGTGGACTAGCTGACAGCTCAATCGCTCGATCGCTCGATCCAGTACAGTTCAGTACAGTACCGCCAGTGAATCTTAGCTCTGTTCTAACAGCCTTCCGGGCGCATCAAATCAATGATCTGTCTCTAGTTGAATATGCCGGTAACGATGTCGGAGATTTCATCTATATCAATGGGCTTGCGAACAAAGTGTTTTATTTTCAGCCGCCCGCTAATCTGATCACTAATCAATTCCTGATCACCGGTGCACAACACGATGGGCAATTCCATATTTAGTGCGAGCAGTTCTGTGGCCAGCGCTATGCCAGACATTCCGGGCATAATCTGATCGACAATGACGAGATCAACGGCGCTCACATTGTTCTTGTAGAATTCCAGCGCCTCATGGCTGTCGTTGAACGCGGTGACCTTGTGATGAATGCCCCGCATCAGCTCTGCAAGGAATTCAGTGATAGTCGGTTCATCATCAACCACGATGATGTGCTTTCGCTTGAGAGGAACCGTCACCTGATCTGAAATCTGCCTGCCCTGCCTCTGGCTTGTAATCAATTTGTTGGCTCTCAAGAGCCCAGCATATACTTCAGCCTGGTATTTGATCACTGTCTGTAATCGATCGCCTGATAAAGTAGGCTCTTCTTCGAGCATTAGATTGATAAGTTCTGAATAGCCAACGGTTGTGGTCATGGCATTGCTCAGATCGTGGACAAACTTCCGCTCTGGTTCTTTACTCTTTCTCAAGCGTGCACTCAGTACCATCTGTTCTGAAATGTCTCGAAATACGAGGACGCGTTCTTCGGCACCGGTGGATTCAAGAGAGCTGAGTTGAGTGTAAAGCGAATCTTGCCCTTTCTGAAATTGAACCAGGTGCTCCTGGCCGGGCAGATCCAGAGCCTTGTCAAATTCCTGGCGTGAATCTGGGTGAATAGCGCTGGTAAGAGACTGTCCTTGCGTTAGATCGAGCAATGATTTTGCAAAACTATTGATGTCCAGTACCGTCAGCCCGGAATCAATCTTGATCAAACCAGTTGGAATGACATCGAATAAATCAATGGTGAAGTCTGAGGTACTGTTCATTCCCTCACCCGAACCTCGTAGTGGTTCAAAGAAATCCTGAGAAGGACTCCCCCGGAAACAGGAACTGTGAGTGTTTCTTCCTTCGTAAGTAATTGATGCATGGCCCTACCGATCTCGAAAAACGCTCTGGTTGCCGTTGACAAACGACTAATTCCGGTCAGGATCTAACTAGTTTTCAACCTCATCAACTATTTGAAGCTGAGAATCGACTAACTCAAGTAGATGATCAATATCAATGGGTTTCTTTGAAAAACCGGAGGCACCCAGATTGCGAGCCATTGACTCACCCACGCCATCACTATAACCGCTGCAGATAATGATGGGTAGGTTTAGGCGTCTTTTGTGCATTTCCTGTACGATCATCTCTCCCGACAGGCCAGGCATCTTTTGATCGGTGATAACCAGATCGAATTCTGCTGGCTGTTTTTTAAATCTCTCAAGTGCCACGACAGGATCGGTTTGCGTGGTGACCCTGTAGCCTTGCGCACTGAGCACCTCGCTAATGTATCTGCCCACCAATGGTTCGTCGTCGATTACCAGTATCTTCGATCCCGTATTTTGATCAGGCTTCTGACGATCACTGTCTGGGAGGAATACAGAAATTTCACAGCCACTGCTGGAAGAATTGAGTGTTGTATGGCCACCGGCTTTGTGGACGAGTTCATTTAATGATGCAATGCCCTGTTTTCCCACGGGAACGAGATCGTCAGTAATAAATCCGCCTTTGAGGATTTTCTGCATAAATTGCCGATAGATCACTCTGTGCCCGTCTTCAAGGCGGATTCGCAGCATTGGTTGGTCCAGATCGCTGCCGCAACTGCTACAGAATTCACCGGCATATTGGTCAAAATCTGTCTCAACGTGAATATCATCGACTGGTGTGCCGCTCTCCCTGGCACTGGCGACGAGTGTCCTTAGTGATAGCTCAGCCAGTTCAGTACTGATTTCCACCGATTTGCCCCTATCGTTGTGTGCGACCGAAAAAACACCCAACTCGTCACAAATATTATCAATGGATTCATATATCCCGACTACTTCATGCTGTTTTACACCCGTCAGAAGCTCATTCGCACGATCAGCGCCTATTTGAATCTGTTTTGCATAATCTGCAGTTTCCGGGTCCCCAACCTCGTTGATAAGTTGAGCAAATCCGGTTATCGAAGTGAATTGGTTTATCAGATCGTGGAATAATTCAGAGAATTCTTCGTTTTCAGCTAATTGCTCGATTACCTGGACGCCCTTGTATCTGGCCGGTGTTCCATCTGCCAGGCGTTCGCAGACGTAACCGATGACCAGGATCCGTACTTCGAGTCCTTCTTTCGTCGCCATTCGGCAACTTAGATTGATCTCCTGAATCTGGCCGTCATAGAGCATGCGGAATTGCTCCTTGAGTGGTTGCAGATCGTCCGGGTGAACGGACTGCATCCAGAACTCCAGTCTGTCGCTTGACGATTGCTCATCAAAACCGAAAATCCGGGCCCATTCCTTTGAAGTATCGAGGGTACCGAGTTGGTAGTCCAACTCCCAGGTGTCAGCCTGAACGTTGAGCAATCTAGCGAGCAATAGCCAGTCATCAGTTGAGTTTTCAAGGGGTAGACAGGTAAGTTCCAAATCACCTGACGCTCGATTGTGAAAGTACCAGCGATGGGTCTTTGTCCTCCCGTCGTTAAGAATGCCAGGGACGTGAATTGAAAAATGGCTGTGACGCTTTCGGGCATGAATTATGCCGACTATTCTGTCTCTCAGATCGGTACGAATGATCCGATCTATATTTCGCTTTACAGCGAGTCCTTCTCCGAACAGGTTTATCGCCACATCATTGATAGAAACTACATCAAGAGAGGAATTTAAGGTGATAAAAGGTAAAGGAATGAATCGTTGATCCCGCTGGATACGGTCCGCCTGTCCAAATTTCAGGTCTACGTATTCGCCAGCAGAAGAAAGAGTGACGATCACCTTTTTAAGAACGTGGCTGCCATCAAGTGCGACGACGTGCAGGTTACCCAGATCGGGCGATGATTTGTCTCGTGAAAATTGCCTTTGTTTCAGAGAATCAAGTGAAAACTGGGGCAGATGATGATCTATCTGGTTGCTGAGAAGACAGTCGTGGGTGGTTGCATATCCCAGTATCTGAGCGAATGCTTCATTGCATTCAAGAATACTCATATCGTCCAAAGACAGGCGAGCCAATGGTTCCGGGTGGTTATTGTAGATGCTGCGCATCAATTCCAGACGTTGTCGAGAGCGAATAAGGACGAAAATGACAATGCCAAGTGCAACTGCGAGCAGAAAGATCAGCGCATACAACATAAGTAATCGAATTACTAAAAAGATGCATTAAACCGCTGAATAACAAAAATATCTACGTTACGTCGAATTTGCGCCAGCCGACGTGCTGTAACCGGGTTTTGGCTCAGTGGTCTATATTTATTATGGGGCTGGTGAGTATGGGATTTTTGATATGCATTTACAAAGACGCAGGGGTTTGCAGAAGCCGATCAATTTGCAAACATTAACAGTGGACGATATTCCCAACTGTTCTGTATCTGATCAGATTCTGCTGCAGTTAGTCACGGACGATGACGCAGACATGGAACAGCTTGCAGGCGTAATTGAGGAAAATCCTCATAGTGCGGCATTGGTAATCGGACTGGCAAACTCAGCGTATTTCAGCTCCCCCACCCCCATCTACACGGTCAGGGATTCTATTATCAAAGTTCTGGGAATACAGATGGTGCGCAATATTGTAATGAGCGTCATTCTCGGTCGTTCTCTGGATCTGACAAAGTGTCCGAATTTTTCGACTGAGGAATATTGGACTGACTCTCTGGCGGCTGCGAGATACTGCCAATTGCTGCTGGCGAACTCGAATCTAAAGCAGTTCGTTTCCCCGGACCAGATTTATCTCTGTGCCTTGCTTGCCGGATTCGGCGAATTGGTTCTCATCCATCACTTTCCTGCTCAATTAAACAAAATGATTGATTGTCAGAGAGAAGATCCCGGTGATTATATTGAGCTGCAACAACAAACGCTTGGTATAAGCCAGGCAGATACAGGTGCACTGGTAGGCCAGAGATGGCTGTTGCCAGACATGGTCACCCAGACAATGCAGTATTGTTTTGATAGCGAATACAGGGGAGAGAACTGGAAGATCTGCCTTCTGATCGGTGATGTTATTCGCCAGACCAAACTCCTGCGAAACGGTGTAACCGAACCGCAGCTTGCCCCACTCACTCTTCAGATATTGGGCACTTCGTCCACGGACTTCGATCTGGACGAACTGGCGGGATTACAGGAAGAACTGACGGCAATTGCTAAATACCTGGTGAGCAGAGCGCAATAAAATGCATCAGAGTACGATCAGTGAGCTGCGACGTCAGTTTCTAGGTCTGCACCGTGTTCTTTCTACCGTGACGAGTCTGGTCACTGATGGTCTGGTTTACGACGATGATATCGAATTGATGGGGTATGCAGCCAGACTTCTGATCACAAACCACAACTTTCAAAACTGTTCAGTCCATTTTGTCGACAACGACACCCTTCGAATGGCCGCTGGTGTGTCAGCGGACGGTGATATTGGCGACTCAGAAAACCAGAACGAAGACATCGACTGGATTCAAGCCCACCTGTCTCTAGCTACCAGGGCTGTCGAGTTAGATAAGAACCATGATACAGACCTCCTTCAGGAAAAATCGTCTGAGGGTACCAGCTATTCAAAAAGATTTGTTTTCAGAGATGAGGTGATTGGCGTCCTGACCGTCAGCTCTCCGGCGTTTGATCATAATCATGCTCATCTAATTTCGGTTTTTTGTACCACTTTGACAAGCCTCATGGTCAACTGCAGGCAGAATCACCACCTCAACAATGAAGTCAGAAGGAGAACCGTTGAGTTGGAAAACGCCTGGCGAGATGCACAGGACAGCAGCGATGCAAAAAGCAGATTTCTTACCAATATGAGTCACGAGTTTCTTACCCCTTTGAATTCAATAGTTGGCGCCGGTTCGTTGATTTCTGATACTGAACTCACTACCGAGCAGAGCGAGTTAACTGAAACGGTAATGGCTTCATCGAGACATCTTCAATCAATGGTTAACGATATGCTCGACTATTCGCTGATGGAAGAAGACGAACTCGAACTGAATGTTGTTAAAACCGATCTTCGCCTTTTGGTCCAGTCGCTTTGCGAGACGGTTCAGTCAGATGGGTTGAATAAGGATGTGAGGTTCGTCATTAATGTTGATGAGCAGATACCTGAATTTGTAACTGTTGATGCGAAGCGTCTGGAGCAGATTCTGAGTAATCTCATTTCCAACGCCATCAAATTTACTGCCAGGGGTTGTATCTGTGTCGACGTATGCAACGTTGGCAACATGCAATCGGATGTACTAGCCAGGTTTTCAGTTACTGATACCGGCATTGGCATTGACGAAAACGATATCGATCACATTTTTGATGCTCTGCATCAACTGGATAGCTCCGGTACAAGAGACTATGGGGGTACTGGCCTGGGATTAGCAATCAGTCAACGGGTCGCGAGGCTGCTGGGATCAGAAATTAAAGTCGACAGTGAGCCTGGTGAGGGATCACAGTTCTATTTTGATCTCCAACTCCCCTGTGAAAGACCAGAAGCAGTTGGTGGTGAATCGACTGAACACGAATTCGAGATAGCAGGTACTGCGTCTGACGTTACCCAAAACATTCAGCCGAGTGTACTGCTTGTTGAAGACAATTTGATAAATCAGAAATTTGCAGCAAAACTGCTGGAGAAAATGGGTTGCACTGTTCGCGTCGCTAACGATGGCATTGATGCTGTCAGAATGTTCGGTGAGGATTCCTATGATGTCATATTTATGGACTGTCAGATGCCAAAGATGGATGGCTTTGAAGCAACCGTTAAAATCCGTGAAATGGAATCCGATAGCAGGATACCCATAATTGCACTGACGGCGAACAGTTTGCCAGAAGACAGAGCGCGTTCATTCAAGGTTGGTATGGACGAATTTATAACCAAACCGATAGGCAGAGATCAGCTTCAGGATGCTTTGCAGAAATGGGCTGCTATCTGAGTGCCGGTCAACTCCCTTTTGCGTAGCGTGTTTGTTATCATCAACCCTTGTCGAATGCGTCATTATCTAATTGATTCTTAAAAATCTAACTTTTCAGGTGTTTCTTGCTGCTGTGCTCGGTATTGGTATCGGCATGGTGTTTGGCGACAGCATTGCATCAGACGAGGGATCGGATTTTTATCAATTGATTCTATTGTTTAAATCCCTTTTTCTCTCTGCCCTGCGTATGCTTATTGCACCCATGATCTTCTTCTCGTTGATCAGTGGCATTATAGGCATTGGGAATATTGTAAGACTTCGGCAGTTAGGCGGTATTACAATCGCCTACTATTTTAGTACAACGCTGATCGCCATTCTGCTGGGTTTGGTAGCTGTTTTCTTTATCCATCCGTGGACCAATTATCCGGCAACAATTGGGATGGAATCAACGCTGCCTACCACCCGCCTGATTGAAGCTGGTAATGATTCAATCATCCTGGTACTCCAGCAGGTATTTGAACTGGCACTCAGCAACCCTGTCTCTGCTCTGGCCGATCTGAATATCCTGGGGATTGTTACCAATGCGATTCTTATCGGCCTGGCCATGGTGGTTGTACTTCCACCTGAAAGTCCTCTAATCAGAATGATTGAACAGATCAATATCGTGATTGTGCAGATACTGAGATGGGTAATCCGGATTCTACCTATCGGTGTATTTGCGATTCTCATGGACTTTGCTGTACAGATGAATACAACCGATGGAAATTCGGGTTCCCTGCTGGTGCAGTTATTTCAGTTTGGCTTATTAGTTGTGGGCCTGACCCTGGTTCATGGTCTGGTGGTACTGCCAGCCATTGCATGGTTGTTGGCAAGAAAATCGCCATATGCACTCTTTAGTGAAATCCTGCAACCAATGATAGTGGCGTTCAGTACGTCTTCGAGTTCGGCGACACTGCCAGTTTCCATGCGTACCTGCGAGGAGAAACTGAAGATAAGTAACTCTGTCACGAGCTTTGTATTACCACTGGGTGCAACGATGAATATGGATGGCACTGCGCTCTTCGAAGCCGTAGCTGCCATATTTCTGGCTTATCTATTTGGCGTAGAACTGTCAAACGTTGCGATAATGACAGTATTCTTAATGGCTATGATCGCCTCCATCGGTGCACCTGGCATGCCTTCTGCCTCCATGGCAGGCATGCAAATGGTGCTTCTGGCCGTTGGTATCCCACTGGAAGCGATCGCAATATTGCTGGTCATCGAAAGACCACTTGATACCATTCGAACCGCGATCAATGTCGAAGGTGATATCGTGGGTACACTTGTTGTCAGTCGCTTTACTCAGAAGAGTGATGAGGAAATACAGGACGTATCAGTTCAATCAACGGAGTGAAAGTTAAATCTCCGGCATTTGGCTGGCAATCAGTTGTTCAGGGTGTCGCCACCCAGAATGAGTCTTGCAAAATACTGAATGAACTGTTTGTGGTGATTGGTTACCTGCAACCTGCTCATACTGTCCTCACCTTCTTTGGAAACAAGGTATTCGAAACAGGTCGTAATGGTCTGATCAGAACCAAGCAACTTGACAATTTCTTCATTCAGAAAATCATGCAGGATACTTAATTCGTTCTCGCTGATGCCTGACTTTTCAGGTTCCAGAACCGCGTTCCCCCAGATAGTTGCTATGTAAATACGAAAGCGGTCCTTATCGACGAAATCTTCAGTAATGGAACAGGCTTCAATAATTTCCGTTACTGCGGGTTCGAAGCGATTTCTAATTTCATCTAAATTCATGAGCTCTTAAATCAACAAATATACACCGGGAGCGGGACGACATTATAACCCATTCAAGCAGTGGTGATTGCACAGGTACCTGTTTAAAGTAAAATCCTCTTCGATTTGCCGGTACTCAAGTCCGGCGCATCCAGCACCACAGGGACCATGATTCGTCATGTCAGATCAGACTCCATCGCGGAAGATCATCCATATTGATATGGACTGTTTCTATGCGGCAGTTGAAATGAGAGATAACCCGGAGCTGCGAGGAATCCCGATTGCAGTAGGTGGTGCGGCTGACAGGCGGGGGGTAATTTCGACCTGTAACTATGAAGCCAGAGAATTCGGTGTTCACTCGGCGATGGCCACTGCCTATGCGCTACGACTCTGCCCGCAATTGAGAGTTATCCCTGGCAGGATGAGTCTGTATCAATCCGTGTCGAGACAGATCAGAGGGATATTTGAAAGATATACCGACCTGATCGAACCACTGTCATTAGACGAGGCATTTCTTGATGTTACGAACTCAGAAATGTTCAAAGGCAGCGCGACCTTAATTGCCCGGGAGATCAGGCGGAATATTAAAGAAGAATTGAATCTCACCGCTTCGGCAGGAATCGCGCCCAATAAGTTTATTGCAAAAATCTGTAGTGACGAGAACAAACCTGATGGCCAGTGTGTCGTAACACCAGATGAAGTCGATCAGTTCGTACTCGATCTGCCTGTAGGTAAAATACCCGGTGTCGGCAAGGTTACTGTCAAACGGCTATCGCAATATGGCATCAGCACTTGCGCTGATGTCAGGGCCATGGGAGAGACGGAGCTCATTCGCCACTTTGGCGGTTTGGGTGAATTACTTTACAAGCGCGCCCATGGGATCGATACCAGAGAACTTACAACTAATTGGATAAGAAAGTCAGTCAGCGTTGAACATACATTCCCGGTGGATATTGCTGAACCAGGTGTCGCGCTTGAATCTCTTGAGAAGCTTTTTAGTGAACTGCAAAGTCGTCTCGAAAGACACCAGGAGCGTCCTATTCGAAATCAGCAGTTGAAGCTGAAGTTTGCGGATTTTAAATCAACGACAATCGAACGTCCTAGCCTGGAGCTAAATAAAAGTCTCTTTGCCGAGCTTCTACCCATTGCCTGGGAGAGAGGGTCTGGCCAGGGAATCAGGTTGTTGGGGCTTGGCGTATCTTTTAAAGAAGTAGATGAAGTCGCCGAAGAAAAACAAATGATCCTGTTTTGATCGTTCTGATTTAACGTCGGATACGCCTAACCTCGAATCTTTGCCCCATTGTAGTTGTGTTAGTTATCCGGTTGTTCAGGCTTTAAACTTCCCTGCCCCTGGAATTTCTGAATCAGTAAGCCGGTAATGATGATAACCAGACCGAAGTAGGTGGTTGTATGAATTGTCTCCTGCAGAAATCTGGAAATAAAATACAAAGATAGAAATGGTGACAGGAAAATCAGCGTGCTGACACGACTGGTATTTTCCGCCAGCCGAAGTGCACGTGACCAGAAGAGAAATGCAAGACCCATCTCAAAAACACCTATATAGAGGGCACTGAATAAGCCTTCTTTGCTTACAGTGAATGATGAAAATACGCTACAAACAATGAATGCCATCGGTAAAGCTGCCAGGAAATTAAGACACATTGCGAATTGCTGATCCCTCGGGTCCCGGACATTCAGGATCCAGTAGGCTGACCATATAAATGTAGAAAGTATTGCCAGCACCAGTCCCGTGATCTCAACAATCTCAATTGGACCGATGTTTCCCTGTGTCGCAATGAGTGCTGCACCGAAATAACAGATAAACGCTGATAAATAATCAATCCTCGTTGGTCGCTGGTGCAGGAACAGAACCGACATGAACGTCAGAACAATTGCCCAGGTGTAATTGATGGGTTGGGCCACCTGAGCGGGTAATCGGTCGTAGGCAGCGAACAGAATTATGTAATAGAAAAGCGGATTAAGAAATCCGGCAATGACGGTTATCTGCCAGTGTTCAAGGAACGTTTTAACGAGCGCCCTTACCTGCCAGCGAATCAGCACTGGAAACAACAGAACGAGTGCCGACGTCAGACAGGCATAGAAGACAAGCTGAAATACGTCGAGATAAGTCAGCGCTATTTTGAAAGCGGTTGCGACGGTGGACCAGAATAGGACAGTGATCAACGCGTAAATATAGGCTTTACTGGTATCGCGCATTTTAGGCAGATGAGGTCCGTGACAAAGAGTGATTGTAATGCAGCCGATCAATCGTCGCGAGGCAGCCATAGTTGATTGGATATGCGCTTTGGGAAACCGAGGGTTATAAGGATAGTTCGTTTCAATCCTTCCGTTTTCCGGCGATCGCTCCTAGCATACGGACATGGAATTCAGAAAGAACCTATCAGATTTGTTAAGCATTGTTGCGATTGCAACGATCACCTTCCTGCTGCTTGCAACAATCATAAATTAATCCCCTCTGAGCGGTGAATTTACCGCGGAATTTAGATAGACTGCGCCCTTCTCCGAGTACGGGTCTTCTTTATTATTGAGAGATGTGAGAAGTATTAGGCCGTAAGAAGTATTTGGCTGGGTGGCAGAGTGGGTATGTCGGCCCGCGCAGGGGGGGACTGCATCAATGCGAAGCATTGACGGAACTGCCTCATAAGTGA
>CAZJRI010000139.1:0-14529 GCA_964548025.1 uncultured Pseudomonadales bacterium
GTTGGGTCCGTCCGGATAGCGGTGCACGTATTTCCAACGCTCAGTCCGGATCATTCGACAGTAACCGTATTCATCGTATACAACAATACTGTCTCGGCCAGCGTCCTCCTCACCTACCAGGGTATCGAGAAAAGAATCGCCGGGTAAGTTTGTATCAGGGATCGGCAGTCCCACGTAATCCAGGAGTGTGGGCATGAAGTCATAGGAAGCAACCAGCGCTTGTTGAACAATACCCTTTGGTATCACGCCGGGGTGGGATGCAACAAATGGCACCTTGATGGATTCCTCATACATGTTTACCGGATTGGTGCCATTACCTTTTCCCCAGAAGCCATGGTGACCGCAGGAATAGCCATTGTCAGAAGCAAAAATAACCAGTGTGTTATCGCGAATACCGAGATCCTCCAGTCGGTCGAGAACACGACCAACTTCCATATCCATGGCTGTAATTGAGGCGAAATAACCCTTCAGACTTTCACGATTCCCCAGATTGTCGCTGAGCCCCAGTGTCGTTGGATCTGCTTTTGCCGGATCGTTACGGCGAGGAACGATCGCCCAGGGATGGGCATCTTCCTGTGGGCACGTTTCGAACAGACAATCATCGTAGGAGTCCACTAGTTGTTGAGGGTGACCAGTCCAAGGTGCATGAGGGGCGGTATAGTTTATGCTGAGGTAAAAGGGATTATCTTCACCAGCATGTAAATCAATAAAGGCCAATGCGTCATCTGTGAAGACCGTTGAGACATAACCTTCAGTCTTTTCTGTTTCGCCGTTTCTGATCATCTCCTGGTCGTTGTACTGACCGGCTCCATGAGGGTGTGCAAACCAGTGGGAGAAACCATGCTGTGGCAGCATGGCATGCCCAAGGTGCCATTTGCCGGAGAGCCCACAGGTCCAACCATGTTCACTCAGAACATCGGTATAACAGACTTCATCATCCATGAAGGTTTTGGCCTCCGGGCCGATCGCTGCTTTGCCGGTTAGAAAATCGTGAACGCCATGCTGGGACGGTATGCGTCCTGTCAGGATACAGGCTCTACTGGCAGAGCAGACTGGAATGGTGATGAAGAAATTCTCAAGTCGTACTCCGGTCTCGGCGATTCTGTCGATGTTAGGAGTGCGGATTTCGGAATTGCCATAACATCCTGCCGCCCATACACCCTGATCGTCAGTCAGAATAAATACGATATTGGGTTTGTCGCTTGGCATATGTTCGAACCCCTCAAGATCTGTTTCGTTGTATAAACAATGAGGTTCTCAGTTCAGCAAGGTGATGTAAAGCGAGTTTATACACAGCGATTGGGTGACAGACCGGGTACGCACTTGTGGAGTCGACGTGCTCGAAGAGTATGCTCTCAGAAGGTTCTTAGGGATTGGTGAATTGGTTGTGGGGCTCTCGCAATTTCCTTCAGAATTGTTATCGTGAAGAAAACAATAGGGTCGATATGTCTAGAAACGTAAATGGGCCGCGAAATGTGGCGCTATGGGAGAGAGCGGATGAGGTGATTCCAAGAGGCGGAATCTATCTCACAAGGTCTGCACGGTTTGCCGGTAAGGATGTGATGCCGGGATTTATTGAGCGGGCGGAAGGTTGTCGTATCACTGATGTGGATGGTCGAAGTTATATCGACTTTAACTGCGGCAACGGGCCAAATCTATTAGGTTATAGGCACTCTGAGGTGGAAGCGGCTGTGAGAGAACAGTCCGAAAAAGCGGACCTCGCGCCGTTTTTTAATGAGGCGATGGTGGACTACGCAGAACGCCTGGTTCGCTGGAGTGGGACTATGGACTGGGCTGTGCCAGTGAAAAATGGTTCTGATGCAACGAACCTGGCTTTACGTACGATGCGTTCTGAAAGGCAAAAGCCTCTGGTGATTCTGTTTACTTCTGCCTACCACGGCTTTGGTTCAGAAATCGCGTTAATGCCAGAGTACGACCCCGAACGGGCAACACTGAATATTGTTCGTCTGCCCTGGAATGACCCGAATGCACTGGAAGCGGCCATTGGAAAGATTGGTGGTGATGTGGCGGGCATCATGATGAATCCGTTGGACCAGAGTCCTTTGCAGCTAACTCATGACGCGAGTCCTGAGTTTATTGCGGCAATTGAGCAGTTCCGAGAACAAACTGGTGCATTGGTGACTGTGGACGATGTGCGCAACGGTTTTCGCCTTCACGCGAAAGGCTCACATCATCATATGGGAATTGAGCCTGATTTGTTGTGTTTAGGTAAGGCATTAGGCAATGGCCATGCTGTCTCTGCTCTATTGGGTAAGAACAGTGTGCGCGGCGGCGTCGAAAAAGTTCAGCTTACAGCTACCTATATGTTTTCCGCTGTGGCTCATCGAGCAGGGATTGCGATGCTGGACATTTATGAGCGCAATGATGTTTTGGCTCATTTGCAAGCAATGGGCAAACGGTTGGTGGATGGGTTGACGGAAGCGGGTAAGGAGACAGGTCATGAAGATGTGGTGCTATCTGGACCTGTCACTATGCCTATGTTCCTATTTATGAATGATGAGCGTGCCAAACGTGCCAGAACATTTTCCCAACAAGCTTCGCTAAGGGGCGCTATATTCCACCCAACGCTGAACTGGTTTCTTTGTCTAGCGCATCAACCAGAGGATATTGATGAGGCTATTGAGATAGGACGGGAAGCCTTCAAGAACACGCCTGTAAAGTAATTCAGAGATACGACATCTAAGCGTGCGGCTTCTTCAATGTCGAGTGACACCTGCTCTTTCCGCATAGCCCAAATATGCAACGCGCCGAAAGCCGATGAACATATCGGGTGCAGTCACATGAACCGCTCGCTCAGATAACACCTCAAATTCGTCAAGCTGCTTCAAGTTGTCCGCCATGGTGGCGGGGATATCTTTGGTGAGCTGAACTTCGAATTCGTATGGTGCGGGTATCTGATCATAAATCCCTAAGTCGCCATCTAACGCTCGTTTCACGGCTTTTTCTGCAGCTTCTTTGATCATGGGTCTGGCCCTTTCAGGAGGGATCACCATGCCAGCCTGTTTTGCATAGGCAGTCTTTAAAATTGCTGTTTCAACCCAGGGACAGATAGCTCGAACCTCATCAGCGACCACCTGGTCACCACTCACCATACCCACCGGTACACCAAGTTCTCCCGCTCGAATGGCAAACATGTCCGGCTCACCGATTGGCTCGCCGTGTAACAGTACACGCTTAAACCAACCGCCTGATATTGTATGAGCCATAAGTCCGGGGAAGGATCCCGCCTTCGCATGGTGGCCAACCAGCAGTACAACACCGACGTCACTTTCTAAACCCACCATGGTAGACGCACCCGGACGACCAGCACCGCGAATCACGCTACAACGTGGATCGATTTCATTCATTTTTAGAATACAGAGCTCCTGTACCCCATGATTTTCTTCGACAATGACCTCGGTGGCACCGGCATTAAAAGCACCTTCAATGGCAGCGTTGGCATCGAGGGTCATCAGTGAACGGTTCAACTCGAAGTCGATGCCTTCTGTGGCGACATCCATCCACCTCACAAGGCCAGAGATTCCTTCCATATCAACACTAATGTATACCTTCACTGAGAGCTCCTTAAGGCGGTTGTTGGCAAGAGCTACTTATAGTTGAACACGGTAGGATATGCAATGACCCGGGATACTGATGCGTTAATGATTTAACAAGGAAAGAATAGATTTTGTTGATAGCATTTTGATCTGACTGTCCGCAATCGAGGAGAACCTTCGTCATCGACTTGAGGATTGAAGTTGGACTCATTACCGCATCAGTAGCCCCTTTTTGATTGCTCGATTCCCTGTATTGTTTTATTTAAGTCGTTAACGCATCAGGGTCCCTCGTTTTTCTCCGAAAATAGTCAACTTGTAGGCAAATAACCTGAAGGAGACTTTTACTTGCGATCAATTTCGGAGTCTTAGATGTCAATCAGTTCGATACGTTTCCCACAGCTACAGGCTTCCAATTCTGATCTGCAACTGATTGCACAGCAAGACTACTGGTTCTGGTCGTGCCGTTCATCAGCCAGAGGCGATTGGCACCACTAGCATTGTTCCGCCAGAGTATGTCTGCTTTGTCATCTCCGTTCATATCAAACACAGCAAACGGGCTCCAGTCAGAGCTTGTACTTGGTATAGAACCTCTAGATTTTCTTTCTGTACCACTGAGCAACCAAATAGAGTTAGCACCGCTGTCCGGGTTATGCCAGAACACATCTGACATACCGTCGGCATCGAAGTCACCGATACCAGCAATTTCCCAGGAACCACCAACACTAGGCAGGCTCCCTCTTGAAGCTATGGTATCGCCATGCATCAACCACACCACATTGGCGCCATTGGTGTTTCGCCACAGCAGGTCATCCCGATCATCATCGTCGAAGTCTCCACTGCCCACTAAAGACCACGCGAGTGGCACGGTTCGCACAGCCAGTGAACTTATACGTGTCGTACCATCCATTTCCCAGTAGCGATTTGCTCCTGTATTACCATTTCTCCACATCAGATCAGCATCACCATCAGCATCAAAATCACCCATCGAGATGACTGACCAGACCGGATGTGCGCCTTGAACTGCCACAGAAGCTTCTCTGGCTCCATCAGCTACTGCCCATAGCCTGTTCTCTCCTCGAGTCTGGTGCCTGAAGAAGATCTCGTCGATAGCATCACCGCTGAAATCAGCCATACCTTCTACACGCCAGTTTGTATCCTTTACAGCGGGAAGATCAAAACGGGCTTCCCGCACTTCACTCTGCATCTGCCAAACAACATTTTGACCATTGCTGTGGCGCCATATGATACCGCTTGCTAATGCCTCATTAGCACCACCTAATACTTCATCATATACATTAGGGTCACTCCCCTGGCTAAACTCAACAAAGTTGCTCAAGGAATCATCATCATTATCAAATGAGGCATCAGCAGGATCGTTTGGGTTAAGTCCATTAGCTAGCTCATAATCATCGGGAATGCCATCTCCATCTGAGTCTGTAATTGCTGTCGTCTGCGTGACAGTTGTTGTTACAGGCAACGATACATTACCACTGTCATCCTCTGCATAAACGGCTACATCATAAGTTCCGGGCGCGACAAAGACTGATAAGGCTACCGCAAAGCTGTTCGCCTCTGGCTTCAAGGTCACAGTCTGGATAACTTCATTCGGCGCTGTGATCACCGCAGTGACATTGTTGATGGACCCTGTAGTGGTGACTTCTCCAATCTCGATAACGGCATTACCAGTACCATTCAAGGTTATTGGGTCATTGATTGATCCAATCAGCGGTTCATCTCCTGCCAGCAATATACCACTCCCTAAACGATAACTCCTTGCTATGCGCCCATCTGTTTTCTCGTTGGCAATGGTGTTGCCATTGTCATTGAGCAAAGCCCTCCCCGATAAGGTTGCGAACTGCATAGCACGATCAGCAAACTGGTAGCTGTCTCGCAGGCTCGCACCATTGAATATCTTGCGCCAGAAGAATTTGCTGAAGGAGATCTCCCCAGCGACAAAAAAGTTTGCGAATCTCTCGTCAGTGGTACTGGTGATCACAATACGCGTTTTGTCTGAAAGAGGCGTGAGCGATGAAACAAACTGACCGCTATAATCCGCATCAATAACCACACTAATCGCACCGGGGATTGAATCGTCGAGACTATCAAGATAACCATCGAGAGCATTGGGTGTTAAGGACTCACTCTCATTCAAACGTATACCTGTCGCTTCCCCCTGGCCAACAACATATAAAGCAACATCCTGGGTTTGATTGGTTGCCCAGTCAGTTAATGCAAATTCGACATTACTTAGAACTGGTGTGACATCAACACCAACTGTGCCAGTGGCACTCATGTAGTAGATATCATCGTCTCCATATCCCTGTTGGCGCAGGGCCTCGTATGACAGGTTTGCACTCCTCTCATATTCAGACCATAGAGGATCTGTGGCATCTCCCGCTGCGATCAACACCACCTTGCGGGTTAAGGGATTTTCCACCGTCACAGAAGTAAGTTTTGGAATGGCTGTATTTCCAATCCGATCCATTGCATAGACCGCAACCTGATAAGTGCCTGCTGTCGTGAATATTGATGACGATCCGGTAAACTGGTCACCACCACTCGGGATCAAATCGAAACTGGGAAGTTCCTGAATTGGATTACCTGATGTGCCCTGCCTGTAATCGGGCGGGCGAATCACAGCCCAGACTCGAGTAATACCGTCGTTGTCTGTGACATTGTCAGCTACAATCTCTGCCGTACTCGTCCCGGAAACTGACTGAGATTCAGTGACAGAACCGATTATGGGAGCATCAGATCGTAGGTCGATACCATTACCGATAAAGATTGATGCGGCAAGCTCATAGTCAGTGCTTTCATTCGCGATACCATTTCCATTTACGTCAATCTGTGGTCTCTGATGATCGACTGTGCTCGCGAGCGCTTCGACTGATAATAGAAACGCATCCTTGATGTTGACCCCATTTAGTACATGGGTCCAGAAGTAGTTAGAGAACGAGATGGAACCCTGCGAGATGAACACCGCGTTCTCGCCTGGAGCCGTGCTGGTCAGGACTAACCGGTCTTCACCATTGGATGGCCAAAGCTCTTGCTGGAAAGTCCCTGCCTCGCAGGCATCGTAGATCACAGTGACCTTGCCCACCATGGTTGATTGTAAGTCATTGATCCAGGAAGCCAGCTGCTCAGCCGTCAGCACCTCTGTGCTGCTCATGCGGTAGGTGTCGACACCACCGTGATCTACCAGGTAGATCACCAGGCTATCTGCATCACTTGCCCAAGTTCGTATCGCCGCCTCAAGGTTATTGTTAGTCGAATCTGCGTCAACATCATCTGCTTCGCCGTTTTGATCAAGATCGAGACCGGTATCAGAAGACAGATAATAAATATCTTCTTTAGTAAAACCCTGGTATGCCAGCGCACGGTAAGCAAAATTGGCTGATAGCTGGGTAACATCCCACAGATCATTTCCTAAAAATGGACCACCACCGGCGACTATAATTGCTTTTGAATTGTCTTGATTTGTACGACTTCGAAACACCTGAATTCGATTGTTTCGTTCCTCTGATACAACCAACAAGTCATCCTTAACGGCAAGCGAGGCACCACTCACAAGACCTGGCGCTTTTCCTGGGCCAATGATGCGATCCAACAATACACCCTCGGCACGATATCTGAAGACTCCTGCGACGAAATCTGAAATATAGATCAGCCCATCATCATCTATCTCTAATCCGCTGGGTTGGACCACGGATTCACCTGGTTTGATGAAACTATCAATGAAATCCCCATCAAGAGAAAATCTTAGTAACCCATCTGATTGCGGTGACACTATTTGAGCAACCACCACGAACTCGTCTAGCTGAATTGCGATACCATACGGTATAGTGTATTCGGTACCCACGTCCCATGATGTGATGAATTCGCCATCCGCACTAAACTTCTGGATTCTCTTATTATTGCTATCAATTGCGTAGACAAACCCGTTCCCATCAATAGCAATTTTAGTCACACTCGAGAATTCGCCTGGCCCTTCGCCAAAAGATCCCCATGCTTCCACGAATTTCCCAACCGAAGTGAACCGCTGAATTCTGTGATTGTAATTATCTGCCACCAATATCATGCCTTGCTGATCAATAGCGACGTCACTAGGGAAGTAAAACTGACCTTCATTGTGACCGAACTCACCCCACTCCCGAACAAACACGCCCTGTTGGGTAAACTGCTGAATCCTATTGTTAAAGTGGTCAGCCACGTACAGATCTCCAGTTTCTCCAAAGGCGATTCCGAGAGGTATACTAAATTCGCCCGGCTGAGTGCCAACACTTCCCCACGCAGAGAGTAAGGTTCCGTCTAATGTAAAACCCTGAACTCTACTGTTACCTAGTTCAGTCGCATATACTTTGTTGTTATCTCTGTCTATGGCTAAACCGTGGGCACCTCGAAAGTTTCCGACCTCATCACTTTCCCCTGAGGCACCCCAGCTGGTTATCAATGAACCTTCTGAGGTGTACTTATGAACTGGAGATGTAGTTCCAGATTGGGTTCCTCCAGCCACATACACTGAGTCATGTTGATCAACTGCGATTCCACCGGCATCATCAAGCGGGACTTCCCAGCTCTGAAGGAACGAACCGCCTGAAGTGAATTTGTGAATTTGTCGACCCCAACGGCTTGGCACGTACACAGCGCCCCTACTATCTGTTGCTATCGAATAGGCTTCACCCTCAATTACCCAGTCCAGCAAGAATTCGCCATCTGGACCATACTTAGAGATTTTGGACTGGTCGTTACCCCGGGTTACAACATAAATCGCTCCTGAACTATCTAATGCGATGCCCTCTCCAAACGATCTTAGTGAAAACTCTAAGATGGATTCACCGTTTGGTGAAAATTTCTGTACACGCCCTTGAGTCACACTCTGCCAATCCGTTGTATAGAGGAAACCATCATTGTCTATAGCAATGAAGCTCAGGTGATTGAATAGGTTCGAGTCAGCGCCACCAATCCGTCCAATAAAAGCGCCATCACGGGTAAATTTTGAAATCGAATCTTGATCAGTGTCGACGATGTACACCTGACCACTTCGTCCTACAGCTATGCTATATGGGTATCCAAAATACCAAGGCTGTTGCAGAGTAGGCCACATCCGTTCAAAGCTGTAGGTCTCGCTAGCTAGAGATGCTTGCGAAAACAGTAGTAGTAAATATAAAGTTCGCCACTTAGTTGTTCGGTCAAAACTTTGCATATTTTGACATGACCATGGAATGAGAAGTTTCCACTAACGGGGACACTGATGCGTTAATGACTTAGCAAGGTCGGGAACAGTTTTTTTTGCTCTACGCTTAATAACTGCAATCGAAGCTAACCCTCACTGTCGACTTGAGGATATAACTTTAAGTCATTAACCCATCAGCGTCCCTCATAAATTTTTTTTAGTTCAGGATATGGCTTTCGATAACTTATGAATTTCCTTTTCATTCCCGAATGCTATCACACCGATACCTGAGTAATTAAATCACCAACTGGACCGTGAATTGATACGCCTCGCCCAGAACTCCAAAACCAGCGATTGTAAGTCCGAGTGTTCCGATTGCTCGCCCTTCAACCCACCTATTTGCCATTGTAATTAGACCTCTCATGAGCAGAATTATGACGAGAATGTAGACTGCTCCATAAACAAGAAATGAACCAACAAGCGCTAAAAGCAGAATTCCCTCGTCATCACCAAGGAAAACCCCCAGCGCGCGTGGTACAAATGCCAGGAACAGCATGACAGCACCAAGGACTGTGGACAACAAAAATCCTCTGAATAAGGTCTTGTCCCACTTTACTTTTACGCTTACCAATTCACTATCCTCAGAGTATGAATTCATAAATCCAATAATTGACAACGCAAGTGCTGGGAATCTGATTTCAATCATGGCCAGAGAAAACCCGACCACTTCCAATGGAAAGGAGAAGTATTGAAGCAATGAAGCTGTTTCATTATTGAAGAATTCCATGCAATCGTCCCTCAAGGTAGACAGAAACATCTTATCAAGGATTCATTCGATTGGATTGTCGAATACAACGCGCTACTATTTCGATGTCAATTAGGGGGATAACAAATAAAACTAAGGACACTGATGTGATAACAACTTAACAAGGAAAGAATAGATTTTGTTGATAGCATTTTGATCTGACTACCCGCAATCGAGGTTAACCTTCGTCATCGACTTGAGGATTGAAGTTGAATTCATTACCGCATCAGTAGCCCCTATTTGAATGCTCGATTCCCTGTATTGTTTCTTTTAAGTCATTAACGCATCGGCATCCCTCATTTTTCGTTTGAGGACCCTGAATACCCCTATCATGATCGGACCGTTCGCGTCACAAAATGCGGCAGAATTTGTATCGCTAAACGTAAAATCAATCTCAGCCAGGCCTTTGCATGCCAGTTGGTGGGCATCAGAGAGGTCGCGGACAAAATTTGGCTTGTCAGCTTCATGGATTATGATTTAGGATTTTTTGACGAGAGTGAAGGCCGGGTCGAACCGGCACAAAATCCGTTTCTACCGAAGAATCTGTAAACTATGTCTCCGGTACAAAACGTAAACTATGTGCCAGGGCACAACCGTTTTTTTATGGCACGCCCAGAGAGATTTAACCGGGGCGCGTAGCCTCCCGGCACCGGCAAGCGGAGCTTGCCTTGTACTTTGTATCGAGTCTGTCCAGAGAGATGGACTCGCGCCATCCATGGCGCTCGGGTCTTCGACCCGTCGGCAAAGCCGACGCCCCGATTTGCTTTCCTGCAAATCGGTCGAACTCAGGAGTCCTAATCTGATCCCTACTCATGCCATAAAAAAACCGACACAAGGTCGGTTTTGTTATGGCACGCCCAGAGAGATTCGAACTCCCGACACCCAGGTTCGAAGCCTGGTGCTCTATCCAGCTGAGCTATGGGCGCATTTTTCTGATGGCAAGAATGAACCGGTATTCTGTTTCAAAAACATGACACTTTGCTGGTCCATTCGAGGCGGCGTATTGTCCTTTATTTACGCTAATTAATCAAAAACCAACCGTTCGTCTGTTTTTCCATATTTCAATCAGAACTTGAATTATTCTAACCTAATCTAAAACTCGATGATTAATTCGGAAAGTGCAAGATGATAAGAAAGGAATCCGATGACAAGGAGTCATCAGTTGTGAGGATGATAAAGGAACTCGAGTGTGAGATGACAAAACTCACTGCGATACTCGATAGAGATAAAGATCCGGTTCAAGATAAGAACTGCCCTGCAAAACCAGATCCTCACAGCTAAACGACTTGTCTGAAATCCAGATACTTGCTGGTTGCCTAACCTTGGCTACGCTTAGATAGAAACGTCTAATTCGTAGCACTGCATGCCTGAAGTCCCGCTTTCAAGCAAAATACCACTAGATCATGACATGAGAAAAAGTAACCTCATGTTCAGTATTGTTCAACTCATTCTTAAGGATTTGAATACGAATTCTGCCGGAACGGCGAAATGAGTCCCGATCTTCGCCAGGTGCGGTACCTTCTGGCAGACAGTGATCCTCTCGACGTCAGGGTTGTCACATTTATGCTGAAATCCGACCCGCTCAAGCACGTGATTGTTCATAATACGCCCACCTTCTCAGGCGCTATGAATTTCCTTGCCGGTTCAGCCTACGATGTGCTTATTCTCAATCTGAATCTACCCGATAATCACGGTCTGGACCCTATCGGGGTACTGCTCGAAGAGTATCCCAGCCTACCCATCATCATCATTACCGGTACTGATGATCACGAATCGGCTGTTGCCTGTCTCAAGTTGGGTGTGCAGGATTACATCGCCAAAGATCAGGTAAATGCCGAAGTAATTAATCGCAGTATTCGCTATGCAATCGAACGAAAACGAATTGATATTGAACTCAAGCAGGCACTTGAAGACGCTGACGAAAAGAATCGTCAACTTACCCTGCTTGCCCGCACCGATACGCTGACAAAGCTGCCCAATCGAGCCTATTTCTACGATGTCGCAGAACAGGCAATTGCCATGGCAGAAAGAAATAACATGGCTATTGGCATACTCTACTTCGACCTGAACGGGTTTAAGAACATCAATGATACCTTTGGTCATCCTGCTGGCGACAAGGTACTCATCGAAGTTGCCAGGCGGCTGAAAACCCGTCTGCGTAACAGCGATATCGTCGCAAGAGTCGGCGGAGATGAATTCATCGTTCTCACGAATGCGCTGCAGGATGCAGTGCAGGCTTACTCGGTTGCAAAAAAAGTCAATGAGATCATCTGCGAGCCCATGCAGATTGATAATGCCGAACTCTACGTTTCAGCGAGCATAGGCATTGCCACTTATCCGGAAGTGGGCTCAATAGACAAACTCGTACAATGTGCTGACCTTGCCATGTACGAGGCAAAAGCCAACAAACACCACTTTGCATCGTTCTTTACAAAAAACCTGGAGAAGAAACACAGGGATCAGCAGATACTGGAAGATGCGCTTGCCTCCGCCATCACTGACCGGCAGTTGCACGCCAGTTATCAGCCCATCGTCTCGAGAGAAAACGCAGACAGGTTTTCAGTTGAAGCACTCTGTCGGTGGCGTTCCCAGAATCTCGGACCTGTTTCGCCAGAGATATTTATCCCGATTGCGGCGTCTTCAAATCTCGGAGACAAGTTGGCCAGTTTCATGCTGGAGGAAGGTTCGCAACTCAATCAACTCTTCAGAGAAAACAAATTGCCACTGCACAGGCTGTCTATTAATTTCTTTGGTCGCCAGATTGCTGATGGGCGATTTGCAGACAGGCTACTTAATGAATTGGCAACGCTCAACTTCCCTCCCTCGCTGCTCTGCATTGAATCAACCGAGAAGCAATTGCTCGAAAACCTCGATGCCTGCAAGATTCAATTGAAGAAGCTGAAAGACTCGGGCGTCAAGATTGCGCTGGACGATTTCGGCACCGGTTTCTCTTCGCTCACCCATTTAAAGAATTTGCCAATCGATGTTTTAAAGCTCGATGTTTCACTCATCAACCAGATCGACGAAAAGAATAAAAACCAGGCGCTATGCGATGGTATCGTTCACATGGCACACAAGTTGAACATCAAGGTTGTCGCCGAAGGCATAGAACGCCGTGAGGAATTCAAAACGCTTGCCGATATGGGCTGCGATGAGTATCAGGGTCATCTCTTCGGTTCTCCAATGTCTGATGTATCTGTACTGCAACACTCCCGGCATGCCCAGTGGTTTCAATAAGCCCCATACCCCGATAAACTGCCTTTAATATTTTTTTGACAGAACCCTATGCCCGGTCCTTTAAGCGGTTATCGAATTCTTGATTTAACGACTGTTATTTCAGGCCCCTTTGCAACCATGTTACTTGGTGACCAGGGTGCAGATGTCATTAAAATTGAATCGACATCTACCCCGGATCTCGTGCGCGGCTCGGGCGCTGGTGCAGATCAGCTTAGCGCCACTTTTCTCAACAACAACCGCAACAAACGTTCCATCACGCTCAATCTGAAATCGGAGAAAGGTCGCGACATTCTATTCAAACTTGCAGAGACAGCCGATGTTCTCATCCAGAACTTTCGCCCTGGCGTGATGGAAAGACTGGGCATAGGTGAAGACCAGGTGCGAGAAGTCAAACCCGATATTATCTATACCTCTATCAGCGGCTTTGGTGAATCGGGGCCCTGGTCACACAAACCCGTTTATGATCCGATTGTTCAGGCAATCAGTGGTTTAACGACTATCCAGGCAGGCTCCGACGAGGAGCGTCCGAAACTCGTCAGAACCATATTGCCCGACAAACTTACGGGCATGACAACCGCCCAGGCGGTCGCGGCAGCGCTTGCCCACAAGGAAAAGACCGGAGAAGGCCAGCACATTCGGGTGTCCATGCTGGATTCTGTCGTATCTTTTTTATGGTCATCAGATATGGGTGGGCAAACCTTTGTCGGTAAGGAAGTAGCGAGCCAGAGAGCCGCCACTGCCATTGATCTGATATATGAAACAAAGACAGGGTATATCAGTGTCTCTGCCATGTCCGACAAAAACTGGAGGTCGCTCTGTCATGCTGTAAACCACCCGGAGTGGCTGACTGATGACAGATTCGACACCCCGGTAAAAAGAGATAAAAATGCAAATGAGCGCCTGCAGGTAACGCAGGATGCCCTCCGAGAAAAAACCGCAGAAGAATGGCTGGTGATTCTGGATGAAGCAGGTGTGCCCTGCTCACCGGTACTCAATCGAAGAGAAATGATTGATCATCCGGTTGTTAAGGCGAGTGAATTAATTATAGAAACAGATCATCCAGTCGCTGGAAAAATCCGGCAGACCCGCCCGGCCGCACGATTCAGTCATACGAGCCTGGAAGTGGAAAAAGGCGCGCCGCTTTATGGCGAACACAATAGTGAAATACTAAGCGAAATAGGTATTTCAGATTCAGAACAGTCAACCCTGAAAAAGGAAGGCATTATTAAATGAAAATTGGACTCATATCCGATACCCATATCCCTGAAGCAAGAGACAGCTTGTGGCCTCATGTTTATGAGCTATTTGACGGCGTCGACTACATACTCCATGCCGGTGACATATACGATATCCATGTCATTGACGAATTGCATAAGATTGCCCCCACCTACGCAGCAAGAGGCAACGGTGACGATGGTTCCGGGGGGCGGGCAAAATTGCCTGACGATGATCGTCTGCAGGATTCCTGGCTGTTGGACTTAAATGGTTTCAAAGTGGCACTGACTCACTATGTGCCGATGCCGGAATCTCCTCCGCACCTGACAGTCGGCAGATGGATCGAAAAACTATTCCCCAACGAGCAGTTGGACGTCATTATCTATGGCGACACCCATGTTGAGCAGATCGATACTTTTGAAGGTGTATTGTGTATTAACCCCGGTTCTCCGACCTTCCCCCACAACCTGAATACTCAGTTGGGCACGATTGGTTTTCTTGATCTGTCAGGTGACAGCCCTGCCGCAACAATCCATCAATTG
>CAZJRI010000140.1:0-12807 GCA_964548025.1 uncultured Pseudomonadales bacterium
GGGCATACATTTCAGAGTTGCTGCCGAAGTCACCGGGAAACGAATTGGAAGCAGAAGCATTGATAACAGCCGGATACTGTCGAAGATATTCCAGGTCTTCACGCATTCGTGCCTGCATATAGCTTTCATCATTGTAAGCCGCATCGAACGGGATGCTTCTTATGGTGATAATGTTCTGAAGTTCCATGCCGGTGGGTTCGGCGATGATCTCATTGGATCGTTTTACCAGTGCAATGGCATTGATAAGCACCGCAAGGGTGATGGCAACCTGGCAGGACAAGAGGAACCATGTACTTTTGTTTTGAAGCAATGATCTTGCAATGACGATTACCATTGGTTTATTCCGATTTCAGGTAGGTTACGGGCGGTGCTGTACAGGCACGCCATGCAGGCAGGATGCCCGCTGCAAGGCCGGCAATCAGTGACAGACAAAGTGCAATGATGATGAGTTGGGCATCCAGAATAAAAAGATTGTCTTCCAGTTTGAAAGTTGTCTGGATTATCTCAAGCACAGATTGACTCAACGCTATTCCAATCAACCCGCCGAAAATGCCCAAAACGGTGACTTCCAGAAGGTGTTGCAGAAAAATCTCGAACTGGGTCGCACCGAGTGCACGCCTGATGCATATCTCCTGCATTCGGCCCAGGAACTTGGCCAGCAGCATGCTTATCAGGTTAACGACACAAACAAATAGATAGAGCAGACCGAGTACCAGGAAAGCCAACGAAGGTCCGTTGAGGGGGTAGGTAACTGCGTCTATCCATTGGCGCACATCGTATAGACGGTTATTCAGCGGACGGGCGAATCGACCCTGCTTTCGCTGCTCGATTGCGTAGCTGTCAAGATAATTAAGATAGCGCTGTTTTTGCTCTTCATTGTCCAGTTGCACCCAGAACTGCAGCCAGGTGGATTCCGACAGCAGCCGGTTCTCAAATCCCGGTTCATAAGGCTTCCATCCAAAATCTGCACCAAGGTTGCTGAGTTCATATCTCTCGAAAAAGTGAAAAGGTATAAATACCTCTTCAGGAGAACCTGCTCCGAATCCCAGCGTGAAAAAATTGTAGAAAAGGGGCATGGGTTGCCAGGTATCCAGAACGCCAACAACCCTGAACGGTTTGCTGTCGAGCAATATAGTTTCACCTACGCTGTTTGCTCCGTTGAATACCTTCTGATTAATACTTTTGTTAATAACAACGACCGGTTCAGGACCTGCATCTACCGCTTTGTCCCAGCCACTGCCATATAGAAATGGGGTATCGAACATCGGGAAAAATCCACCAAATGTGACCCTCGCTCTTACCTGGAGCGGACGCTGAATAATATGCTGGTCATCAACGGGTTTCAGATACATGACAGAGGCAAACATGGCTGCCTGATTTGTGGGGATGTCTGACTTCACCAGGTTCACGGCGTCGAGGTAAGTCATTAAAAAAGGAGGTTCATCCTGACGCCAGACGCCTCCGTTAGGGGAGTCATCAGGCCCCCATGCATCAACCAGCACGCGATAAACAGAATTGGACTTGCCAGGCAATGGGTCTCTTTCGAGCAGGTGATAGCTGGTAAGCAGGGTCATAAATACGCCTATTCCAAGCGCAATGGCGCCAACGATCAGCCCGCTCAGAATTGGTGTCTGAAGAATGCTGTTTAATGCCAGTCGAAGTGAGTACAAAATCTTGAGAACCTGTATATTTAGCGTATTGGATGCAATCCAACCGATAAGGGTTGCATTATTCGAGATCCAATTAGTCAGATATCCTGTTGTGTGCAGGTGGAACGGGTATGAAACAACAGGAAAAATCAGAAAAAACGGCGGAATTGATCCTTGAAGGATTCAAGAACTATCGCCAGCAATTTCGTGAAATTACGCTGGGAGCCGGAGACCGATTTGAACGGGCTGATTGGTCGGCAGTTCAAAGTGCATCCACTGCGCGCATACAACTCTATCGATCCGGTATTAACGAGATATTGGAGAGTCTGGACGAAAGTGCTGACTGTCGCGGTATCGGATTGGAAGACTGGAAAGAAGTGAAAGCGCACTTCACTGCGATGATTAGGGAACAGAGGGATGCAGATCTGGCTGAAACTGTTTTCAATACGATTTTCCGGAAAAGACATGGCGGCAAGTATCTTACCGACGAATATGCCTTCGTTACCGAATCCTTTTACAACCCGATTCAACATGCCCGGGAGATCAACCCTGTTCTAACGCGCAATTACGGATACTCTACCGATTTGAAAACGATGTTGAGGCGGATTTTTGCGGACTTCGAGTTCAAAGTGCCGTATCTGGATCTTGAGGCTGATATTAATCTGATTGTGATGACAATGAAAAGGAGCATTCCGCTGCTCAGGCGTCAGCAGGATGTGAGGTTTGAGCTGTTGAAATCCGTATTCTACCGCAACAAGGGGGCCTATATTATTGGGCGGATGTTTATAGGACAGCATTTATTTCCAATCGCCATTCCCGTCCATAATGACGGTGAGGGATTATATGTTGATACGATAATCTGGAATGAAAGCGACTTGAGTATCATTTTCAGTTTCACACGATCCTATTTCATGGTCGATATTGATTACCCCTATGAGATGGTTAAATACCTGCTTGAACTGCTGCCTAATAAAAAACCCTGGGAACTCTATACTGCTGTTGGTTTCTATAAACACGGCAAGACCGAATTCTACCGAGGCTTCGTTAATCATCTTGAAGAATCTAACGATTCTTTCATTGTTGCAGAAGGTATTAAAGGCCTGGTCATGTCTGTATTTACACTGCCTTCATACCAGGTGGTATTCAAAATAATCAAAGACAAATTTTCACCAACCAAGAATGTCACTCGAAGACAGGTGAAGGATGCTTATTATCTTGTTAAAACCCATGACAGGGTTGGTCGAATGGCGGATACCCAGGAGTTTATCAATTTTGTATTTCCAAGGAACAGGTTTTCAGAGGAATTAATTGATGAGCTTTCAAGCGTGGCTGCCTCATCGGTTACGATCACAGATGAACATGTCACCATCAGTCATCTCTATACGGAGAGACTGATGATCCCCTTAAACATTTATATTAAGGACAAGAGCGACTTCGAACTGAGCATGGCGCTGGATGAATATGGCAATGCAATCAAGCAACTGGCTGCCGCCAATATCTTTCCGGGAGATATGCTCTTAAAGAATTTTGGCGTGACGCGACACGGAAGGGTTGTTTTCTATGACTACGACGAGATTTGTTACCTGACAGAAATTAATTTTCGGGAGATTCCACCGCCGAGATATCCCGAGGATGAACTGGCGGCTGAACCCTGGTATAGCGTCAGCCCAAATGATGTTTTCCCCGAGGAGATCAGAACCTTCTTGTTTAACTCAAAGAAACTGGAAGAAATCTTCTGCGAAAATCATGAAGACTTGTTTACAGTGGCTTACTGGAAAGAGTTGCAGGAGAATATTCGCGATAAGCAGGTGATGGACGTATACCCTTACCGGCGGAAACGCAGATTTGAGAGAAACAACTGAAAGGCAAATTTGGAAGAAAGCAAGACCAAAATTTGAAATTAAAAGAAATAACAAATCAGAGGACAAAATAATGGCATTCGATTACAAGACGATTTCAACCAGGCTTGATGACGGTATTTTAACAGCGACTATCAGCAACCCTCCCATCAATGTAATGACCAACGACCTATATATGGATCTCGTGGGATTTACCCAGGAAGTTCAGGACAACGACGATGTGAAGGTTCTGGTTCTGGAGAGCGCTGATCCAGATTTCTTTATTGCTCATTTTGACCTGGAACTCATACTCACGTTTCCAGTCGATACGCCCGCCCAGAAATCGGAAAACCTGAGTGACTTCCATCTTATGTGCGAACGGGTAAGAACCATGCCGAAACCGACGATTGCAAAAATTGCCGGTAGGGTTGGAGGTGGCGGCAACGAGTTCTGTTCATCCTGCGATATGCGATTCGGCTTGAAGGGAAAGACAGTAATCAACCAGATGGAAGTACCGCTTGGAATTCTGCCCGGTGGTTGTGGTACTCAGCAACTGCCGAGATTGATTGGCAGGAGCAGGGCGATGGAGGTCATCCTTGGGGGAAATGATCTGGATGCGGTAACGGCTGAAAAGTGGGGCTATCTGAACAGCGTATTCGACACACAGGCAGAACTCGACCAATATGTTGATGCACTGGCACGTCGGATTGCGCTTTGGCCTTCTCATGCAGTTGGTCTGGCGAAACAGTCTGTATTGCATTCGGAACTACCCGTCGTTGAAGGGCTCAGAGAAGAAGCCTTTTTATTCCAGCAAACCCTTCGAGATCCAAGTTCAACTTCGAATATGAAAAAAGCCCTTGAATTGGGGGCACAGACCCGTGAAGGTGAGATGCGTATAGCTGATCTGTGTGAGGAAGTCGGGCTGGCAGCTAAAGAATCAGATTGATGGTGCAGAGTCCGTTATTTCTGCCACTCTGTCACTTTGATCGCGCGTCACTTTAGTCCTGAGGTTGCAATTCCTCACAGACGCTGGAATCCGTTATATTTGAATATTCTGACCTGTGTTGGAGAGTTGGATTAGAGATGAGCACCACCAAAATCAAGCGAAGTGGCATAATGATGGCTAAGCCGGTAAGACTGGAGAGGGCATATGACGATCCCAGGCTGATCCTGTCCCTGGTAAACCGGGGAGCGCCATATAAAACCATCACTGCTGTCCAGAAGAATCCACCGAATGATGACACGCCAGGCTGGTTCCGCAATTTTTGGGCGCTTGGTGGCAAGGTCGTATTTGAGGGTGCAGAAGCGGTCTTCCACAACAGAAATTTCATCGAAGCTGCGAAACTGAACTTCAATGCGGAAATTATAGAACCGCTGGCAATGATGACTAACCTGAACGTACCGGCACCCTCTTCTCCGCCTCACCTGGATCTGCCCTTTTTCAGAGGAGCACATCAGAGAGAAGTGCCGGGCTGGATACTTGAGCCGATGGGTGAGTCACGCCTGTTCCAGGACTGGGCGATCCCGGTTGCATCAGCCATCAGTTGGTTTCATGAGGGAGAGGGTGGTGAGTTTGAGTACTGGTCTGAAGGATTTGATCAGCCATCACATTCAATATCACAACCTTGCTTCAATCACGCTGCGATAGCAGACAACGAGTATATGTATCACAGGGTTTGCCGTATGGGTAAGGCAGAGGATTATCTCATGGATGGTATTTCCAGCGAGGCATTGTTACATCGAAACGGAAGCAACTGGGATATTAAAGTTGGAGAAGAGTTAATTCGTTCCTACCGGGATGAACAGATTAGAATTTCCGTACTGTGGAAAGCATTCTGTTTCCGTGATCAGCGCGAAGCAGATGCTTTCCACGATCACAGCCATGATCTGACCCGTGATCTCGTGGTGGACATCTTCTGCGAAGAACTTAAAAGAAGGGGAGTGACATACCGGGAACCCACAGATCTTGATACAGATACTGAATGGATAAACCTGATTAAGCAAAACTTCAAGGCACCTGAAGGATTTGCCTATTAGAAACGATGCCCGACATAGCGATGCCCGACATAGCGATGCCCGTCACTCATACACATTGCCTTTGAGAGCGTTCTGATTGTCGGTGAATATCTCCTGTCTAAACGCCAGGCAGATTATTCGACTTTCTTATCGCTGTCGACAGCCCCCATAAAGTCCGCTTTTTGGAGATCCTCTTCAGGTGCGGCAATCTCGGTCAATCGTTCGTCGACGTCATCATATTCGAGCCTGAGAGCCCGGCACATGGTGGCATGTAATTCATAGGTGCAAGTCGTATAAGTTAGTTCGAGAATTTCCTCATCGCTGAGATGTTCTTTTAATACGGCAAAAGTACCATCCGGTACCCTGCCACCAGATAGAACGAGGTCATCCGTATAGGACAGAACTGCTCGTTCGATAGGAGAAAAAAGATCTGTGCTCTGCCAGTGTGGAATTGCGGCAATTTGTTCTTCGCTGAATCCGACGGCACGAAGGCTCTTGCAATGCTGTGAAAACACGAATTGACTGCCTCGGCTGTAACCTGCGCGAGTCTGTCCCAGTTCTCTCAATTTTGGATCCAGTTTCCTGTTCTTGCTTCGATAGAACTGGAATCCTTCTACAGCATGGGAAAAACAATCGGGGACAAGCGCAAAAACTGTCCACCAGTTTCCGGGAGTGCCGGTCGCAGTTCCTGGCTCCGCTACCGGGTCCCGGTCACCGAACAGGGCATCATAAAGTGGCAGAACCTCTGGGGATGCTTCTTCTCGACTTACTTCTCGCAATCTCGGCATGATCTTAAACTCCTTCTTGTTAATCTTCTTTGTAAATGTACCTTGACCAATATCGGAATGGTAGACTTGAATTCCTCCGAAAATGGCTAAGGTGTTATGTTAAAAGAATTACTGGCTTCAGATCGTCAATTGATCGTACCCGGTGTATACGATGCTCTGTCAGCGAAGATAGCAGGCCAATCTGGTTTTATGGCGATATACATGTCCGGTTTCGCCGTGGCGGGAACGCTCCTGGCAAAACCTGATATTGGGCTTGTGACGGCGTCTGAGATGACAGAAAGGGCACGTCAGATAACAGATGCAGCAGAAGGTTTGCCTGTCATCGCTGATGGAGACAATGGCTATGGCGGCGAATATAACGTTGCCAGGCTGGTCAGTGGATACGAATCATCAGGCGTGGAATGTATTCAGCTTGAAGATCAGTTAAGTCCGAAACGATGTGGCCACATGGACAATAAACAGGTTGTGCCGCTCGAAGAAGCTGTTAGCAAAATAGAAATGGCAATCGAGACCCGGAACTCAGAAGAATTTCTTGTTATGGCCAGAACAGATGCCAGGGCGACGCACGATCTGTCTGAGGCCCTTCGTCGGGGAGAGGCATTTCTGAATGCGGGGGCTGATATTCTGTTTGTTGAAGCACCGCGATCAATTGCGGAGATGGAAGAGATTAAAAACCACTTTCCGAATGTTCCGCTGGTCGCGAATATGGTTGAAGAAGGAAAGACCCCTGTGCTGTCTGCGAACCAGTTAGAGCAAATGGGTTATCAGATTGTATTGCGGCCGGTATCTGCTTTGCTCGCGCTGGCCAGGGGATTGCAGCTTAGCTACAAGTCGTTATACGAATCAGGCAGTCTTGACGACAGTCAGTTGCGCCTGACATTCGCAGAATTCAATCATCTTGTGGGTCTCGATGAAATGTAGAAATTCGCAGGCCTTGAAGCGGTCCGAAATAACCCTATCTAGAGGAAGTTAGAAATGGTCGAACTATATGATGCCATGAGCACACTGAGAGCTGTGCGTCGCCTGAAACCTGATCCTGTTCCAGCGGAGGTCCTGCATCGGGTGCTTCAGGCTGCCGCCTGGGCACCAACAGGTGGTAATGTTCAACCGTTCAGAATCGTTGTTGTTAAAGACGGTGCACATATGGCGCAGATTAAGGGTTGGTATGCAGAGGAGTGGCAGAAATATACTGAACCTAATCGCAAAGCACTGGATTCCATGCCGGAAGCGGCTAGAATCCCGGCTGAAAAAACTTTGAAAGCCGGTGACTATCTCGCCAGTCATTTTGACGAGGTACCCGCTCTGTTCGTATTTTGTTTTAATCCCAATCACATGGCGATCACAGATTCAGATCTGGATCGTCCGTCAGTAGTTGGTGGCGGTTCTGTCTATACAGCAGTGCAAAACCTGATGCTGGCCTGTCGCGCTGAAGGCCTTGGCTGTGTGCTAACAACTTTACTCTGTTATAAGGAAGCAGAGATCAAGTCATTGTTGTCCATTCCCGAAGATTGGGGCACCTGTGCGCATGTGCCAATTGGTTATCCGGTGTTGAAAGGGCATGGTCAGATTTCCCGTCGCCCGGTTGAAAAGATGACTTTCCTTGATCAATGGGGTGACGCATTTAGTTAGTTTTATCACAATTTGAGGCAAGTTGAATCCATCGGACTTATACCTGTCTGCAAAGACGGGCTAATCAGGGAAACCCTCCCTGAAACTGTCTGAATTGATATTATCGAGAGGATAGATCGGCCGCCTGACGTTCTTGAATTCCAGTTGATCATAATCCGAAGTACAAACACCACAACCCGCACATTCAATTATTTTCTTGGCGATGGGCATGTAGGTTGCCCGATAGTGAATCCGGCTCTTCAGCATAAGAAATCGTTTTTTCGTTGGATCAATGCCGAGACTGGTGAAACAACCCAGATCATAGGGTTCGATATGCCGGGAGACCACAATAATCTGAACCTTGCCGGTATCGAGTACTACGGTTGTACCCATATTCATGTTTGAACCTGTGCTCATAGGACCAGTGACAGTGAATTTTCCATCAGATATGAGGCGCACACGACCTGTTACCGTCAATGGCTCACTTTGCGTCTGAAGGGCATCCATATGAAATCGTGCACCAATAGACACGGTTACCTCAGTTCCAACACCGGCTGCAACCATTTGCTTTACAGCATCCGGATCGAAGATGCCGAATGCAGCCACATCGGTAAGCTCCTGTGCGAGTATTTCCCTTAATACCTCTGTTGTATCCATGGTGCCACCAGATGCGGTGTTATCGTAGTGATCAAGCAGTATGACCGGCCCTTCTCCAGATTCTTCAGCAGCATCACAGGCTTCCCCAACGGATTCAAATAGGGGTTTCTTGACATAGACAAAAGACTGTCGGCTCTTCCACGCTGTTTCAAGAAGTTCATCTCTGAGATCTTCTGCTTTTGCCTGATCGTTGTCTGTCACAACCACTACACTGAGACCCGCATTGTGAATATCTGCGTGGGGGAAACCGGTAAATAATGAAACTGCCAAAGCCTCGGATTTTTCCATTTCAGCAACCCGGGACTGCAACATCTTGTTGGGGAAATCGTCGGTACCCTGACGCATCACGTGGGGTAGCATTGGGCAATTCCCCCACACCATGGTGGGTGACTGACTCCCCTTCATCGAGGCGATCAGAACTCGCGCCGCACGTTCGCCGGTCTGAGCGGTATCTATGTGTGGATAGGTCTGATAGCCACATATGACTGTGGAATTCTCAACCATTTCAGGATAGATATTTGCGTGCATGTCGAGACCAACGCCGATTGGCATCTGCGGATGGGATTCACGTAGTCTGCTGAGCAGTGCACCTTCACCGTCCTCCCTGCTCTTGGTTACCATGGCGCCATGCAAAGCAAGGAGCAATCCATCACATCCTTCTGCTGCGTTGCAAATGCGCTCTACCATATAGTCATATGCCTGATCGGAAACAGGCCCGGATGGGGGTGCACCGGCTGCAATCGGCGTAATAATTTCTGCTCCGGCTTCCTCTGCGACCGAGATCATCCCGGCCATGGTGACACCTCGCCCTTTTATGGCATTAAAAGCATCTCTGCCTTCCAGCGGATTTTCGCCGCTACCGAATCGTTCCAGTTCGGTTGGTACCGGTGAAAAAGTATTCGTTTCGTGGCTCATCATGGCAATTAATAGTTTCACGTCTATATCCTGATTGACTGATCCCTGCATACCTTACTCAACCATTAACACTCGGACAAATCAGCAGAATCTGATTCTTAAACGGACTTGTGATCACCGGCTTTCTTGTGTTCGGACGATGAAGTAGTAGATCGAAGAATCCGATGAGCTGTAATTCAGGTCTGCAACTACCATTGAACAAGGGAATCATTTCATTTGAGCGTACATGTTTGCGTCGCAAAGGCAGAGCGTATCTGGAATAATCTGGATTCGAAAATTCAAGATATTGGCTGTATGAATATCCTTTCTCCGTTCTATAGATTGTACGAGCGAGTGCTTTGGCGTCAGATACGTAATGGTCCGCAACCACATCACATTGGGCTGATAGTTGATGGAAATCGACGGTTTGCCAAAATCCAGGGCCTGGTCAACAGTAACGAAGGTCACTCAGCCGGGTCTGAAAAACTGGAGTATTTCCTGAGTTGGTGCAGAGAACTGAACATCAAAATTGTGACCCTCTATGCATTCTCGACTGAAAACTTCAATCGGAGTGACGAAGAAGTGGATTACCTGATGGATCTGATTCTCACAAAGTTGAAAGATTTTCAGCATGATCCAATGATCAAATCAGAACAGGTAAAGATAAAGGTCATTGGTCGCCGTGAGGATCTGTCGGAGGAGATGATCAGGGAAATCGAAAATATCGAATCCATGACCTGCGACCATGGTAACTTCCAGATTAACATCGCAATCAGCTATGGCGGGCGAGCCGAGATTGTTGATGCGGTCAAGAAGATCGCCCTGGAGGTAAAAACAGGTGAGCTTGAACTTTCGGACATAAATGAGCAGATTTTTTCACGATATCTCTATACCGAGGGTATTCCCGATCCTGATCTGATCATTCGAACATCAGGTGAGGAGCGGCTCAGCGGGTTTTTGTCATGGCAGAGCGCCTATTCTGAGTTGTACTTCACCGAGGTTTACTGGCCAGCCTTCAGAATGATCGATTTTTGGCGTGCGATACGCGTATTTCAGCAAAGAGAGAGAAGATTCGGTAAATAATCGATGGATTTTATATATTCCCATACATTTCAAATCAGTTATTTGGTATAAATGAACTACGGCGCGGATGGAAAAATCCGTAAAAAACCCGATCCAATGGTATACCAATGACTGATAGCACAGAGTTTGAAGTCGTTGCCAAGGCAGGCGATGTAGTAAATCCAGCTAATTTTAAGAAACCTTGTCTCATCATGATAAAGGGAAACTTTATCGGGCAGGTTTATGAACTGGAAGATGAAATAACCCTGATTGGTCGAAGTGATGAGGTCGACCTGGTCGTATCTGATATCAGCATCAGTAGAAGACATGCGATGCTGATCAACAGGGTTGATGGATTTCAGATATCTGATCTAGGCAGCACAAACGGAACATTTGTTAACCGTGAATTAATCGGTAAACACCGCAAACTGGCTGAGGGAGACAAGATCGTCCTGGGAGATATTACCTTCAAGTTCAGCTACCAGGATGAAGACGATACCCAATATCATCTGGTCCTGCGAAACATGGCTGTGAAAGATGGTCTGACTCATATCTACAATATCCGCTACTTCAATGACGTAATGGCAAAGGAATTTGACTATAACCGTCGTACCAATGTTGGCCTCAGTCTGGTCATGTTTGACATAGATCACTTCAAAGCAATCAACGACAACCATGGTCATACCGCGGGCGACTATGTTTTACGAACGCTGGCACAGCTGGTTGAGAATCAGGCAAGGGGCTATGACGTATTTGCAAGATATGGTGGCGAAGAATTTGTTTTTCTGCTGAGGGGTGCCAATCTTGATGCGGCAATTATTTTGGGCGAGCGTGTCCGTTCAATCATTGAGTCCTATACGTTCGAATTCGAGGGTGAGGAATTAAATGTAACCGTGAGTCTCGGAGCGGGATACTGGGATGGCGGCAAGGAGATATCTTCACCCAGGCAGATCATTGAAATGGTCGACAAGCGTCTCTATGAAGCGAAAGATTCTGGTCGAAACAGGCTCTGCTTTTAATCACCTGACACGATGTAATCTCCAAATCATTTTGAATTGTTGCCGCGGTAACGGAATCCACTGTTGAGCCGAAATCAAGAAAGAGAATGTCTTGCCTGTGGCATGTTTGTCTCTCCACACAGTCAGGTCTGCCCGAAATGCGACTCGGTGTTATCAGAACAGACTGACGGAAGCGTGGTGACATGCGACATTGCCCATCAGGGAGAGCGGGTTCATGAAGCCATGATCAAGCTGGAGAAACTCATCGACAGGGAGAAGTCTAATGTTACCGGGAGTCTCAGGATCATTGTCGGCTCTGGTGTGATTAGGGAAGAAGCCTGTGCCCGGCTTGAGAATTACGTTCGCGGGAACAGAATCAAAAGCTTCGACCAACATGGCAAAAACAGGGGCGTATTGCTGGTTCGTCTTCGTTAATTATTCCCGGAAACCGCGAAATCGTATCGCACCATGCTATTGTCCAGCACCCATTCACGGTCTTCATTCCTCAACCACCTGTCTGCCACGAGTTCGTCTATTGCCGACTCTACCTGCTTCTGATAGTCATCACGACTGTGATATCGGCTGCCAATTGCCTCTCGTGGATCTGATGATGTAGGGGATAGCGGTAACAGATCACTTAACCCGGCAAAAGTGGCTGCCTGATCCCCTGCACCCGTGTCCTTATGTCTCGGATTCCAGCCGGTATGTGTGGCTATCGGTTGCCTTATGTCCGGCAGTCTAATCCCTGCCACTTCGTTAAAGGCCGCATCGATATCAGAGACCAAACAAGGGTATGTCTCGAACTCTTGAGCCGGATAACTGCCCACGCCAATTTGCTCATCCGGACCAAGCGCCAGTCTTCTCACCCGTGAGAGTTTGTCGGGATCCAACGGGGTCAGATGATTCAGTGTCTGGAAATTGTGCAGAACTTGCTGCCTTGAACAGGCCGTTCCGTCATTGAGTCTCGGATAGCATGACCTGTTCGGTTCCCTGGTGTCATTCACCCAGTCATTCAGTTGGCATAACAGTGCTCTCATCAATGGGCGGAAATCGACGATATTCATGCCGTGTGCGGTCTGACCGCCGGTAGGCAACTCGGTTATCTGGTTGCCATTTAACAGAAGGCCGCCTATATGGTGAGTACCGCTAATGAGAAAGCAACGGGTATTGGCCGGTAGGTCCAGGTCTCTACTGCCATCAGGTGCAATATGCAGCAGTGATGCATCACCGCGCCAGTATTCCCAGGAAGTATTCACATGGAATACCCTGGGAGGCAATTGGGTATTTATCAGGCTTT
>CAZJRI010000140.1:12855-14079 GCA_964548025.1 uncultured Pseudomonadales bacterium
CCCGATCTGAAAATGGATCCTTCAAGCTGGTCGCAGCGAAAGGATATCGTTGCCCAAACGATGGTGCTCCCGCTGACGTGGGTTGGGCAAATCGATGATTGAAATCGCCTCGCTGTGATCCGGCAATATGTATGAAGAATCCATCATAGATTTTCTCGAATTTATTATCCGAGTTGAGACCTTCATAAAGAAATTGATTTAAGAGGCGTCCGGTTTGTGAAACACCGAATGCAATTGCGCGACTGTGGGGACGACCAAGCAGATTGTCTTCGGATTTCAGCCAACTGGCTATTTCTCGGACTGCCAGTAGACCCGCGCCGACCACTCGCGCCCCGGAACTCTCATAAACAAGTTCATAAATCTTTCCTCGTTTGAATCCCTCGTCTGTCGTGATATGGATATCGCTGGATTCTTCAATATGAGCACCTTTTTCTTCTTTGATATGGGCAAATCGCCAGTTCTGCCGGGGGATTTCCACGGCATTATCGTCTTCCCAGTCCTTCACATAGAGATGGTGATCACCCTGCAGGGAGACCCTGTTTGAAGGCTTTGTTTGGCCTAGCTGGATGATACGCAACGATGCCTGGTCTCTGTCTGGCCTGAACTGACAGATAACCTGACCCGTGATTTCTTGTCCTTTTATCAGTGCTCTGGGTGCCCTGAACTTCATCAGGTCCGGTTCATCAATATCCCATTGCCAGCCAATTGCTACCTGAGTGAATCCCTGTTGGAGAAGAAAGCCATCACCGGGTTTCAGTCTGTCTTCTTCTGTGATGCCGGGTTGACGGTTAAAACTGGTGGTGAGTAACTGCCGACCCCGATTAGGGATATCAACCAATAGCGTATCATTTCCCCTGGATTGATCTTTCGGGGTCAGAATTCGAAAGTCTGAAGAAAACCTGACCAGACCCTGGGGATCAACTTCTGCCAGATGCAAGTCCACAATTGACTGATTGATACGCTCCGCTGGATCTACTGCAAATGTAATCTGACCCGAGATCTCCTCGTATGAACCGACATCGCCGAATGACTGATTGTCAGTGTAATCCTGTCTGTTGGTTATCGTACAATTGATGACGGCCATAAGAAGCTATGTTGGTTATTCCTGCTGAAATTGCAGCCCAAAACATAGCCATACTCAATGATGTTTGCAAATTTGACGTAGAGTTCAACCAAAAGGCCGTGGTAATGTTCGCTTTTCAGAGCCGTCAGCAGTTCTTATTA
>CAZJRI010000141.1:0-6967 GCA_964548025.1 uncultured Pseudomonadales bacterium
CTGCCAGCAGAAGTTTTCCATGAACTGGCTCGGTAGTTCGACCGCATCCCAGGCAACTCCGTTGATACCCGATACGGCCGCGCAACTGATGCTTGTCATCATATGGTGTAAACCATGACCAAATTCGTGAAAGAGCGTAACAACTTCATCGTGCCTGAGCAGTCCAGGTTCATCTCCCACTGGGGCGGTAAAATTACAGGTCAAATAGGCGACGGGCAATTGTACGGAACCGTCCATCTTTATTCGTCTGACGCGGCAATCGTCCATCCAGGCACCGCCTCTCTTGTTTTCTCTCGCATAGAGATCGAGATAAAACCTGGCGATAACCTCATTATTCTTCTTCACATCATAGGTCGTAACCTGGTCATGCCAGGTCTCAATGTCACCGTTCTCTTCTACTTCAATATCGAAAAGCCTTTTCACTACTTCAAACATGCCTTTAATTACGGTCGGCGCAGGGAAGTAGGGTCGAAGCTCTTCTGCAGAAATATTGAATTTATCTTCCTTCAGTTTCTCTGCATAAAAATTGACGTCCCATGCATTTACGCTTTCTGCATTAAATTTCTCACTCGCAAATCTGCAGATTTCGCTATATTCAACTTCTGCTGCCGGTCTTGATTTTTCGGCCATCTCCCTGAGGAATTGGGTCACCTGGTCGGTGTTCTGAGCCATTTTCGTCGCCAGAGAGTATTCAGCGTAGCTGTCAAAGCCAAGCAGTTCGGCACGCTCTTTGCGGAGTGCCAATAACTCAAGAATGATCTGCGAATTATCCCATTGACCGCCATGAGGCCCAAGGCTTGATGCCCGCGTAGAGTACGCTTCATACATCTCCTTTCTGAGGGCTTCATTCTCGCAATAGGTCATCACCGGCTGGTAGCTGGGGAAGTCCAGGGTAAATAGATATCCGTTTTCTTCCCGTTGTTCTGCCATCTGTTTCGCCAATCCAAGTGAGCTCTCAGGTAATCCTGCCAGCTCTGCCTTGTCTGTAATGACCTTGGACCATGCCATTGTGGCGTCCAGGACATTATCACTGAACTTACTCGACAATTCGGATAGTCGCTTGGAGATCTGGGTGAATCTCTCCTGTTTGTCCTGCTCAAGGTCAATCCCTGATAGTTTGAAATCCCGAATGGCGTTTTCAATAGCTTTCTTCTTTGCTCTATCAAGCGCTTCAAAGTCCTTTGTTGCCGCTATTTTCTTATAGGCTGCAAATAGACGGGTATTTTGACCAATCTCAGTATGATATTCAGTTAACCTGGGCAACGTCGTGTTATAAGCATCCCTGAGTTCGCTCGTATTCACGACCGAATTCATGTGACTAACGGGTGAAAATGACTGGTTCAGAAAATCATCCATTTCCTCCATTGCATAAATCAGGTTGTCCCAGTTCACCTCTTGCTGCTGCAGTAGCTCTTTAATCTGCTCCCGATTACCGGCCAGTAATTGATCAATCGCGGGTATGACGTGATCGGGTTGAATGGACTTGAATGGGGGCAGTACATGATGTTCCAGAAGTGGATTCGTCATTGTCTATTCCTCGGGTTTCTGGGAAAAATTTACAGGCTTTCTCGCAGCTTGTTTATTACATAACCGGTGTCTGTCATTTCACCAAACCAGATCCTGAAAGCTAATGCAGCTTGTTCTACCAACATGCCTAATCCATCGCAGGTATCCGCGCAGTCTGCCTCTGCGCACCATTTTAGAAATGGGGTGACTTCATTTCCATAGATCATGTCGTAACACAAGGTGTCTTTTCCGACTATTCGTACTGGTAGCTGGACTGTTCCTGAACTCCCTGTTAGTCCGGCTGATGTACCGCTGAGGATAACATCATATTCTTCTTCCAGATCTTCATAGGTTCTTGCTTCAAGTCTTGGATCAGCCATCCTGTTAGCGATAGCTGTCGCTTTCTCCGAGGTGCGGTTTACGATATCTATTTTCTTCGGGTCTTCCGCTAACAGGCTGCCAACGACCCCCTGAACTGCTCCGCCAGCTCCTATAATCAGCATTCTCTTTTTAGATATGGACCAACCCTGGTTAGCGATATCTGCGACTATGCCAGGGCCATCAGTATTGTATCCAATGATCCGACCATCGCTTTCTACCTTAATCGTATTGACTGCTTGCGCTTGTTCGGCTTCGCTTGATACCTCGTCTGCAAAATTGAAGGCGTCGTTCTTGTTTGGCACGGTAATATTAAAGCCAAGGGCACCAGATTCAATAAACGCTTCGGCGACTTCGACGAATGCCTTCGGGGGGACCTGTATTTTCCGGTAATCAACCTCAATACCGCAACTCGCCGCAAACAGAGCATGAATCTCTGGTGAACGGCTATGCTCAACCGGATTGCCAAGAACACCCAGTAAATTCACACTGCAGCCTCACGTATTATTTCACCGGAGTGCAAATCCCGGATCTCACTCGCGCCTTTGGATTCGCCCAGTTCACCCGGAAATATATAATCGATGCCCTGAGGAAAATACTGCTGGAGACGCAGGCGACTGGCAGCAGGTTTCTTCCCCGACGGATTTGCAGAAGTAGATATCAGTGGACCACCCAACTGATGACAAAGACCGTTCACCACCGAATGATCTGATACTCTTATTGCCACCTTGTCACTTGTTCCCCTGACGAGTTCACTCGCGAGATCAGATCTCCTGATAAGAAACGTGACTGGCCCTGGCCAGCTACTTTTCAGAATCTTCATCTCCGCATCTGTCAATTTATCGACGTAGGGTAATATCTGTTCGATATCTGAGCCAACAAGTATTAGCCCCTTTTTCCAGGATCGGTTTTTTAGCCTAAGAATTCTTTCGACAGCTTCAGCGCAGGCAGGAATACAGCCAAGGCCCCAAACTCCTTCGGTTGGATATGCGATAACGGCGCCCTGCTGCAGTTTGGTCGTTACCAGCCTGAATCGCCAGTCTTGTCGTTGCATCTGTATCGTTCAGATTTTAACTGATTTGTTTTTCTCGCGAATGGCTTCGGCATTTTCCTCACGCTCATCAATGAGGCGTTGTTGAATTGACTCATCACCGACAGCAATAATCTGGGCAGCCAGATAGGCAGCATTTTTTGCACCGGCTTTTCCGATTGCGACTGTCGCAACAGGTATCCCGCCAGGCATTTGTACGGTTGACAAAAGCGCGTCCATTCCTTTTAAGGGGCCTGCATCAATTGGCACCCCTACCACTGGTTTCAAAGTGCTTGCAGCAACCGCTCCCGCCAGATGAGCTGCCAGTCCCGCAGCCGCAATAAAAACCGCGCAACCTCTTTTTTCTGCATCCTGAACGAAAGCTTTGGTATCTTCAGGCGTTCGGTGAGCGCTTGTTATTCTTACTTCGTACCTGATATCAAATTTTTTCAGCACGTCACAGGTTGCCTGCATGACAGGTAAATCTGAATCTGAGCCCATTAAAATAGCAACGAAAGGAGTATCCATCACCTACACCTGTTAAAAGGAAACGCAACTTACCTTAGTCTCTGCCGTGTTTCAATGCTAGATTCTTTGTGTCGCTATGTTTGAGTTTTCGGTCTTTTTAATCTTGCTTTCTCGCCAGGACAAAACCGAGAGAATCGGAAACAATGTGACCTCCTATTTCAAGATTGACTAAAAGCGCCAATATTTCCGAGACGGGAATCCCGGTGAGCTCAATCAGCGAGTCTGCTGATCTGGCCTCTCCGTCAAGGTATTTTAGTATCAACATTTCCTCATGTGACATGTTGGCGTGGGGTAATTGGGCATCGACAGCATAACCTGGCAGTTCCTCTACGATGTCCCGTACAGACTGGGTAAGTTTTGCCCCAACCTTGATCAACTGATGGCATCCTGTGCTCTGGTTGCTGTAAATAGAACCGGGGACCGCAAAAACCTCTCTCGCCTGTTCCATGGCCATTCTTGCTGAAATCAGAGAACCGCTCTTTTCCGCCGCTTCCACAACCAGAGTGCCAAGAGACAGACCTGTTACGATCCGATTCCGCTGCGGAAAGTTTCCGGGGAAGGCTTTCGTGCCAAGCGGAAATTCTGAGATGATCAATCCTCTTTCCATGATTCGCATGGCGAGCCTCTCGTGACGCCTGGGATAGATATAATCACAACCGGTACCAAGCACCGCTATCGTCTCAGCATCATTCTGCAGTGCGCCAATATGAGCGGCAGCATCTATTCCTATAGCAAGGCCGCTAGTGATAACAATACCGAGTTCAGCCAGGCTATCTGCGAAAGAGCGGGCTATTTTCAGTCCGGTCTGTGTCGGCTTTCGACTACCGACAATCGCCAGTTGATCTCTTTTAAGAAGCGCAAGATTGCCACTGGCAAACAGGCACAAAGGAGGGTCCTGAATATGTTTCAGCAATGCTGGATATTCAGCATCAAATATACTGACAATGGCGTGTCCTTCTGCCAGGCACCACTCCGAATCTCGCGCCAGATTATTTTTTAATGCTTCATCTGGCCTCGCAAGGAGGTCAAGGATTCTGCCCGATAGAGCAGGCGGGAAATTGGCTTGATTGCTTGAAAATTCTTCCAGAAAGTGAAGGGCACTCTCGAATTCAGCGTAGATGCTGGCGCCAATTGCGGGAAAACTTGAAGCTACTCTGTTTATTGCTAGTAGCGCTTTGATTTCTGATTCAGGACCAGGCAAGAAAAGGCTCGACAAATACGACTCAGCCTATACATCAGCCAGGACCCCATCAACGGCTAACCGCTACGGGTTTTGTACGAGATCACCTACTCGAAGAGGCTCTTCCGTTTCCAGTACCAGGCCGTAGGACATCTTCTCAAAACTCCTGAAAATCATCAGTATACCGGCTCTCTCCGATGGCAGTTGAACTCGTTCTCTGTTTACGCGATCACGAACGATAACGCCGCGTTTATAGATGGCCAGAATATTTCCCACATCCAGACCATTCTTAAGTCCCCTGTTAACAGCTACGACATCGTTACGGCCAACCTGTGTCACGCCACCCAGCACCGTCATGATTACGCCTTCGATGTCTTTGGCCGGTGACGCAGGATGAAATGTTGACTCTACCCGGCGCTGTTCGGTAGGCAACAATCGATCTCCGATTCGCACATCTTCTTTCACCGAAGTAAGTGACATTGTATATAGCTCTTCGTCCCGGTCCTCAACAGTGGCAGTACCCACTTCCCTTGCCTCGAATCCAAGCACCTCTCTCGTTTCCGGATCAAGGTAGACCTCTCCTTCGCGGAAGATGCCAAATACCGAAGGCTTGTTCTCTGGCCAATCACCTCGCGCGTAAAATGCGTCACCAGGGCCAAAAACGAGCCTGTCTGCCGTACCAGCCAAAATATGAGGCGCATCATCAAGCGTGTGTTGATCGACTATCCTTCCTGTCGTTAACAGGCTTGATATGGCATCAAGTGGAATTGCAGGAATAGAACTGGAAAGTCTTTCCTCTCTAATTCGGGGTTTGAGCTTGAAATTTCGATCACCAGTCACCACTGATTGTGCAGGAGACAGTTTTACCGTCCTTGCGGCCTGACCCCTGGCGACCGTCAATTGCGGCTGTCCTGCCACATAGGTCAATGAAATCACATCACCTGGAAAAATAAGATGAGGATTTTCGATATCTGGATTAACCTGCCAGATTTCCGGCCACATCCAGGCGTCGGTAAGAAACATTGTGGCGATATCCCATAAGGTATCGCCGTCTTTGACCTTATAGTTATCTGGGTGACCGGGTCGAAGGATACTCGTTGCAGCGATAGCACCATGAATAACTACCAGGCTTAGGGCAATTGCTAGAAGAATTTTCCTCATGGGGCGAAATCCCATTAATAAAGAGAGTACAATATCTGAGCAAGACAAAGACTCTGGCCAATAATATTTTCAACACGATCATCATCTTAGCAGCACAAGTTGCTCTATTACTAGAGGTATTAGACTAAACCACATGGCTTTATTAGATATTTTAGAGTTCCCAGATCCTCGATTGCGCAATAAAGCCAGCACGGTCGAGACGGTAAACAGCAAGCTCAATAATCTCATCAATGATATGTTAGAAACCATGTACGATGCACCAGGTATCGGACTGGCGGCCAGTCAGGTTAATGTTCATAAGAGACTCATCGTTCTGGATGTATCTGCCGAAAAGAACGAGCCGCTTGTGCTGATTAATCCCGATATAATCACCAGGGAAGGGGAATTCGAATCTGACGAAGGTTGCTTGTCTGTACCCGGTTTCTACGAACCCGTGATCAGATCTGCCCAGATTCGGTTAAAAGCGCTGGATAGAAACGGGAATGAGTTTGAACTCGATGCCGAGGATATGCTGGCTGTTTGTATCCAGCACGAAATGGATCATCTGGAGGGGAAATTGTTCGTCGACTACCTGTCCAGCGCTAAACGACAACTAATTCGGAAGAAACTACTAAAACTTCAAAAACAGCGTGCCTAGCTACTTGACCGGGATCAGACAAGCTGCTTTGAACAAGCTGAATTGGCCAGACGCTCCCCTTGCGTTTGTTTATATTGCCCGGAAGACGTGCCAATTCAGAGAAAGATCTGACCCATACCTGCTTTCTCCGGCCAAGAAAGTGATTCCTGGGCAAGAATCCAGGCCGATGCTACCAACTGTTGTCGAGGGAGACCGTCCTTGAGAATTCTGTTCGCCGGAACACCAGATTTCGCTGCTGCTCATCTGAAAGGGCTCCTGGAAGCCGGGGTAGATATTGTCGCGGTCATCTCACAACCAGACAAACCAGGCAAACGTGGCAAAAAGCCTGTGCCTGGTGAGGTAAAGCGGCTTGCGCTGTCAAATAATCTGGCACTCATTCAACCGGCAAAAATTGAGCGAGAGCATTTACTGGCCTTCGATGCCGACCTGCTTATCGTCGTCGCCTACGGCCAGATACTAGGGCCCGATGTACTTGAAACACCCAGATTCGGTTGTATCAACGTACATGCTTCATTGCTACCCAGATGGCGGGGAGCCGCACCCATTC
>CAZJRI010000141.1:7009-14010 GCA_964548025.1 uncultured Pseudomonadales bacterium
AGATGGATCAGGGTCTGGATACAGGTGGCGTGCTGATGAAGAAGAGTATTCCCATCACCACGCAGGATACTTCAGCGAGTTTGCAAAACAATCTGGCAGAAATCGGCATCAGTTCGCTGATAGATATTATTACCCAAATAGAGAACGGGACCGTTCAGTCCGCACCGCAATCAGAAGATGGCATCAGTTACGCCAAGAAAATTGATAAAAAAGAAGCGATCTGCGACTGGAATAAATCAAGCCTCGAAGTATCCAGAACCATCAGGGCTTTCTTCCCGACACCCGTGGCCTACACTTATCTCGACCAACTAAGAGTTAAAATACACCAGGCAAAAATCCTGGAGGAGAGCGGGCGGCAAGGGAACCCGGGCGAGGTATTGGAAGTTTCCAGGGAAGGTGTTGCGATAGCCTGTGGGCGGGGGTCACTGCTGGTGCAGCGTTTGCAGTTGCCTTTGGGAAAAGGCAGCGTGCTCTCGGGTGCCGACATAATTAATTCACGAGCCGATCTAATCGCTTGCGGTACCAGATTCGGAATCTAGGCAGATGAACGAATACCCTTCCGTAGTTCGTGTTCTGTCAAGCATTGTCGTTCATGGGCATACGCTGGATTCAAGTACACGTACCAGCGATTCAGCGCTCACAAGACAGATTTGCTACGGGGTGTTGCGAAATTACTACCAGCTCAATGCCCTGGTCAAACTACTTTTGGACAAACCGCTCCCCAGGAAACACCTTGATTTACATTTGTTGCTGCTAGCGGGAATCTACAGTGTTCTCTATCTTGATCGATCATTCCAATCTAGCGTAAACATCGCAGTTGAAGCGACAACCGACTTGAAAAAAACCTGGGCAAAAAAACTCGTTAACGGTGTGCTGCGTCAGTTCCTGCGAAAGAAGTCCGAATTGCTGGTTGAGATAGAAAGTGAACCGGAAGCATCGAGCAATCATCCAAAATGGCTATATGATCGAATTCATTCTGCCTACCCGAATCATGCCGACGACATCATCGAGGCCAACAATACCCACCCGCCAATGACCCTGCGGGTTAATCTGTTACAAATAGAGAGGTCGAACTATCAACTGTTACTCGACGAAAATGGTATGCAATCTTCCAAAGGCAGGATGGCTGACAGTTCGTTGTATTTAAAAGATCCGGTTTCAGTAGATCGCCTGCCAGGATTTGATGAAGGGATGGTCAGCATTCAGGATGAAGCATCCCAGTTGGCAGCATCTCTGATTTCTCTGTCTCCGGGACATCGCGTGCTGGATGCCTGCGCCGCACCAGGAGGAAAGACCTGCCACATGCTCGAAACAGAACCGGGTATATCGTTGACTGCACTCGATATCGACAGCGGTCGCCTGACCCGCATTCAACAAAATCTTGATCGGCTGAAACTCAAATCTAACCTGGTTCACTCTGATCTGATGTCATATCAACCTGCTGAACTTTTTGATCGCATACTGCTGGATGCCCCATGCTCTGCAACGGGGATCATTCGTCGCCATCCGGATATTAAGTTGCTGCGCCGCGATACAGATATTGATAAGCTTGCTTCCACTCAACTTGGATTGTTAGCGAAGGCCTGGTCGTTGCTGAAACATAATGGTGAGCTACTCTATTCGACCTGTTCGATTCTACCCGCTGAAAACGGGCAGGTTATCAACTCCTTCAAACAACAGAATGCATCCGTGGTGGTTCAACCAATCGACGCCAGTTGGGGAATTCACACCGACGGGGGACAGCAGATACTACCGACTACCACCGCAGCAGATGGCTTTTTCTATGCCAGTCTCAGGAAGAGAGCCTGATGAAAATAATTATTCTGGGCGCTGGTGAAGTAGGCGCAAATCTCGCAGAAAGCCTGATCAAAGAAGCTGGAGATATCACGGTTGTCGACGCTGATCCGGATAAGCTGCGAACGATGCAGGACAAATTCGACATCCGCACGGTTCGTGGCCTGGCATCTCATCCTGATGTATTGCGACTCGCTGGTGGCGAAGACGCCGATATGCTGATTGCTGTGACAGACAGCGACGAAGTCAATATGGTAGCCTGCCAGGTTGCCTACACCGTCTTCCACACACCAACAAAAATTGCCAGGATCAGGGCATCTGCATATCTCGAGCATAGCGATATTTTCCGAAATGAAGCCATGCCAATAGATTTCCGCGTCAATCCCGAACAAATAGTGACCGAAGATATCCGACGTCTGATTGACAATCCTGGCGCACTGCAGGTGATGGATTTTGCTGCCGGTCAAGTCAAACTGGTTGCCATGAAAGCGTACTATGGTGGTCCGCTGGTAGATCAGGAATTGCGCTATCTACGCCAGCATATGCCGACAATAGATACGCGTGTCGCCGCCATCTTCCGCAAAAATCGCCCTATCTTGCCTGAGGGAAATACCACGATTGAAGCGGATGATGAAGTCTTCTTTATTGCGGCTGCCGAGGATATTCAGGCGGTAATGAGCGAGATGCGGCAGACGGAGAGACCTAATAAAAGGGTGATTATCGCCGGTGGTGGCCATATAGGTCATGGGCTGGCCAAGGCGCTTGAGCATAAATACGGCGTCAGAATAATCGAAAACAGCCGACAGAAATGCTATGAGCTTTCTGAAACCCTTGACCGGGCAATCGTCCTGTCTGGCAACGCTTCTGATCGCGGCCTCCTTATCGAAGAGAATATTGAGGAAGCTGACGTATTTTGCGCAGTAACCGACGATGACGAAGCCAATATTATGTCTTCGATGCTGGCCAAGAGTCTCGGTGCCAGGAAAGTCATAACACTGATCAATAATCCAGCCTATGTGGATTTGATTGAAGGTGGAGATATCGACATCGCCATTTCACCCCAACAAGCAACATTAGGCTCAATTCTGACGCACATTCGCAGAGGTGACGTGGTTCGGGTCCACTCTTTAAGAAGAGGTGCTGCTGAAGCCATTGAAGCTATTGCCCATGGCGACAGCAAGAGTTCCAAGGTCATTGGCCGAACCCTGGAAGAAATCGACCTACCCCCGGGCACTAACATCGGAGCCATCGTCAGGGGAAACGATGTCATTATCGCCCACGACGATATAGTTGTTGAATCAGATGACCATCTGATTCTATTTCTGGTGGACAAATCTCGAATCCCGGAAGTCGAAAGAATGTTCCAGGCTCCATTGAGCTTTTTCTAGAACGACATGCATCTACAAATCACACTCAAGGTACTCGGCAGCCTGTTAATGATATTCAGCATCACCATGCTGCCGCCCGTTTTTGTGTCATGGCTATACGATGATGGCGTGACCATCATTTTCATCAATACTTTTCTGATCGCGTTTATTTCAGGATTGTTGCTCTGGTTGCTGTTTCTGAGAGATAAATCCGAAATGCGCATCAAGGATGGCTTTGTGATTACCGTCCTTTTTTATATCTCACTTGGTACGGTCGGCGCTATCCCCCTGGTTCAGGACGCCGGTATAAACCTCAGTTGGCCTAACGCCCTGTTTGAATCTTTTTCGGGACTCACGACTACCGGCGCAACGGTCATAGAGCATCTCGATGAATTGCCTGAATCCATTCTGTATTACCGTCAACAACTACAGTGGCTGGGCGGCATGGGAATCATCGTGCTGGCTGTTGCTATCCTCCCAATGCTGGGTATTGGCGGCATGCAATTATATCGAGCAGAAACACCCGGACCTGTCAAAGACAGCAAACTGACACCCAGGATTAAGCAAACGGCCGGTTACCTGTGGTCAATCTACGTGGGCCTGACACTGATGTGTGCACTCTCATACTGGGCAGCAGGTATGTCGGCATTTGATGCGATTTGCCACAGCTTTTCGACAATCGCGATAGGCGGTTTCTCCACCCACGATGCCAGTATCGGCTACTTTAATTCTCCCCTCATCGAGTCGGTTGCGATTGTGTTCATGATTATTTCGGGACTGAATTTTGGTCTTCACTTCTTTGCCTGGAAGGAAAAAACCTTGTTCCACTACTTCCAGGATGACGAGGTCATCTGGTACCTGTCGATACTTGCTGTTGCCACTATGGTCGTGTTGTTCATACTGATTAACCAACAAGTCTATAGTGTACCCACGGCATTTCGCCTGGCAGCCTTCGAAGTTGTTTCAATCTTTACTACCACCGGATTTGCAACGACTGACTTTACGGTTTGGCCAAGTATGCTGCCTTATCTGCTGTTTTTTGGTGCTTTTACTGGCGCATGTGCCGGGTCCACCGGTGGCGGCTTAAAAGTTATGCGGGTTATGTTGCTGGTAAGACAGGGGGTACGTGAAATACATCGTCTCATCCACCCTAACGCCATCTTTCCGGTAAAAATCAACAAACGCCCGGTATCCAGCGATGTCGTTGAAGCTGTGTGGGGTTTCTTCTCTTTCTACGTGATCATTTTTCTATGTCTGCACCTTTTAATGATCGCTACCGGCATGGATTTCACCACTGCTTTCTCCGCTGTCGGTGCATCAATGAACAATCTGGGACCGGGTCTGGGAGATGTGGCTTATAATTACAACGGTATCAGTGAATTTGCGAAAATTGTGTTATGCCTGGCAATGACATTGGGCCGTCTTGAAATTTTTACATTGCTCGTGTTGTTTACCCCGATGTTCTGGCGCAAATAGCTTCAATGATAGACATCCTGACTGCCTTTGAATTTGTAGAGCTTCTTTGATCCCTCCGGTCTTTCCCTGAATCGTTTGTACTCCCATTGATACTGTTCCACGCAATTTGATATCGACTTCTCAATAGTTGCGTTTAAGCCAGCAAGCGATTCCCGCACATCAGCGGAATAAATCCTTTCATCCGGCTCCAGAAAGCTGACAACAAACCCCGGGCTTTCTCGGCGAACTGTACAGCAGACGATTCGCGCACCTGTCTTTTTCTGCAATCGACTCACCAAAACATCAGTCAGTGCAGGTTGCCCAAAAAAAGGTGCGTATTCTCCTGTCATCGGAACCTGGTCAGGCAAAATTGTTACTACCCGCCCTTCTGCGAGTCCACGATACAATCGTGCGATACCTTTGACGCTGGTTGGAACCAGCTCATTGCCGAATTTCTGCCTGATTTTTGCCATCAGCGACTGCAGGTCCTGATTTCTGGGTGGCTGATAAAGTGCTATCATTTTTCCTCTGGTGGCAAAGTAGACGTTAAACATCTCCCAGTTACCCAGATGAGGCAGAAGAACTATGACGCCATTTCCAGCTTCCACCGCGTCATCAAGAAGATCCTCATTTTCAACCTTGTTGATCCATCGACTGATCCTCCGGGCGCTACCCAACCAGGCTGCAGGAACTTCCATTAGCGTCTGACCTGTTTGTGACAGCGATTTCTTTGCCAGCAATCGACGTTCCGCTTCAGGAATCCCAGGAAAACAAAGGTCCAGGTTCTCTGCGGTTACCTTTGCCGCTCGGGTACCGAGATAAAAATTAAATAAACCAAGTACCTTCCCGAACCATCGACTCAATCCCAGCGGCAAAACAGCCAGGAGTCTCAGCCCTGCCTCTGTCAACCTGCTTAGAGTCGTTACTTCTGGCATTCTTTGTGGCGATAGCAATCAACTGTATGATCATTGACCATACCTGTTGCCTGCATGAATGCATAACAGATCGTCGAGCCAACGAAGTTGAACCCGTCTTTTTTTAGGGTCTTTGCCATTACATCAGAGATCTCGGTTGTCGCTGGTATTTCTGACAAGGCCCGGAAGTTATTCTGCAGCGGTTCTCCTTCCACAAACTGCCATATATAGTCAGTGAAGCCTGCGCCTTTGGATTTGATTTCCAGAAACTGCCTTGCATTGTTTACCGCGCTTCTGACCTTCAGCTTGTTGCGGATGATACCGGGATTTTGCAGCAACCGGTTAATTCGCTTTTCACTGTAGCGAGCTATTTTTTCAGCATCAAACCCATCGTAGGCTTTTCTGTAGTTCTCCCGCTTACGAAGTATGGTGATCCAACTGAGTCCAGCCTGGGCTCCTTCCAGTAGCAGGAATTCAAATAATGTCTGGTCATCATAAACAGGCTTGCCCCATTCGTTATCGTGGTAATCAAGGTATAGTTCGTCTCCCTGACACCAGTCACATCTGGTTTTAGCTTTCAAATAGTTTTCTCCCGAACAAAGTACTTAATTAAAACTTCTACAATGCATGATTGCTGTGACCTTCGGGTATACTTACGCACTTTTGTCTGAGGACACCGCTGCGAATGAGTAGTAATACCTTCCAGGATCTGATTTTGACACTCCAGAATTATTGGGCAAGTCACGGGTGCGTGGTGATGCAGCCTTATGACATGGAAATGGGTGCTGGTACATTCCACCCGGCGACATTCCTCAGATCGATCGGTCCCGAAAACTGGCGCGCTGCTTACGTGCAACCCTGCAGACGACCTACCGATGGGCGCTACGGTGAAAATCCCAATCGCTATCAATATTACTATCAGTTTCAGGTTCTTTTGAAACCCTCGCCCGACAATATTCAAACCCTGTACCTGGATTCTCTAAAACTGCTTGGAATTGACCCTCTCCAACACGATATCCGATTCGTAGAAGACAACTGGGAATCTCCCACGCTGGGAGCCTGGGGCCTGGGCTGGGAGGTCTGGATGGATGGTATGGAAATTACCCAGTTTACTTACTTCCAACAGGTCGGAGGCATTCAATGCTTTCCCGTTTCCGGTGAGATTACCTATGGCCTTGAAAGGCTGGCTTTGTATCTGCAGGGGGTTGAAGACTTCAAGAATCTGATCTGGAGCCAGACTAGCAATCAGACAGTCACCTATGCAGATGTATTTCATCAATACGAGGTCGAGATGTCTGCGTTTAACTTTGATTACTCAAACGTAGAAGCACTGTTCGAGCAGTTCGACTTTTTTGAACAGGAAACATCGAGGTTACTCGAAGCCAAACTACCGCTTGCCGCCTATGAGTTCGTCATGAAAGCATCTCATGCCTTTAATCTGCTGGATGCAAGGCATGCGGTTTCGGTGACC
>CAZJRI010000142.1:0-13814 GCA_964548025.1 uncultured Pseudomonadales bacterium
ATGTCCCTAACACTCTACAGTAACTACCTGAATTCAGCCGGTGAACGGGTGCGTATTGCGCTGGCGTTGAAAGAAATCGACTACGAATATGTGTCGGTTAGACAAATTGGCTGGGCCGCTTACCGTGAGATCAATCCACAAGGACTGATGCCTGCACTCAAAATCGATAATCATATCGTGGCCCAATCGACAGCGATCCTTGAATTCCTGGAGGAGACATACCCCGAGCGACCACTCTTACCGGCCGACCCCGTGATGAGAGCGAGGATAAGAGCTTTCGCTCAACATATTGCCAGTGAGATGCATGCGATTGATGTTATTCGAGTACGCCGCTTCCTGAGCAATGAGTTGAAAGTAGGAAAGCCAGGCATTGATCATTGGCAACTTCACTGGTTTCAGGTCGGATTTGATGCGCTCGAAGAAATCCTGATGCGAAGAGAAGCAAAGTGGTCATATTGCTTCGGTGAAGAACCGGGTTGGGCTGATCTGTTCCTGATTCCTCAGGTTGCAAAAGGGATCACCCGGTTTTCGATCGATATGTCGTCATATCCGCTGATTAGTGCAATTTTCAATAAGTGTGTTGTTCATCCTGCATTTATTGCAGCAACCCCTGAGATGCAATCGGACTTCCCTGGTGAATTGATTGAGCCAAAGCTTAATTAGATTGTGGCGGCCGGTAAAAGTAGTCTTGCCTGTAGCAAGCAGTCGGATTTGCTAAAATTGCGACTCAACGCCAATTCGATCAGGGTTATCCCGATGAAGGATCAATGATCATATTCGAAATTCTATGGGCAGTATTCATTCTGGGGCTCCCGGTTACCGCAATGAGCTGGTATCTGGTTAATCGCCTGTACAAATCAGGCAAGCTTTCAAAATCAGATGATTTTCAGTCAGTTAAGAGTAGTGTGGCTAATCTGAAGAAGAATTCGGCCGAAGAGAGCAGTGGATTCAACTTTGCAGAACAGCGATGGATGAAGTTCGGCGGTGGATTCTATGGTGTGACAGCACTGACCACATGGATACTGATAGAACTTGGCGAAGTGTTGAGTTTTGTCGGGAGTTTCCCGGGCATTGATGAACTATTTAAAGATGGAATCGGTGCGTATCTTGTCGACCTGATGCTGAATCAGTTTCAGAATTTTATCTCCTCATTGATCTGGTTTGCGTACTGGGCAGAAGGTGATCGCAATCTGCTGGTTTGGCTGATAGTGCCCTATCTCGCTTACCTGACTGGGTTGTTCGCAGCAGGGAAATCAATGGATGAATTGAAACAGGTATGGGATGAGTTGCTATCAAAAAATAAAACAGGTCATAACGACTAAGATGGCTCCAGATTAACCTGGGAAGTCTGGTGATCCCAACCGGGTCCTTTCAAGTCTCGATCCTCTGAATCAAGACATGACCCCTTTCTGCAATTTTTCCTTGAATAATCACTTCTCAAAATCTAATATATTTTTCGGTGTCACATTCACGCCTCCGCCCTTCGTCTGGGAAGCACCAGAGTGCAGAATAAGTTAAACAAGAATCAACGACATCTAACCACTAATAAAGGGTCGGACAGAAGAAGGGAATGTTGCAAGCCTGTATTGGAGGTTTCAGATGAAACTATCAGCACCTATCTACGTTTTAAAAAATCGAGCGAAAGACCTAAAAAGAACCCGCAACTGTTCCTTGTCAGAAGCATTGAACGAGGTTGCCAGGGGGGAGGGGTTCGCAACCTGGTCTCTACTCGTATCCAAGAGCGAAAGCCTGCTACCAGGCAAGTACAGTGATGTTCTCGGTTATCTGAATCCAGGAGATCTCGTTCTTGTCGCTGCCAGGCCTCGGATGGGAAAAACAGTTTTCACATTCGGATTAATCGCCCAGGCTATCAGCCGTTCAGATTCGGAATGTTACTTGTTCTCCCTCGTCGAACGTGAACATGATTTGCGAAAGAGGCTCGGTGCATACAATGTCCTGTTGGATCAAAACGAGGATCGATTCAGGCTTGATTGCTCAAATGATATTTGCGCCGATTACATCATCGAGGCGGTTACAGATGAGGTGAAGTCCGGGTCGCTCATCCTGGTAGACTACCTGCAATTGTTGGATGAAAAGCGCATCAACCCACCCGTTCAGGATCAGATTCTGAAATTGAAAGAATTCGCGAAAACAACGGGCGCTATCATCATCTTCCTTTGTCAGCTTGATCGACGAGTCGGTGATCGACCTGACCAGAGACCGGCGATTGATGACATCCGACTGCCTAATCCACTGGACCTTGATCTATTTAACAAGATTATGTTTTTACACCGCGAAAGCACTGATTCTGAACAGGCAGAAGTGAGCTTTGCCGGGCAAGAGAACCGTCACTTCAAGGTGGAACTGGACAGGGAACGCCTTCGCTTCTATTGAGCTGAAATAAGAAGGTAAGATTCAGGTCCGTGACGTTTCTTTTTGATCTGGTGTATAAAGATCTCGTTAACCTGTGTTACGGACTTGATTCATTTTAGCGCGCGTTAGTGGACAGGAAGACAAGCATGAGTTGCTCTACAGTATCCGAAACAGCGGGTATATAGAGTAGACTGACGACCAGCACAACAGTGATCGCGGCACACAGAATCAGGTAGTTTTTGGTTTTCATGAGCCAGCTCCTTCTCTTGAGGCCATTTCGAATATCCACGTATCACCATCCATCACATTCTTCGTGATGGCGGTCACTGCCTCGGGCGAAACGCCGCCAGCATATTTCTCCGCCAGCTTTGTCGCGACACCTTCAATGACATCGGGATCTTTAACTCGAATCAACTGGCGCTCGTACCTCACGCCGTTGATGCGCGCCACAGCCAGACCATCACCCTCGTCTGCCTGGAACGCCCAGTCTTTCCAGATACGGCCAACAAATGACCGCATATAGCCGGAGGGGATATAAACCTTCCCCTTGCTTTCCATGATGAAGATGGTCCTTGAACTTAAGGGATCTTCCAGTTGGAGTTCTATGGTTGGCACCTTGTCGGTGAAACTCCAGTCTGGTTCTGGACCTGTATGCAATTCACCTGAGACTAGCTTGCCTCCGGGGAAGAGAATAGAGGGGCCATCAGCGTTCTGATTATCTATTCTGAGTGTAGTGATAGTGACCAGTGGAATCAGAACGATGATCCCGATAACCTGAAGAATAATGCGCAGCATCCGTGTCCTCCTTTTACCGATCTTGATTGTTTTCCAAGTGCCGGTTTATGTGTTGGTAGCAGGTTTTCAACAGCGGCTACCAGTTTTGCAGAAACATCAATCTCGGATCAAGCTATTTGAACATAGTCGATCTTCATTTTTAAGAGCGATGCCTGCAATGTGGTATTTCTCTATGGTTATCTCGGCATAGTACCTGCCCGGCTGATTGTATTGTGCAGTCACCATTCAGATTTTGGATGGACTGTTGAGCCCATAGTTAGACCGGGTGTATGATCAGATGTCCACACAGACTCAGGGGAACCGCTGTGCTGATCAAGTTGTTAGTAAGTTTCATTCTGTTGCCATTCGTCCTGGCTTCCACCGTCGCAATGGCTGACGGAAAGATCCCTAGAACAGCCAGCGGAAAGCCAGACCTTTCAGGAAATTATAACATTGCCAACCTGACGCCCTTTGAACGTGATCCGAAGTATGGCGACGTGCTCTTCATGAGCACGGAAGAGGCAGAAGAAATAGAGAAAAGAGCTGCCCAATTTACAAGTGCGGCCTCTCAGAACAGTGATCCTGAACGCAGCGCACCACCGTCAGGGGGAGATGGATCAGGTGGCGCAGCCGGTGCGGTCGGTGGATATAATGCATTCTGGATTGATCCCGGTACAAAAACTTTTGCTGTTGATGGTAAGTTCCGCACATCCATTCTCACAGATCCGCCAAATGGTCGCTATCCGGCAATTTCCAAGGCAGGTGAAGCTCGTCGGGCAGCACTACATCCCTATATATATAAAAATACGGGTGACGCCTGGTGGATTGCGACGGGCGATGACCCTTATGACGGTCCTGAAAGCCTCTCATTATTGGAGCGCTGTCTTTATGTCGGCGTTGCGACGATACCCATGCGCTCAGTGTTGTACAACAACCTGAAGACGATTGTTCAGACAGAAGATCATGTCGTCATATTGGTCGAATGGATGCACTGGGCAAGAGTGATCAGACTGAATAGTGAGCATCTACCACCTGAAATGACATCCTTTGGTGGTGATTCAATCGGCTGGTGGGAGGGCGATACCCTGGTTGTTGATACGACAAACTTTCTGGAGAAGCCCGGTGTAATCCGGGAGGGCTTGCATGTTATCGAGCGTTTCACCCGTAGCGGTAGTGATTCCTTGCTATATCAGTTCACGGTTAATGATCCCGACTATACAGCACCTTATAGTGGTGAATTTACCTGGCCACAGAGTAATGACAGATTATTCGAATACGCCTGCCACGAAGGTAATTATGCCATGGGCAATATCCTGAGAGGTGCCCGTATACTCGAGCAGGAAACGCTAGCGAATAACTGAAGAAGAATAAGAGTTAAACAAGCCTGGTGAAGCGACACAACGGAAGCGTCGGAGAAGATCATGGAGAACTGGACACGTCTTTCAGGATTGGGATCTGCTGGTCTGCCCGATCATGCCAACGATGGCATTTCCGCACGATCCTAGTCCACAGCAAGCAAGAACCCTCATAGTCAATGGTAAAGAACTGCCCTACATGAGTCAGGTTTTCTGGCTGGCATTGCAACACTTTCATACCTGCCGGGTACGGTATTCCCTACAGGTTTGTCCAGTAAGGGGTTGCCAATCTACCTGGAGGCCATCGGCGCCGAATATGATGACAGGACAACCATCGAATTTGCGCGGTTAATGGCAGATGAAATTGGTGGATTTGTGGCACCACCAGGGTACGGAGATTGAGGTTCATGCAACCCTGAAGGTGATTTCGGCGTCATAACAGGTAAATTGAAGATTGAGGTCTGCCCTGATGCCCCTGTTTATTAACTGCCTGGTTGCCATTTTTTTGGGTGTTGCGGGTTGTATGATCAGCTTCAGTGTGACAGCCGCTCACCCCGTGCCCGGTGAGAAATGGCCATCAGCTGACCCCGGAGACTGGAATAAAGAATTACTCGATAGCGCACGCCTGACTTTTGATGAACTGGATTCGTCCGCGCTGATGGTCATCCATCAAGGTAATCTGATTGTGGACTGGGGAGCAACAGATCAAAAAGTGAATGTTGCCTCGGTACGGAAGAGCCTCTTGAATGGTCTCTTTGGTATTGCCTGGGATGCCGGGATTATCGATCTCAACAGCACGCTTGCAGAGCTGAACATCAACGATACAGATCCGGTACTGACGCCATCGGAAAGAACTGCAACCATTGAACATCTCCTGTTGTCGCGATCCGGTGTTTTCCATCCTGCTTTATATGATGCTGGCTGGTACAAAAATATGCCGGATAGGGGAACTCACGACCCGGGCAAATTCTGGATATACAACAATTGGGATTTCAATACCCTTGGTTCAATCTTTGAGCAATCAACTAATCGAACGATTCACGACGCTTTCAATGAGTACTTTGCCGAAGCACTGCAAATGCAGGATTTCGATCTCGAGGATGTATCCTACGAAACCCGGGACAACCTGAGTGAACGTTTTCGGGGAAATACCTCCGATCATCGGTTGTATCTGTTCAAAATTTCACCACGTGATCTGGCGCGATTCGGCCTGCTGTATCTGAACAAAGGCAAGTGGGGTGATCAAAGAGTCTTATCGGAAGCCTGGATAGAAAAATCAACCAAAGGATTGGAAACCAATTTTGAAAGTCGTCGTTTTCTGACTCGCTACGGGTACCTGTGGTGGATTGACAAGGGTGAGCAGCGGCGATTCAAACTCAAAAATGAAACATCAAAGATAATCTTTGCAACAGGTGCCAGGGGGCACTACCTGATGATTGCGCCTGACTATGAACTGGTGATTGTGCACGGTACCAGCACACCCAGGGGTGCATCCAGTTGGGATCAGATTGCGCGCAGGTTCTTCGGTGCTCCCAATGTACAGGACTGGCAGTTCACGGGATTGCTTGAGCAGCTAATGGCCGCTCATCCGGCAAAAACATCGCTGGAATGAATCTCTGCCACTGATTCCGACGACCGCGTGGCTTGAAACTTCCCGTTTATTGTACAGATGAATAGACAACTCACTGCGGGTCTTTGAGGTTATAGCGCCTTTTCATAACGACGATGACGATGAGGGATAGCGTTAAAAGCGAACTCTAGTCTGTCTTGAGTTCGCTTAACCTTTGCTGCGCATCCAGTACAGTTGCATCCGATGCAAGATCGCGGGCTGCCAGATATTGTTGATAATGACGTGCTGAAGGGTTGAGCATGCCCAGACCCTGCTCTGCTTTTGCCAGCCAGTACCTGACTTCAACCAACCGCGTAAAAGTCGGGACATCGTCCAAAAACATGGAAACCGATTCACCCTGTCTCGCAAGGCATTCCTCAAAGTCATCGACGGCTTCCGGGTAGTGCCCGGCAGCGAGATAGATCTGTCCCCTGATCAATCGACCGAGCCAGAGGTTGGCGAGTTCAGTTGACTGGTTGATATGGTCAATGGCGCTGACGTGGTTACCTGCGCTTAACTCGATTTTGGCCAATAGCATCTCAGCATATGCCCGGGGAATCTTGTGTAGCTGTCCGCGTAATTGATCTGCTTTTTGTTGAGCCCGTTCGGTTTCACCAAGTGCCAGAAGCAGTTCACCAGTCAGGAAAACATCCTCAGCTCTATCATTGGATTCATCCACTCTTTCAAGTGTGTCAAGAGAACCCTTGCTATCGCCGCTTTTCTGTTGGGCTATAGCAAGATTAAGCAAATCTTTGGTTGATGGGCCAGAAGATGTTGCTTCAGTTGCGATTCGTTGCCCGAGTATCTTGATTGCCGTTTTGTAGTCTCCCCTGGCGCTCGCGAGATCAGCCTGACCTGTTTCTGAGAGCAGTGATCCCCTTGCGCTAACAGTTGCCATCTGTTCGTAAGCGGTAATTGCTTTATCGTAATCTCCCTCGACCATCTCGTATATGGCAATGGGAAGATAAGCCTTGTGGAAATCCGGATTGGATTCCAGAACCTCGTCTGCCTGGCGGCTTGCTTCTTCAAATTCACCAGCGTACATGCGAAACAACATATAGTTTGTGATATAGAGTAATTTATCAGGATAAATATCGAGCAGGCCTTTCTCGACTTCCGCTGCTTTGTCAAACTTCAGGTTAAAGAAGTGCATCATTGCCAGATTGTTTCTTGCAGGAGCATCGGCAGGGAATTTCTCTGTCAGATTTGTAAAGTGCTCCGTCGCTTTTTCGTAGTTGAACGTATTGCCATAATAGATCCCGAGAGTACGCAATCTTTCTCTTTCAGTCATCGTATCAAGCAACTGCAGCGCCTTGCCCCAAAGCTCGGCGGCTTTATCCGCCTGGCCCAGCACATGGGCGCTATAGGCCCAGCCGGAATAGGCTCTGCCGAAGTTTTCATCGATTGAAATTGCATTGGCATATTCGATCGCTGCCTGATCATGTTTCCAGTCAACAGCGTATAACTGGGCTTGGGAATAAAAGGCCGCTGCTTCGAGTGAGGATGCTGACAAGGTTTCAAATAGTGCCGATTGTTGCGCTGTTGCGTCGCCCAGCCCGGTTCGGATCTCTCTGGATAGTGATGCGATTACCTCCAGAACACTTAATTGATCATCGGCACTTGCATTTGCTTCTACACGAACAGCACCAGTGACAGGTTCAATGGCGCGTATACTCAGATCAAAGCCAGCATCGTCTGGTGCGACAGTACCGATCAGTACCAGTTTTAAGTTGTCTCTGACGGCAATCAGGCGTGCACCTTCTTCATTCAGCCCGTCCGTGCCGCCAAGAGATGCTACCGATTTCTGAGCCTGGTTGCGGTCAAAGGTTGCGATAAAGGGCGCAACTTCAAGGCCAATTTTCAATGCTGTTTCGAGAGTGCCGTCGAATAGTTTCACGTTGGTCTGGTTATCAAAATCAGCAATCAGTATCTGCATTTGTTCGGGAGGATCAGTGGAAGTCAGCACCTCATCGGCTGATCTGAATACGCCATACCAGACTCCAAAAGATAGGATGACGAATAATACTGCTGCTACTGCCAGCGTTGACGTTCTCGAATAAAAGGGTTGCCGGAAATTCTCTGGTTTAGGCATCTCCCGGCCAAATTGTGCTGCTATCGCCTCTACGAGCTTATAGAGGTATTCTTTTTCCGGCAGTTCGTGACGCATAAGCATCTGGCGTCCGCCGAGTGCCAATTTTTGACCCTCAGAGAGTTCTGTTGGTTTTAGCTGAACCGCCAGGACCGGTCGCTGATTGTCGAGTGCATAGTCTATCTCGTTGGCGCAATTCTCTGATGCCGCTGAGTTTGGCGTCACATAGTAAAGAACAAGTGATGCGCCTCGCAGGCGTTGAGCGATGTCTTCCGTCCAGCGTGATCCGCCACTGATACCTTCGTCGTACCACACCAGATAGTCGTATTGGTGGAGTCTTTCCAACTCAGGCGCTACGAGCTTATCGTCTGCATGTGCATAGCTGACGAAGATATAGGGTTCATCCCCTTTGTAGGCTGAAAAACTGGTTCTCATTGTTTTTGTCGGTAATTGAGCTGCATTCGCTGATGGGAATTCAGGTATCGCCGAGTAATAAAATTAGTTGTCATATCAGAGTAAGACTTGCAGACCCCTCCGTTGTACCAGGCTCAAAAGCTTAAGCGCAATGCCATTCGGTTTTTTCGAACCCTGTTCCCATTGTCGAACTGTAGAGACACTGGTATTCAGGCACATGGCAAAAACAGCCTGACTCGCATGGTTTTCTTTTCGGATATATTTGATTTGAGACGGCGAATAGGCCTTGACCTCTGGTATACACATTGCGTCAAAGGTCCGAAGATCTTCGGCTCTGAGAATGCTGTTTTCGGTCATATGCGCCGGTTCCTTTTGGCTATTTTGCATATTCATGATTCACTGGTTCCCTTTTATGTTCGTCCGTTTCTCCAGATCAAACCAGATTGCATGCTGCCGGTTGAGCGGCCGAGTGAACTGGTTATTTACTGGTTCAGATTAAGTCTACTACTAAGTGTTGGGTATACCAACCGAGTAATTTCAGGGTGTGGCTGCTGATCGACCGTGTTCAGCTAACCCCGGAGGTATTTGTGCAGTCGGTTTCACTGACTCCAATTTGATGACGAATATTCAGATCCTCATCATATTGGATTGGTGTAGGGACCAGTGAATCCCAATATAAGTTGTGACAGAGAAATAAACTGTCCCGGGGGATCAGGAACTCAACGCTTCAATAAGCCGATACATAAACGCATACCCCTCATAAAATGACCTGACTAACAGTCGTTCATCTCTTCCATGGGCGCGAATATCATTTCTGTCGACGAATATACCAGAGACCCCGTAGGTCGGTATCCCGGCGTTACGCATTTTGGCCCCGTCGGTCGCCCCAGTGGTCATTGTGGGCAATACCACAACACCTGGCCACATCTCTTCGGTAATGAGTTCTACAGCTCCCAGAATCTCATCAGTGAGGGGGGATGGATCAGATGGTCTTCCGCCATATTCGTGGGTTACTTCTATGTCGGAATTGTCGACTACCTTGATAAGTGCCGATAAAACATCTTCGACATCAGACCCTGGCATCATTCTGACATTGACTACCGCAGATACGGATTGAGGTAGTGCATTCGGTGCGTGACCGCCCTCGATCATTGTGGCGACCGCAGTGGTTCGAAGCAGGGCATTGATTGAAGGTATCTTGCCGAGTCTTGCCAGTGCCTCGGGGTCCGGAGCTGGTTGCAGAATCGCCCTCAGATCCTGGCCCAACTGTCCGGGGCTGATATCAGCAAGCCTTTCGAATCCCAGGCGCATGACATCGTTAAAAATAAGCGGGAACTCATAGCCGCGGATTTTCAGTAGTGCCTCGGACAAATCGTAAATCGCATTGTCGCCCCGGGGAATACTTGAATGCCCACCGGGATTTGTCGCAGTGATTCTGAAACTCTGGAATATTTTCTCTGCGGTCTGAATGCTGTTGGCGATACGTTTACCATCCTGTATGAGACCTGAGCCACCTTCATTTAAAGCGAAGACTCCATCCAACAATTCCGGGTGATGCTCCAGTAACCAGTAGACGCCGTTATTCCCACCCCCTTCTTCATCGGCCGTGAGCGCGAGAATGATATCCCTGTTGGGAATATATCCACTGCGTTTCATCCGAATCATGTTTGCTGCACCTATTGCGGCCTGGGCTTTGTCATCCAGGGTGCCGCGACCATAAAAGTATCCGTCTATTTCATTGAGGGTAAATGGATCTACAGACCAGTCAGAGCGCTTTGCCTCAACAACATCCAGATGTGCCAGCAATATAAATGGTTTCTTCTCGCCCGATCCTCGAAGCCGTGCAACCATATTCCCTTTTCGCGCTTTCGGGCCGCCGACGAAGATATCTTCGTCAGCAAAACCGGCAACCCGCAGCCATGCGGCAACCCGATTCGCAGCGAGCGTATTGTCACCTGCGGAGTTGGTGGTATTAGTCTCGACGAGTTCTTTGTAGATATTGTAAACGAGTTGGTGGTCGTCATCTGGCAGAATGGGTATTTCATCAGACCAGGACGATTGCGCAACGAAAAGGACCAGTGTGGTCAGACTGATTAGCAGGTGGTTTGTTTTGTTCATGATGCCCCTCTTTATTCGAGCCCATGATACAAGATTCCGTTGGCTGGTGTTGTTTTTCAGGGTTGGTATGGCCTGACACGTTCAGTGACGCAGCGAATGGCAGCGATTACTATTACGAATCGAAGAGGTAGTGGCATTGACTCCTCCGTTAGTTATTGCTGAATGGATCTATCAGGTTCTGCGGACGAGGCGATTGCGAACCTGAAAAATCCGGTTATCTTATCGTCGTCGCTCGTCAGGAAAGTCTCATGCATCTCTTCAGGTCCCATGTTTTTTGTTATCTGAAATCCGTACCTGGCCAGCAGGCTGCACAAATCAGCTTCAATAATTGAAAACTGGAAAGGTTCACCTTTGCGATGTTTTTGCCAGGTTTCCATGAATTCCTTTACGCCATAGAGTTGATCGACATTATCTCCCCTGGTCGTGATTACATAGTCAAATGCAACAGAGTTTTTTTTGTTTGCAGAGATTTGTTCAAACGTTGATTGAACAGCAGAATCTTCAAGGTACATGGTGACCCCTTCCCAGATAAAAAGGGTCTGTGCATTGCTATCGTATCCGGCTTTTTCGAGCGCGCTGATAAGCGAGTCTTTATTGAAATCTATTGGTATTAAAATGACATTACCTGGCATTTCCATCCGGGCTTTCTGAAGATGTTGTTTTTTGCGTTTCTGGGTGGTTGGAACATCCAGTTCATATATTCTTGTATTCTTGCTCAAATCATGGAATCGATATGCCCTCGTATCATATCCTGCTCCGAGCATCACTATCTGAGGTACTTCATCTTTGAGTCCCTCTATGAATACCTGATCGAAGAATATTGTTCGTGCAATCAGGTACTCATAGGCGCCTGGGGTCATAAGCTTGTTCTTGGCCCGGAATCTGTTTCTGATAGCTTTAAATCGGATTATGAATTTCAAGAATGCAGGCAGGAACAACTCCGCGAATTGGTCTTTACCTGATTTCTCGCCAGGAACATCTGCCGATGCTACCGCCCTGCACAGAGCTGCAAATAGTGCGGTTTCTGAATGTCTTTTGCTCACACTCTTATCAGACACGTTCAATCTCCAGTATTTTGTGACCAGGACAGATAGATATTTGCGATTGTCGCAACGTAGTGGCGCCCTGGACGTTTCAATGTACCTTTACCAATGCCAAGTAGCCTTTCGACCGAGTCCAGATAGAACTCATGCGTTTTTCTGATTCTGGCTCGAATTTGTTTGATGTCACCAAGAGATGCCGTTGATCCGTCCTCGGTTCGAGTGATAATACCCCACGAACCAACGATCATGGCCGAGGTTCTCGCCGGACTGGTTGTCTTGAAAACACCTTCCTTCACTCCCAGAATGACGATACCCTCTAGTACCTCTGTTGTGACGGCATCAATAGCTTCATATAGTTTATGGCGGAATATCAGGTCCCCGTCATCCATCTTTTCAGAAGAGAGCCAGTGAATAGATTCAACTTCGGCCTGTTTCCAGTTCCAGGAAGTCGTGAGGAAAAGATTCAACTGTTCTACTGCTGACAACGCGAGGTCATCCAGCGCAATTTCAACAGCTTCCCGGTAGTTGTTTACCTGACGCGTGATCGTCGCGTCTATTACCTCCTGTTTCGATGAAAAGTAGTGGTAGAAGGTACCCTTGGCCATACCAATCTCATCGATGATTACGTTAACAGTGGTTGATGTATAACCAAGTTCGCCAAACAGCCGCCAGGCAGCATCGAGGATTTTCGACTTCTTTGCCTCGTGCTGTTTCATCGTTCTGGTCATAACGGGGATTGAGAACTTATAAACCGACCGAGAGTCTAGACCGGGGGTCGGTTTAAGTCAAACATACGTTATTCATTTACTTCACTTTGTTGAAGTCTGATCTACACTGAAATTGTAATTGCAGAATTTAGTTGCCAACCCTGGGCAATATTCTCGATATAAAGAATTGAATTACTCGTGGGAGGTCACGTGATCAACAGGATAGATATTAAGTGGATACTCATCATCTCCATGCTGTGTGCAGGATTGATACCGCTGGTGGGTGTTAGTGTTTATATAATTACAGGGTCGAGAGATGCTTTGCATGAACAGAGTTTCAAGCAACTTGAATCTCTTAGAGGCGTCAAGAAGGCGCAGATCGAAGACTACTTTGAACAGATCGCCAGCCAGGTGGAAACCATGTCTGAAAGCCGTATGACGATTGAAGCGGTGCAGGCATTTCGCAAGGGATTTCACAATCTCCCGAATGAGAGGAGCAGTGTATCTACCAAGGAGAAATTGAATGTAGTCGAGAATTACTACCAGCATTCGTTCGCAAAAGAATTTCAGTCACAGACTCATGAAACAATATCTATCCGTGAGTTGATTCCCGAAAGTGAAGCTGCGATTGCGGCTCAATACCTTTATATAGGTAGTAACGAATTCCCGCTGGGGCGAAAATCTGAATTGAATAGTGCATCCGATGGAAGCGCCTACAGTAAAGACCATGCCGTTTACCATCCAATCTTTCGTAACTATCTTGAGAAGTTCTCTTACTATGATATTTTTCTTGTAGATCCCGAGACGGGTCATATTGTCTATTCCGTATTCAAGGAACTGGACTATGGCACCAGCTTGTTCAATGATGCCTACAGAAATACTAATTTCGCCCGGGTATTTCGTGAAGCGTTGAATCAGGATACGGGATTGAAAACTCATACTGTAGATTTCGAACCGTATATACCTTCTTATAAGGCTGCGGCTTCCTTTATGTCCGCGCCCATCTATGAGGGCAGCGAACTCGTTGGTGTGCTCGTTTTCCAGATGCCCGTTGGAAGAATCAATGAAATCATGCAGTTCAATGAAGGTCTGGGAGAATCAGGTGAAACCTATCTTCTAGGCAGTGATGGTCTGATGCGATCCCAGTCCAGGTTTGTCGAAGACAATACGATTCTGGCACAGGAAGTTGAATCTGATGCAGCAAAGGCTGCTGTTGCGGGGGATACGGGTTCCCAGATTGTCCCTGATTACCGCGGAATCAATGTCTTGTCCGCTTATGTACGTCGTCAAAACCTTTTGGACAGTTAGTCCTTCGAGCTAAGAGACACTTCA